>JBDTXM010000052.1:0-17312 GCA_040006215.1 Acidobacteriota bacterium
CCGTGTCGTTATCCATCCCGAAAATGAACGAGGTTATCGCAAAGATATTTCGTCGGGCGAGTCCTTCGAGTACGCTTTGATAATTGGCCGGCTTGGAGAAAGTCTTATTCACGTCTGCCATGTTGGCCGGATCGATCGATTCCATTCCGATAAATATCCACTTCGCCCCGGCGTCGGCGATCAGATCGACCAGTTCTTCGTCGGCCAGCAGGTTAGCGCTGATCTGCGCGACCCAAGGGAGCGTTGCTCCAGCTGCGATCATGTCACGAAGCAACGATTTCAGGCGTTTTTTGTTGATCGCCAGATTGTCGTCGATAAAAAAGACGGCGATCTGGCCCTTTTCCTTTTTCGCACGGGCCTTTAGCCGCAGCAGTTCTTCGATCACACTTTCATTGCTTCGAAAACGGATCGAGTCGCCGAAAAATCCGGTGACCGTACAAAATTCGCAGCCATAAGGGCACCCGCGTCCGGTCTCGATAGGCACGACAAAGAATTTGCCCCAACCAGCTCCCATTCTCGACAGCACGGGTTGAATAAATTTCGGCACCAGGCTGAATTGATCTAGGTCGAGAGTTTCCCAGGGGATATGCGGGTACGGCTGAAGATTTGGTTTTTTATCGTTTCCTTTGGGGTCGATCTCCGGCTGATATATTTCTTTTAATTCGCTGCGTGCCGCATCGGCAACGATCAGCGGCCATGTTTCGTCTGCTTCGCCGAGAGCTACTGCATCTGCATGCCGCGGGCCGCCATCGAGGCCAAGGGCTTCGTCCGAGCATTCCGTCACGTGCGGGCCGCCCATAACGACCTTAAACCCGGCCTCGCGCAAAGCGTCCGCAACCAAATATGCACGTGCAACCATTCGGGTCATCGAGCCGATCCCTACCAGGCCGATGTTCTCGTCTTTACAAAACCGGACAAGTTCGGCGCGCGTCATTGATTTTGCGTTGCCGTCGATCAGGATCACCTCGTGCTCAGGCGGTGTGAGAGCCTGGAGCAGGAACATCCAGAGATGCGGCATAAAATTGCGCGTGATCCCGTTGTCAGGATTGTAGAGTAATATTTTCATTGCCAATCAACAGAAAAGAGAGATCGCATCGGGGATGACAAGCAGGCCTACTCTGAGTCCGATCCGACGGGGGGAAAGTCTAAGCGATGTCCAACACGAGTCTGTCACGTATCTCGTGAATCAACAAACCCGAAGATCATTTTATGCGCAAGCGCACACAAAACTATTCCGTTTCCACAGCGACCGCCTTTGTCTTCGGCTGAGGTTTCGCATAACCCTTGCGCGAATTCAATAGTATCGAGGTAAGTCTAATACGCCGCCGGGCCGTCGCTTCGGTCTTTTTGTCCGCATAATCGTACTGAAACGAGTATGTGTAATGGCCGCTCAAAAGCTTTTTGCAGATCTCATCAGACAAATGAAACTGGAAGGCATCAGCGTACGCTCCGAGGCCCTCATCAACAAAGCCGATCTTACCGGCCTCCTCTGAATCGAGGTAAACAGGTATTCTTGCGATCGGAAGGCAGCGTGCATAAAAATCGCCAAGTACGTGGCGGCGAGATAAAGTGACGGGGCTAGTAATGACCATGCTGATTTTCTGTTGTGTCCGAACCTGAAAACAAAAAGAACGATGCCGGGATCCGGCATCGTTCATCTTTAAAAATACTTACCAGCGACCGCCGCCGCCGCCGCCGTATCCCTGGCCGTAACCTCCGCCACCACCGCTGCCACCGCGGCCTCCGCCTCCTCCATTGCCGCGTCCGCCGCGATCTTCGCGGGGTTTGGCTTCATTCACCTTCAGTTCGCGGCCGTTTACCTCTTTACCGTTGAGCTGAGCGATCGCATTTTCCGCTTCGTCTTTCGACGCCATTTCGACGAATCCGAATCCACGTGAGCGGCCGGTTTCGCGGTCCTCGACGACATTGGCAGATTCGACGGTACCGACCGATGCGAATAATTCATTTAAATCCTGATTAGAGGTCTGGAAGGAAAGATTTCCTACGTAAAGTTTCGTTGACATTGTTTGTTCCTTTTCCCGCCTGAGGGAATGCTGAAGAAGTGCGGCGAAATGAACGTGTTAGCGCGATTTCGGTTTCTCAAATACGAGAGCTGCTTCTAGTGATCTGTGTGGCCCGCTCTCAAACTTATAAAGAAACCGTTCAGTCGAAGCGCGTCCCTTGTGGAACGCGAGAGAAGGATTGATGCTTTTATTATGCACCTTAAGCGGCCTTTTGGCAATGCGAGGTAGCTAAAACCACGTGCGCCGCCGCACCGATACGCGTTTTGCCCATTGCCTGGCTTGATATTTTGCCGGTCAGAAATGAGGCCGCTCACCTCATTAAATCTCCAAAAAAAGAAAGATGACCTTCGTAATGAAAGTCATCCTTCAAACATAGCTCTTCGCTATCAGGCCCCTGCGTCCGTTGGTCAGAACGGACTCCCCTTGTTCAAAACGTTCAAAATTGTGTGGCGATCTAAGCGGCCCTTCTTTCTCTGACCAAGGTGACCACAAAAATGGCTAAAGCGGCGAAAAACAGCAAATGCAAAGATCCTCCGAACGTGTTATCCGTTACTTCGCCGACCAACCAAAAAGCCAATAAACCTGTGATAACGATTGCCTGCATATCATCAACCTAAGCGGCGACGGCCGAATGCCGCGGTCGCCACCACTGGTTTTTAGCCGCTCCCCGCATTCGGTGGCGAACGGGGTTGAGGTGAATCTACTACGTGGCATGGGATACTTCCGTGCGCAATCACACAGATATAGCTTTTATTTGAACGTGCGCGAGCGCATAAATTCTGATTTCGTGCTAGTATCCGAGTTATCGAATCATTCCAAGGGCAGTTTTTTTCCACTCAGTTCGCCTGGAGGAACCTTATGCCGGTGACAAAACATACAGACAGCGCACTGGATAATCATCTGCTTGCGGCCTTGCCGGAGGAGGAATTCGAACGTCTGAGCGTGGACCTTGAGCCGGTGACTTTCGCTTTGGGCCAGGTGATCTACGAGTCGGGCGAGCAGCTCGAATACCTCTACTTCCCGACCACCGTGATCATTTCATTGCTTTACATCATGGAGAACGGGTCCACGGCGGAGATAGCCATGGCGGGCAACGACGGCCTGGTGGGCATCGCCCTGTTCATGGGCGGCAGCACGACCCCAAGCCGCGCGGTCGTCCAAAGCGCGGGGAATGCCTATAGGCTGCGAACAAAAGCCTTGCAATCGACGTTCGGACGCGGCGGAGTGTTTCAGAATATTCTTCTTCGTTATACGCAGGCGTTAATGACGCAGATCTCACAAACCGCCGTCTGCAACCGCCTGCATTCAGTCGAACAGCAGCTTTGCCGCTGGCTGCTGATCAATTACGATCTTCTTCAGTCAAACAAGCTGATCATGACGCACGAGCTGATAGCCAATATGCTGGGTGTAAGGCGTGAGGGCGTCTCGATCGCTGCCGGACACTTGCAGAAAAAAGGCCTGATCAAATATGTCCGCGGCACCATCACAATGCTCGATCATAAAGCTTTGGAAATCGCCGCCTGCGAATGCTACCAGGTAGTAAAGGATGAATACGACCGTTTGCTCGGCAAATACATTTCTAAGAATCGTTGACCCCTCCAGACTGCCCCTAATTTGATATGTGTGAAGCCGCACGGACAACTGGTCAGCGGTGAAGCATTCTATTGCCACGACAAGAATTGACTGAACAGAAATGCTCGGTGAAAGAGACGAAGGTGGCGGCGGAAAACGGCTGTCCGACGAGCGGCAAAAAATTATGAGTCCAAAATTTCAAAGGGCGGCCACGGGTTGGCTGCTGCCGCTGGCTCTGGTGTTGTTGTCACCCCTGATCGTAAAAGCAGCATGGTCAAAATGGCGGAACAAAGAGAGGTCGAAAAGGAATAGCGAATGTCCGGATTTCATAACTTCTGGCGCCAGTCGAAATTGATAATAAGGGTACACAGATCGCTGAGCGATTGTTATGCGAATAGCGGAAATTGATAACTGCTGAAATATCGATCATTTGCATACCTTTACACGCATCGAGATTCACACGGAATTTCTGGCGGAACGTAGGGAGTGAAGACGGCAGACAAGGGGAAGTATTTTGAAATCATTTAATCTAAAAAAAATAGCGTCAGTGATCGCGCTGAGTTTAATCTCTATATTTTGTACTAGCGAAGCGGCGTTTGCTCAAGGGAATCGGGGCGGACAAAAACAGGATCGTAAGGCTGATAAACATCAGGACAAAGCGGATAGAGAGCGGGCTAGAGCGGAACAGCAGCGTCAAACCGAATGGACGCGACGTAATACCCGGATCATCAATACGCGCAATACGCGCACGGTAGGGGGCACTTACTACAATGTTCAGCCGACCGTTACCGTAACATCTGGCCGATATCGTATTTACCGCAACGGTCGCTACTACAACACCGATAACAGGGGTGCCGACATGCTTCGGCAGGCCGTCAACGAAGGCTATCGACAGGGATTTGCGGCAGGACGCTCGGACCGCCACGGACGCCGAAATAGTAGTTGGTCGAACAACAACGTTTATCGAACTGGAACCTACGGTTATTCTAGCGGCGTTGATCGCAGCCAGTATCAATATTATTTCCAACAGGGTTTCCAACGCGGCTATCAGGACGGGTCGAACAGCCAGTATCGGGATGACTTTGTTGGCAACTACCAGTATGGATACAATGAAGGCGGAACGCTGAATGTTCTGGGAACCATTCTTAACGAAGTTCTGAATATTCAGACTTACTAAACAAGACTCTAATTCAAGTGAAAAAAGCCTCGAGGTCTGGCCTCGAGGCTTTTTTCGTTGCATCTCCCGTCGGCCGAAACGCGACAACGTTGCGAACCTCACCCTTTATCTTAGCAGCCAATCGAGGAACGATACCTCTAGCCGAATCTGTATTCGGTAACAAAGTCAGTCTTCGATATTTCTTTTATCTGGCCGCCCTGGGCGAGTTCGCTGCAGGCCGCTTCGACCTTCATCGGATGCTCCGGGCTTTTGGCTATCTTAATGGTTAGTGGTGAACCCGAAAAAACTGCCTCGAGTGTTTCTAAAACAAGCGAAGCCTCCGCCGATAGGGAAGCTCGATCTTTAGTATTTTCCATGCGGATATATTAACAGCGCATTCCAGAAATCCGATAATAACGAGCGCGACAAAATTAACTATGGCTTTATCTCGTCCGCAGAAAGAAGGCCGAAATACGTTACCCGCTCCGGCGTATGCTTATTCAAAATACGACCCGCCGTATTCTTGCGTTCGGCGTTGCCTACGCTGACCATGATCAGGCAATGGCCCTCATTCAAATGTTTTTCGTAGCGTTCTAGATAGATGCGTTCCGGACCGGCGTGCTGGACGGCTCGCAGAAATTTTGTCCATATCCCGTGCCGAGCTCCGTCAAAATCGATCTTCTGGCTCCCTTCGATCCCGCAATATGCCTCGATCTCGCTGTCCGAAAAACCGTGTTGGCCCAGTTCATCGAGCGCGGCATCGACCTTCTGCGGATCTTCGAAGACGCTCACTACCTTATAAAGCGGATATTTACCGAACTCCTCACCGACAGGATAGTCCGATTCCGAGCTTGCCCTTGGCTGTGTACTCATCTTGCCCTCCGTTAAGAAACGACTTTAGGACATCATTATACTCCAAATTGCGTCATCAATGATCTCTCGAAAGAGGTGTTCCAAATGCGCAGCAGCGACGTAAAACCTGAATGGCCACTAAGTCTAAATTTCCGAAAGCTTGGCTTTCGTGATCTTTACTACGAGAGTAAATGCTTTTGATCTATGGTTCGTCGACCCGACAAATATCTCATAATCGCCATCCTGGTCAAGATCGACTTCATAAGAACCGCCCCTTTCTTCTTTAAGTAAAACGTAGCCGCCATTGTCGGTATCGATCTTTATTCCGATCCCCGAAGCGGGTGTGAGTGCTACCGCGATTTTCTGGCCCGCCTTTGCCGTCACGACATACGACACGCCGTATTCGCCGGTTGTACCTTTAATGGTCGCTGAATTCTTTCCCCGCTCGAATTGAATGCGCTGCGAGTCCTGTGCGGATACGCTCTGGACGACCGATAAAAGAAAAACTGCAGCGAATATAAAAAGTAATCTCTTCATTTTGCTATTTTCCTCGTTGGGTAATGTTCGGACAATGTATTCCGAATCCTATTTAGACGAGGAAATGAAAATCTTTCATACACGACGGCCAGAATTCTGGATAATTCTCGCATTAACCCGCGGCCTTGCCTGCATGTTGGAAGCGATACCCGATCATATTAAGGATGTCATCGATCAGGAAGGGCTTATTCAACACCGGAAAATCGTGTTCTTTGCAGACGGCCTCTTCCTCGGGAGATAGTCCACCGCCGGTCATGATGATTATCTGCGTTTCAGGAGCCATCGCCTGCATATTAAGGCCCAACTGGAGCCCGTCGTCGGCACCGAGCATGTAATCGAGAAGCACCGTGTTCGGCCGAGATTGCTTGAAAGCCGAGAACGCCTCGCGGGCCGTTTCGGCGGTCCGAAGCTCCCAAGCTGATTGCTCGAACGCCGCTTTGAGGAACTGCAAAAGCTGATGGTTATCATCGACGATCAAAACCATCGGGGCTTGCTGTGGAAGGATAGGTTCGCGCTTTACGGTTGCGGGCGACGACGTCAGAACTAGCTCCTCGCCGTCCTCGCTGATTTCGAACCTCATCTTGCCCCCCGCCTCGACCTTGCCGCTAGCTACCATCGTCGCCAGCGGTTGCGTCAGATGTCTATGTAGTGTGCGTTTTAATTCGCGTGCACCATACTCTTCGCTAGTGCCTTTTTTAAGCAGGAATGCGCGGGATGCCGGTGAAACCTCTAACTCAAAGCATCGCTCACCGAGCCTAGTGTTCACATGCCGCTGAAGATTAGTAATGTGCTGATCGAGAATGCTCGTCAAAGCGTCTTTATCGAGCGGCTGATATGTTACGACCGCATCTATTCGGTTGACGAACTCCGGCGAGAACCTCCGCCGAACAGCGGCCAGGGCAACGTTCTCCAGCTTGCCGACCATCTCGCTCCGTTCACGGGTCACTGCCCGTCGGAAGCCGAATTCGGGATTGAGTTCCTTCATCATCTCGCGGGCGCCGAGATTGCTGGTGAAAAAGATCAGGCTTTTTTCGAAGTTGACCGTCGAATTATCACCGAGCCGCAGCATGCCTTTATCGAGGATGCCGAGAAGTAGCCGCGATAGCGACGGCGCCGCTTTTTCGATCTCGTCGAACAGAACGAGAGAGAGATCGCAGTCCTCCGTCGCGACGCCGTCAAGCTGTTCCTGATTCAGCATGGGAATGGTCTCGCGGTGGCCGAGATAGCCCGGCGGCGAACCGATAAGCTTTGACACCTCATGCTCCATTTGAAACTCACCGCAGTCGATCTTGAGGATGTTTTTCGAGCTGCCATGCAGCACCTCGGCTATCGCCTCGACCGTCTTTGTCTTGCCGGTGCCGGTGGGCCCGAGAAGCAGGAAAATCCCCGCCGGACGGCCTTCCGGTGCGAGACCCGCTTGCCACATATAGACGAACGGGACGATCGATTTCATCGCCGCGTCCTGGCCGACGACCTTTTCAGAGATCAGCGCTACAAAATCCCTCGGCTGCGAAGGCTCCCGGGTGGTGAAGTCCCGATCTTCCGGCGCCACGGTTTCCTGTTGGGCCGCAGTTTCGGGTTTTTCCGAAATCTTTTCCTTCTTCATTTTCGATCTCCTTTCCGTTTCCTGCCTTCTTTCTTTCCACTTTCGGATCATTAGTTATAAAAGCCCAGGAAAGTTAGGGTGGGCGCAAGAAATCTGATCGGGTACTCAGTTATCTTACCAGGCGTATTCAAACTCCGTTGTCTGGATCCGACCTCGTTCGCTTTTTGACGCCGCCTTTCAGCGTAGTTTTTGTGGTACCTATCCTGCCGATCGTAAACATATTCCTCCGGCCGCAGGCATCTTTCCCGTATCTCTATTCGAGCCAACTCTGAACCTGTTGGAAAACAAAGTCAACAAAAAAGAATGGCGGCGCGGAAGCTATTTGCCTCGATCTACAAACCTAAGGCGATGTCGCTGGTTTTTAGTCGTGAATCATCGACTGAACGTTACTTCCCAAACATTTTTTGTTCCCGTAGAGCTGTTAGATCCGTCATCCTCTGCGGAGATGGTGACGCGGCCGATGTAGGTGCGGCCGCTGGCGGCGAAGTAGTATGTCTGGCGGCAGTTCGACGGCGTTCCGATAACGAGGATCGGCGGCGGGCCCATATTTGCCGCGGCGGACGGTTGGGCGGACATGAAGCCGACTGAGCCGGGGGGCGGTGCGGAATAATGCGGCGCAATGCGGTCCTTGAGATGGTCAAAATCGACCCGAATGGGATGCGAGTATATCAGTTGGATCTCCATCAGTCCGTCCTTATTAGAATCGATCCGGACCTCCTTGATCAAAGCATCTTGCTCTGGATAAACCTTGCTTATGCCGCCGTTAGGCGTTTCTGTTGTCCGCGGCTTGCTTACGATCCGTAGCTGGGCCACCGCGTCCGCGGCGGTGAAATCTCGATTGGAAAAGACGTAGAAAAATTCCGCTATTTGATCGCTGTTTTCAGGATAACCGAGGGCCGTCAGCCCCGGGTTGGACGAGGTCGGCGAAGGCTGCGGAGTTGGAGCGTTGAAGTTGCCCATTTTTAAGCACGAAGTCGCAAGCAACGCAGTTGCTGCCAGCATAACGATCAACCCCAAGAGCCCGAACGAAAGCAAATTTGATGTTTCTC
Organism: Acidobacteriota bacterium; assembly: GCA_040006215.1. Classification (GTDB taxonomy): domain Bacteria; phylum Acidobacteriota; class Blastocatellia; order Pyrinomonadales; family Pyrinomonadaceae; genus OLB17. Next base: position 8,797 of record JBDTXM010000052.1, read on the forward strand.
GTTTCATATAATTTGGAGGTGATAATAGAGGAGGTCGGGCGATAAGACAAATATTCGCATCCGTTGAGATTTTTAGTCCCGAGGCCGCTGCTGGTAGAATCGCTTTCTTATGTTGACGCTCGAAGATTTTAACAATGCCCGCGATACGATCATTGGTTCGGCGACACGGACGCCGCTCGTTCGGCTGAACGTGTTTGACGCGCCTGCCGAGATCTATCTGAAGCTTGAAAACTTGCAGCCCATCGGTTCGTTCAAGATCCGCGGCGCGGCGAACGCGATGGGTCACATGTCGCGGGAAGAGTTGTCCGGCGGTGTGGTGACGGCTTCGGCGGGGAACATGGCGCAGGGTGTGGCGTGGCGTGCGCGGGAGCTTGGGATTCCGTGTACGGTCATCGCACCGGACACGGTACCGGAAACGAAGATCGCGGCGATAGAACGGCTCGGCGGTCGTGTTATCAAGGCGCCGCACACCGACTGGTGGCGCGCATTTGAGACGCGAGCGTTTCCCGGCGTCGACGGCACGTTCATTCATGCCTTTGACGACCCGTTCGTGATGGCCGGCAACGGCACCATCGCGTTCGAGATCATGGAAGACTTGCCGGACGTTGACGCCGTTGTAGTTCCGTGGGGCGGCGGAGGACTCGCGTGCGGGATCGCGGCCGCGATGAGGGGACTGAAACCAGCGTGTAAGATCTACGCGGCCGAGGTTGCGACTGCCGCGCCGCTCGGTCCGTCTATGGAGGCTGGCTCGGCAGTGACCGTTGATTACCAGTCGTCATTCGTCGACGGCATCGGAGCCCGGACCGTTTTCCCATCAATGCTCAAGCTTGCCGAAAAATTGATCGACGGGGCTCTCGTCGCCAAACTGGACGAAGTCGCGGACGCTCTCCGTCTCGTCGCCACCCGCAACCGCGTCATCGCCGAAGGCGCCGGAGCCACGTCAGTCGCCTGTGGCATGTCAGGCAAAGCGGGCACCGGAAAGGTCGTCTGTATCGTCTCCGGCGGTAACATCGATTTCGACAAACTCGCGTCGATACTAAAACCGACAACTGAAAACTGAAGAGCTATGTCCCTTCAAGGCAAAATTCGTGATGAGCTTTACGGAAGCGAGGATCAAGAGCGGGCGGTCGACGGTCGAGCGTTAGCACTCGAACGGATCGCCGATGAAACGAACGCATTCCAAACGCTTAAGGTCTTCGTGATCTGCGTACTTATCGAAGCCGCGACGATCGTATTGATCTTTTTTTGGCCGCACACCGTTAGAGGGTTTCTATCTGTCGGAAGCGCCTGGCCGTTTTGGCTCGGCGTGCCATTCCTCGTCGGGATCTTGATCGGACTGACCGGATTCAAACTCGTCCGCGAGAGCATCTCCCGCTGCGACCCGCCGATCGACGGCGTCCTGTCCGGTTACGCCGAAGACCTAAAACGCGAACGCCAATTCACCATCTGGTTCGTAGCTGCCGGTGCCGGGGTGTCCAATCTCATACTTTTGTATTTCTTGCTTGTCGGGGTTAAATTTTTCTGAATCTCCGCTAAAATCCCTCGACTTATTGGCGGAATCTGGTTACAATTTACGCGCACGATCCTATAATTTTTGTTTAACATTATCGGTTCATCGCGGTAGAGATTTCAGATCCGGTCACGTAGCGGCTTGAGAGGGCCGCCGTAGAAGAAGACATGCAGATTCCGTACGACAGCTTGGACGATTTTGCATCGAGTATAGCGGTTGCTCAGGAGCCAGAAGATTCGCCGCCCTTTCGGCGGCTGTGCCTTTCAGGTGAGATCGAGGTCTTGAAACCGCTTGTGAGTGCCGAGGCCTTTGCGGCACTTGCTCCAAAGGCGATCGAGGATATATCCGCACCTTCGCACGCGGGAGGGAACTGGTTCTCAGGCCACGCTCGCACGCTTGCCCTGGCGGTCTCGTTTGCGATCGTTGTACTGCTGGCCGCCGCTCTTTTTATCGGGACTTATCGTCCCAATACTGAGACGTCTAACACGGGTAATGACGTCGCGGTGGATCAACAGTCCGAACAAAACCCAGCGCAGACGGAAAATTTAGCTGGTCCCGCAACCGGCCTCTCTGATCCTTTGCCCGAGACCGGTACGCCGTCAGTTTCCAATGCACCCCGAGCCATTCGCTCAGCTATCAGGCCACAGCCTGTCGTGTCGCGAGTTATTCGTGCGTTCTACCGGTCAAAGCCGTCTATGCCGAAGCCGCAGATCATCGATTCCGGCTTTGTTCCGACCACGCTTGTCATATACATAGAAAAGGGCGCGATAAAGACCCGTATCGAGCCGCAGCTCAGCTCGAGCTACAAAAAACCGACCCCACTTCAAAACTAACTTTTTTTCGGATTTATTTGCGGAGAATGCTCTTGGGAAAATAAAAAGCCCCGGACGTCTCCCACACCGGCCGGGGCTCGCTCCCGAAGGAGCATCGCAGCCGGGGAGGCCGCGAATCGTTTATATACTCTCAATGAACGAATATCTCCAGTTTTAAAGCTGTGGGCCCGGGAAACTCCGCTCTCTGTTTCGAATTGAAGCTAACACAGACAGAATGCCGATTCCAGGCCCGAGCGGCATCTTTTGAGAATTATTTTGTTAGCAAGAAATTAGGCTATTTGATTTCCTTGGAAATTCTGATATTATTGGACTTACCCACACCGGTCTCGGGGCGTCGGCAGCAACATCGCCGGCGCATTTTCTTGTTTTGAAGATCAAAAAAACGCAGGGAATCCCTTTCTTGGTCGGGGCCATTGGAATGCGAATACTCACCCCGGGAGATCGATTGTTCGAAAATAGACTCGCTCTCGGAAAGTAACGATTCTCACACCAGGGCGAAAGGTATCAACAGATCCACGTCAGAGCCTCACGATTCAAGCTATTTGGCTATATAGCTGCCGCGAGCGATTACGGCTACATTTGGAATATTGACGCGGACTCGAACCGGATAACGCAGTTCTGAGACAAGAGAGTCGGACGGTTGAACGGTAATAAAGTAGCGCTCATGAATGTGTTTGGCGATTTCGGCGGGAGTCGCACGGAAGCCAGGCACTGTGAATGCCGTGCCCCCGGTGGCGAAGACTAGATCGCTCAAATAGAGTTGGCCGACCTCGTATGCCTTCGTCATGTCTTGTGCTTGGTAACGAGGCTGCGGAACGTACACTCCCGGAATGTTCGCGAACACTGCTTGCCATGAGCCCGGAGCTGGCATGGCAGGCTGAGCATTCGCCGAAAGTGTATCAAGGTAGATCGGAAATACAGACATTTGAGAGCCCTCGACCGCCGAGATTGAACCCGCATAGTCTTGTTTGAAAGAGGTTGTATCGACGCCATCAGTAACAAGGACGACAACTGTATTCGAGTTCGCCGTCAGGATTCGATCTGAAAATAGCTTTGCGACGCTGTCATAAAGAGACGTACCGTCGCCCGCAGGAAATTTGCCGATGGCTTTTCGTAGGACGTCTCGATCGGTCGTAAAATCTGTCAATACGTTCAGGCGATCACTGAACTCCGCGAGCATGATCTTATCCTCGGGCACAAATTGGTCAACTAGCAGGCTGGTGATCTGCTGCACTTCTTGAGGCTTATGCGCCGCCGAAGGACTCGCATCAATTAGCAAAACTACGTTCATTGGACCTGTTGTCCAAGCAAAGGATTTTATTTCAGCTTCTTTGTCGCCGATGAATACCTTGAAATCTTCCTTCTTGAGATTTGGGATACGAACGCCTTTAGGATCAAGCACGGAAATCGGGATGGAAATCGATGAGGATACGGTAGGTGCCCCTGGGACACCAACATTAGGCGGCGGTGACTGTTTCTTTTTGCCTTTCTTTTGAGGAATGAGTTGAGATAGATCTCGCGGCACGTAACGGGCCGATTCCGAATAGTCACCTTGTGCCTTAGCGATTGATACAGCGACAGTAAAAAAAACGATCAATGCGAGAGTTTTCATTGGCTATCCTTCAAGTACTTTGGATTCTATCACGACAAATAGAGCGGGTGAACTTCCCTAACGAGCTGTAGTGCAAAAGTCCTGGGGCGTGACGTCATTGAGCAAGGGTTTTTTAAACAACTAAACTATAGGAGTGCGGAGTTTATGCTATTCGGAGGGATTGGGGGGTTGTGGTTGTGCTTTTGATGGCTCGAAAGTACCGAGACAACGCTAACGCAAAAGGCGGGTGTCCGGAATGTGGAACGCCTGTTCCGTTTACGCGTCGACCGTCATCGTTTCGACAGGCACTCTGGGGAGGCTGGACCTGCAAGAACTGCGGAACCGAAATGAACCGCCGCGGCGAACAGATCGGCGACCCGACAGCGTGATCTAAAACCAATTTTTCAAAATACGAAAGCCTTGCCGATCGTTCGACGTGGCTTTTATTATTTACGCACCTTCTTCCACCTCCACGATCTCGAAGCATTCTTCCATTACTTCTAGGGTGACGGTTTTTTGGCCGTTGGGCTTTGTGTTTAGTTTGAACGAGCGGCAGAGGAGGGGTTGGTCGCCGATGTAGATAAAGGTCTTCCAGGCGAGGTCGCGGGTCGCTTTGTCGAGAGCATCCACGCTAAGCGCCGTCTTCGCGCAACCCTTCGGCGTACGTATCGTCACCTTGGCCAACTGTTTCTCTTCGGACATGCGTTTATTGTAATTCGGGTATCGTAGATAGAAAACGTTCGGCCCGCGAATCGCATGAAAAGGGACGAAAAGGTCTCTAAGATCCGCTTCTGCCTGCTGCCACCGCCCACTGATCTGGCATTATGTTACATTTTCCAATTCAAAAAAGCCTCGCCGTTTCCGACGAGGCTTTCTATTAACTATCGCTAACTGAGAACTTACTCAGCCACAGCCATTTCCTGGTCTTCTTTCTTGCTGCGTTTGAGGCCGCCGATCTGGACCATGGCTTCGCCTTTGATACCAGCTTTTTCCATGACCATTTCGTTGTAGAGTTTACGCATCATCTGCATTTCCTCGGCTGCGGTCTTGGGGCCTTCCATTTCGGGTTTGTTCGGACGGCTAAGATCAACCTCGTTCAGGATGAGGCTGTGCGAATCGTCGCCAAGCTCAACGTTTTTGCCGCGGGCAAACACATCGTGTCGGCCGTGCTCTTTATACCACTGAGCGACGGTCGCGTTCTGGTGCATGTGCTCAATGATGTTTCTCCAGCCGATACCCGTGTTATATGCACAGAAGGAAATTTCGCCTTCCTGCGTACCGTACGGGATGATGCACATTTCAGTGCGTCGGAAATCGTAGTTGAAGAGGTCCTGAAACCACATTCCCGCAATAAAGAGGAAGTTCCAGGGATCCTGACGGCGTTTCTCGATGTCTTCAGCGGTACGATCGGGACCGACCTTTCCGTAATCCTTACCCGAGAGCCCGAACGATTTGTCGAACTTCTTAAGGATGCCGCCGAGCGTCAAGCTGTTCGGCGCACCGTACGGGTTGTAATTTTTGAGAAGCGCGAGGCCCATCATGATATTCGAGAACCACTTGCCGCGGTTGGTATCCGTGATGTGCTGCATATCGGTCACGAGACCCTGAATATTCAGGAACTGCGGAACCGGTGCCATCTCTTTTGTTTCTTTATTGACCATCACGGCCGTTCCGACACCACAGTTCGGGTGGCAGCCGCATGAGACCTGGCCCCAATCGCTCTCGGGTCCGTGGACCACGTCGGCGAAATCGGCGAAGGCTCCCATAAGCGAAAGTGGGAACCAGTCACGCGTCGGTTCCGTGATGCCGACCTGATCGTGAACATCATGAGCAAGGTGAGCAAGGGTGTAACGCTGCTGCAGGCGACGCTGTTCCGTGATCAGCTCGTCGCGACCGGTAAACGATACCGGCTGGAAAGCGATGAACGAGATTTTCTTCGGATTTTCGAGAGCAAAGCGAATGATCGTTCCGACCTGATCGTTGTTGACGCCGTTGACCAGAGTTGTAACAAGGATAATGTCGACACCGGCCTCGTGCAGGTTGTTGATCGCACGAAGTTTTACGTCGAACAAGTTGCCGATCTGACGATGCGAGTTGGCGTCGTTACCGATACCGTCAAACTGAAGGTAAACGAATCGAAGGCCAGCTTCGGCGGCTTCGCGGCAAAACTCTTTCGATTTCGCGAACTCGATTCCGTTAGTCGCGGCCTGCACCGAGTTGTAGCCAACCTTGCGTGCATAACGTACCGCTTCGAGAAAGTAAGGCGACAACGTCGGCTCACCGCCCGAATACTGCACCGACATCTGCCGGCGCGGCTTGATCTGGATAGCATTGTCCAGAATCTCGCTAACGTCTTCCATCGAAAGCTCGTGGACAAAACCAACCTGGTTCGCGTCCATGAAGCACGGATCGCACATCATATTGCAGCGATTCGTAAGGTCAACCGTCAAAACAGCACCGCGGCCATATTTGACCGACGATGTGCCGTGATTGTGAAGCTTTTCGTCGTTGTGCGATTCGATATCGCGGCCAGGGAAGAGGGATTCGACATGCTGCAGGAACTTAGAATCGATCGCCATCATGTCTTCAAAATGGCCGTGCGTCGGGCAATCCTTGATCATCCAGACCTGACCGTCACGTTCGATTATCTGGGCCTTGATCTCGCCGACATTCTCATTAATAAGAGCCGAAACCTCACGCTTGCCACTCAAGATCTCTTCACGCGCCTCTATCACGCAGTTTGGGCACAACGAATCAGTCTGCCGCGGAAACCCGAGCGTCGGCTTGGTCTTCTGCCAAGACTTAAGCATGGGTTTGTCCGACCACTTCGGCGTAAATGACGGATTCGGTTTGAACTGATTGACCGATCGAACCGCGTTGAAAGCGCCTTTTGCGATATAGGTCAATCCTTTCTCAAAATGTTTAACTGGCCTCATAAAATAGTTCTCCACAAAAATAACGTTACGTTACAGCTCGGTAAAAATTGTTTACGGAAGAGTTGAGCGACGTATATATCCTTATATGCGAGAAGCAACAGACGTGCCACTCCAAAGAAACCATATAGATTCGTGATAAATATTCTAACTAAAGGGCTTATATAACTCGGCTGACAAAGCGGTCGATAATCGATTTCAGGACAAAATGACACAAAGAAAGAGGTAGTCACAGACAGGCGTATATTCTGACACAACCAGTTAGCGGCTCGATTTAAGGATAAGTGGTCCGATTCCGCAGTTGAATAGGCAGCTTAAGATATCGCTTAAGGGTGGTCGAGGGTTTGAACATGCCCAATTGCCTTTGCTCGTCGTGGTATTCAAAAAAGCTTAGCTTCTCGTTAAAAATGGAAAAATATCCGAAAAGGTTCGTATTTGGTTCACTTTAAGCAGCTATTTTATCTCTTACCTGAGGGTAAATCGTGTAAATATCTGAAAACAAAGATGCTAGGGTCGAAAAATAATCCTTTACATGTTAAACAAGCTATGCTAAAGTTCTTTTCACTTCAAGGGAAAAAGGTTCGTTCATTGAAGTCGCTCTTAACGACAGCATTGACGCTGTAATATTAAAGAAAAACTGAAGATAGGGTTCGTGACACTGTAGTTATGTCGATACGGTTCGGTACGTCGGGTTGGAGAGCGATAATCGCCGACGATTTTACATACGCGAACGTCCGGCTCGTAACCGAATCGATCTGTAGATCTTTGAAAAACGAAGAATCGGCGTCCAAGACTTTGATCGTCGGACATGATTCGCGATTCATGGGCGAAAAATTTGCCGATGTAGCTGCCGAGATCGCTAGTCGGAAAGGATTTCGGGTACTCAGATGTACGGGAACGACGCCTACGCCGACCATATCTCACGCGATAAGAAGCCAAAAGGCAATCGGAGGCATCAATTTTACGGCATCGCACAATCCTCCGGAGTATCAGGGCATAAAGTTTTCGACAGCCGACGGAGCACCCGCACTGCCGGAAGTAACGAAGAGGATCGAAGAGATCATTCTATCAGGAGCAGAGGCGGACGAAGCTGCCGGCGGATCGATCGAAGAATACAACGCCTGCCCAGCGTATCTCGAAGACCTAAAGTCGAAAATTCGATTCGATGTTCTTGCCGCAGGAAATGGCCGATACGCTTACGACGCTCTTTGGGGTACCGGCCGAGGATATTTGGATAAGGCATTACGTGATCACGGTCTTGAGGTTGAGACCATCCACGATTGGCGCGACGTCACATTCGGCGGGCAAGCGCCGGAACCTGCCGAAGAACACCTCGATGAGTTGAGGGAAACGGTCGAAGCGAAGAAATTGACATTGGGTCTATCGACAGATGGCGATGGCGACCGATTCGGAGTTATCGACAGCAACGGCAGATTTATTACTCCGAACGAACTGATCGCCCTGTTGACCGATTATCTGGCCGAGAGCCGCAGTTGGAAGACAGGGGTTGCTCGAAGCGTTGCGACATCGCACTTAGTCGATCGAATTGCGGAAGAGCGCGGGTTGAAATTGTACGAAACGCCCGTTGGCTTTAAGTTTATCGGCGAATTGATAAATAGAGACGAGATCATATTGGGCGGAGAGGAATC
>JBDTXM010000053.1:0-17227 GCA_040006215.1 Acidobacteriota bacterium
CGGTTGCCCTGTGCGTCGCAGTAGTGTCCAGCTGCCACTCATCCTGAATGGCGTTTAGACCCTGAAAAGGTCCGCCTTTCATAATCACATTTTTTGCGGGGCCGGTCTCAGAGACCTTTTGGCCACCTGGAAGTGTAGAAAAGTCGTAGTCCGGAAAGCCTGGAGGAATCTGGCTTGCTACAGTCGTAAGATCTGCTGGATCCGGATTTAGTTTTAGGTCAAAGATCTTGTCGAAATTCCGGGTCATTATTTCGAGGCTGGCGTTTGCGGCATCGAACGTACGCGACTCGGTCGCGTCATTTGCGGCCGCGACCGTTTCGCTATTCGTTCGGGTGATCGCTAGAGCCACGAAACCCATCAATAAGATCATGATCAAGAGAGCAATTACCATTGCGGTCCCATCTTCGCGATCTAGCCCCGATAAATAATGTGACCTCTTAAAACGGGACACAAACAAGCGAGCGGATTTTGTCAGCTTCTTTTTCATCTCTTTATTACCTGTGGTTCTATCCAGCGTCATACTCCATGTTCCGAGTACTGAAAGTTGCGTTCAGTGTGATCGTTTCAGCTTTCTTCGTCTGTTCGTCCTGCACCGTAGACTGGACCTTGATTGTTACCATGATCTGGCGAATACGGTTGACCGCCCTTTCATCATCATCTGCGGTGCCGAGAAGACCATCGTCTCCTGCGACCGGGTTATCGGTTACCGTACCGTCATCCAATACATATCTCAGTTGTAAATCTTCGACATTGTAGGCCAGCGGCTGTTCCTGTACTTGTTGAGTATTGGTACCCCCGGTATTGTTCCCGTAAAGCGTTCGAACAAGCGTTCCGTCGGTCTTGACCTTGTAACTGACGAGAAAGAATCGCGTCAGGGTAGCGACATAGCTAGTGCAGTTTGAATCAGTAGTTCCGACGCATTTTCTGAGAACGCTCCCGCCCGAACCAGAACCGTTCAGCGGCTGATTAAGGCCAAGCGGATCACCTGGAGCGGCATCTATTCGATCCGTGCCCGAAACGGTTGTGGCCATTACTGCGGCCTGAACAGTATCGGATTCGACAAGATACAGATCGTACTGCTTCGCGTTTACGGCACCGGCCGATGTACTTGAAACCAGTTCTGAAGTTCCCGGGCTTCCGCCAGGATTCGTGACATCCTTAAGCTGGACCACCTGACCTGTTGAAATAGTGCCTGGAGGTAGCGGCGGTGGCGAAGGATTAAAATCTTGATCCCGATAGCAGAACGCTACCGTGTCCGTTCGCGCCGACGAACTTGAAGCGAGATTGTTAGTGAAAATGTCGTTGCCTACAATTATCGACGAAAGTAAGTCTCGATTTGTGTCTGCATCTGCAGGAAGACCAAATGTGGTCGCAAGGAAATTGTCTGGCACCCGAGCCCCATTCCTGTTAAATCCGTAACCCGCATTTAATGCATCTCGCCCGATCAGCTGTATTGCGACCCGGGCATTCTTAAGGATGTCAGAACGTCGGCTCGATCGGTTGCGCGTGACGCTACCTACCTGGAGCACACCGTAAATCGCCGTGGTCACGATGAGAAAGATCACCATCGCGATCAGCAGCTCGATCAGCGTAAATCCCTTTTGACCTATAAACCCTGGGCGGGTTCTAGATATTTTTCCGTAGTTTAAGTCCATCATCTCTTTCGCTGCCTCTTTAACAGTACTTAGTTCGAATTTGCGTAATCTGTGAGTATTGTCGAAGCAACCTCGTCACGTGCGAATTGAAACGCGAAATATCGGATGTGAACCTCGATCCTTCGCCTTTTTATTTTGTAGCCGGATGCAGCGGGACGGTCCGGATCGTCAATGTCCGTGACAATCACTTGCCGCTGGTAACCATTCTTTACCAGGCTCGTATTGTCAGGTCTCCCGGGAACTATGCACGGCCCGGAAGAAGCGCAGGCATCATCTATGGTTCCTGCTACTCCATCCCACCCCTCTTCGTCGCGAACGGGATTAAAACCCGTCAGAAATATTCCATTGACGATTGTTCCGTCAGGCTCTGTTATGGGGGGCGCATCGGTGTTCCGCATAGCGTCCCAACTCTCATTCACGTCCGTTCTGCTTATTTCCTTAGCCGAGATCACGGATTCGACCGTTGAAAGAGCAAGCTGTTTTGCAACAACAAGTTTTTCAGATTCCAAAGATCGGATGAGGTTTGCAGTCAACGCGGACAGCATGGCTAGAACGCCTACCATCAGGATCACTATTGCGATCATGACATCGATGTAGGAGAAGCCCTTTTGGTTTTTCATATTGGTTGACATTATATTTCCTGATATCCAATGTTCTCGGATTACGGCGTCGGAGTAGGCGTGGCGGAACCACCGTAGGTACCATATCGTCGTGAATCTTTCCACTTATTGGAACCCGTCAGCTGAGGATCGAATTCCCAAAGTCGAATTGTCCCCGTCGAACCGATCACCGTGATCGAACGGGCGATATCCGAGTTTGCCGGTGTCGCACGGATCGGTTCCCAGACGTGGATGGTTGCACCCGTCATTACGGCGCCCGTTCCAATAGCGTTGTTGCCCGCATTCGTGACCGTGCCGTCGCTACGGAACCTGAGCGTACACACGCTTTGCGTAGCACTGGTTGGATAGACGCTTGGTAGGAACACGGCGGTCGGGTTCGGGAGTGGCTCGGGCGGATTATAAGAGATATTTCCGGGAGGAGCTCCTACGACGACGTCAACCGGATTTACAAGATTGACCACTTTCAACACGCGGTCGTCCGTAGGAGTGGTCGCGTCCGTGTTCTCGTCAATCAATCTGACCGAGTTTGTAGTTCGATTGATCTCTACCCTCATTGTTCGCCGCTGGGTCAATGATCGCTGGCGAGCTTCTTGGAGAACGTCGGTAATAAGCAAGGATTGGTCGTCCGTTTTGTACGCTTTCTGATGGCCAGCCAGATAAAAAATCGAAATGCCGCCTAAAGCGACGATAACCGTCACTACGGCAAGCAATTCGATTAAAGAAAATCCCGCTTGGGCAGATATGATAATCTTCGATCTTTGATTCATACTATTTGATTGTTTGAGCGAACGAATCCGATTTGTCGGGTTTCCAAAGGGATGAACTATCTTGCTTTCCCAATAGATAGGATAGGTGGAATGGGAAACAACTTCCAAAGAAATTTTACATTGTTAAACCTCCAAAAGCAATAGAAATCCACTTTGGTTTGTAAATTATTTGAACTAAAATGACTTAGAAATTCGTTTTACCTGTTAAATGCCAAGCGAAACCGCCCCCAAATCAAAAGGATTCTCGCCGGACTGGCTTGTCCGCGGGATCTTGACCAAGATCGGCGACATCTTCGACCGGCTCACAGGGCGGGGGTTTAAGCCTTCGAGCAGTCTGGCGACGAGCGAACTGATCGAACGGATGAAAGTGTTGCTCGATGCAGAGGCCGAAAACACGGAAGGACGCGGATTTTTCGTTCCGCACAACATCCAGCTAAAGATGCAGTGGGACAAGTTTTCGACCGATTCTGATGAATCGCTGAGAAAGCTTGAGAATGAACTCTTAACAGCCGCGATCGACCACATCAATGACAAGCGCTATTACACCTATCAGCCGCTGGTGATCGAGGCAAAGCCCGATTATTTCACCTCGGGCGTAAAGCTTTTTGTGAGCTTTGAGAAGATAGTTGACGACGACGCTAAAGGTCTGAATGTGATTGTTCCGGGCTCGCGTTCGACCGAGATAAATATAGCGTACGAGGAAAAGCTGCCATTGGCGTCTGAGACTTACGTTCTTACGTTTACCGAAAAGGAAAAACCGAAGTCACTACGGATCGAATTTGTTCAAGATCAACGCAAGGGCGTTGGGCGTACGAAGGAAAACAGCATCGCGATCGATGACGCGAGCATTTCGAAACTTCATGCCTCGCTCGTCCTGAATTCGAATGGGCAATTGATCCTTGGGGACACCGGTTCGACCAACGGAACCTTTGTCAACGGACGGCGTATCGCGTATGGAAAGGCGGAAGCTATCAAAGAAGGTGACAAGGTAAATTTCGGCACGGTAGAAGTAATCTTCAAGCTCGTACCGAAACCAGCGGCCGAGGCTCCGGTGAGCATCACGCAGGCTCCGACTGTTTCGATAAATGGATTTGAGTTTTCGAGCAAGATCTCAGAACAGACGGCTTCTCAGGCACCGGCTGCCGTACCACCTTCGGTCCCGCCACAGCCGATACAGAAAACGATCACGCCAAACGAGATCGTTCTCGATGCGTTGACAACCGACGCGCCCAGACCGGTTGTTGCAAAAGAATCGCCCGCTCCGCAGCCCGCGATTCCCGTGACACAGGAAAGCATCGATCTCGATCCTGCCGATCTAAAGGAGGGCGACAATAGACAATGAACTTGCTCCTTCTTACGTTGATCGATTGGGGAAAATACAAACCCGAGAATTTATTCGGCGGACAGATCCTCGAACGCACTCCGGCTGGGCTAACGATCGTCTACTTGATCGGCGTGGGTGTTCTGATAGGATTTTTGATTTTGACGTTCCTCGACAATTTTGGCCGTCCGCGGTTTATTTTCGAAGCAAACCTACCGCGGGAGGTCACCAAAAAGATCACCCAGACTATTGCGAACCGCAGTATGCGCGCCTGGCAATTCTTTTTTGTCATGCTCGCGTTCTCGGTTTTCGGATTTCAGGTCTACTGGGTTTACTTTGCGGACGAAACCAATCAGGAATTTCAGGCGCTTGCTTATAAGGACCTGCGGACACGTAGAGCTAGCGCCGCAACGCTTCGGCCGTGGATGCTCGATCGAACAGGTAAGCTGAGTTCGTCGCTTGCGAACTACAAGATCGATAAAGACGGTGACATCGTTCGTAATTTTCCGCTTGATAAGGAAATGGCCCATTTGATGGGAACCGAACGCGGAACGCCGGGCCTCGAACGGACGCTTTATAAGAAGGAAGCCGATCCTATGCCTGAAGCCTGGGAGATCCTTACCAAATACAAGAAGCCGCAGGCTGAGGTCAATGACGTTAAGATCACGATCGATCACGACCTTCAGGAGTACGTCGCGAATCAGTTGGCCGGTAAGAAAGGTGCCATCGTCGTTCTGAATCCCCAAACCGGCGAGGTTTTGGCTATGTATTCAAATCCGTCTTATAGCCTCAGCGAGGTCCAGACCCTGGAAGGCTATCTGAAACTAGAAGGTGATAAAGCGAACAAACCGCTTCTGAGCCGATCGACGCGGGAATACTATACGCCGGGTTCTACATTTAAGACACTTACGATGATGTCGGCGTTCCGAGCAGGCAAACAAGATTTCCTTGGATTTGACTTGCCTGCACCGGATTGTTACACGCCGTTCAAGGGTTCTCGAGCGATATGCGATGCTGGCGGAAGCTGCGAGATCTGCCACGGCGATGTGCCGATTCGGGATGCGTTCAAGGTATCAAGCAATCAATATTTTGCCGAACTTGCAAACTATCTCGGTCGGGACCGGATGGGCGAAACTGCACGGTTGTTAGGCATAGCCGCGGTCGACAAACCGGAAGAAGCTTTAACCCAAGGTTACTTCCCGGACATCTGGAACACGAGCGACAAACGCATCGCAAATTCGATCAGCCCTGCCCGCTCGACGATGGTGATCGGCAAGGAACTGACCCTTTTCGACTTTGGATTAGAAGGAATGGGTCAGGGTCTGGCATCGCAAATGACACCGTTCCAGATGGCGTTGATCGCCTCGGCACCCGCAAATATGCAGGGGAGGCTGATGAAGCCGAAGATCGAATTCGAGCTGCCGCCGCAGGTATTTTCGCAGGTCCTGAATCCGCAGCAGGCAGCCAGCGTCCGCGATATCATGTCTACCGTTACAGAAGAAGCAGGTGGAACCGGCGGAGCTGTGCGAAGTGCTCTTGCCGGAACAGGAATTATGGCCGGCGGGAAAACCGGCACTGCGGAAAAGGACGACGCGCCAAAATTCGATCCAAAAACCGGCGAGCGTTTGTTCGTACTGAAAAAGAAAAAGGACGCCACCGGCAACATGGTCGAGTACAAGGAATATCAGACCTATAACCGGACGGACGGCTGGTTCATTTCGATCGCACCCTTGGAAAATCCGCAGGTGGCAATAGCGGTCGTTATCGAGGACATTGGGAGTAAGTTTGGTGGAACGACAGCTGCCCCGATCGCGGCTAACGTAATATTAAAAGCACGCGACCTCGGGCTGCTGGGCGACAAATACAAACCGAAGGCGGCACCGGCCGCAAAAGCTCCTGCAAAGAAAAAGACGAAATAGATTTGATGAAAAACCGTACATCATCACATTTTTTCATCCTCGTGCTGATCGTCATTTTGACTGCGATCTCGCACTATTCTATTCACTATGGAGCCTTGATCCGCGGTTACGAAACTTCCCCGCTTACGGCGTTCCGGAATATTGGGCTGCTGGCGTTTCTTGCGATCCTGCCGATCTTTCTGAAACACGTTTTTAAATTCAAAGGTAACTGGACGATCTATACGGCGGCGATCCTGATGTTCTCGATCGGATTGACGGTGCAGTATCGCCTTTTTAGTGATCCTGAGTACACCTCGCGAAAGGACAAGGCGGAAGCACGGCAGGAGAAGATACGAACGCTTCAGCTTCACTACATCCAAGAAAACTACTCGGCTGAAAAGAAGCAGATGATGGGACTTCCGGCAACGCCTCCGTCGCCTGTCGATCTGTCCAAGGAAACACCGAGATCGGCGACCGACAGTGTCCGCGAGGTATTGTTTTCGGGAAACACGGTAAATCCGATACTTGGGATTGTCGGCATGCTGCTAGCCTTTCTTTTCATACGCCGTGACCGCATTCTCGACCTGCTACAGAAGAATGGCTTTCTGATCGTTTTACTCACTTTGGTTCCACTGTTGCTGGCCGCGATCACCTCTCACGCAGGAAAGGCATTGGGCAACATGACGCCGTGGGAACCCGCGAAAATTCCATTTTTGATCGGTTTCGCCGCGATCCTAGCGATGCTCTACAAGAATCTTGCGCGAACTTATTGGGGACTTCCCCGGGCAAAAGATGTGCTGCCGCTGGTGGTGATGGCGATAATGCCGTTCGTGCCGTTTTTTGTACTAAAGGATTTCGGGCAGATGATGGTGTTCAGCGCGGTTTACGCGACGCTTTACCTGATCGCGGTACGGCGTTTTTCGCAGCGTTTTGTATTGATCGGAAGCGTTGCACTGGTGGTCGGCGTGCTTGTCGTCGGAGCCCTGCCGATAAACACGCAGGAGAGGATACCGCTGCTGCCGACGCTCGCAGGGCCGGTCAAAAAAGTACTGCCAAATCGAATTCAGCAGCGATTCCATCTTTGGCTCGATGGCTTCGATCCACCGACGCCGGACACGCCGTGGTGGAAAACTGATTACGACGAATACTACAAGAAGCTTGTCGAAAAGGAGCCCGACCTTCCGAAAATGCTTGAGGAAGATCCGGACATGCAGAAATCGATCAATATTGACGCGTGGTTCGACATCCTCGCCTTCCAGCCGGCACAGGCCACGTTCGGCATCGCCTCGGGCGGTACCACAGGCCGAGGGTTGGGACTGGGATATCCGGAATTGATACCGGTCGCCGACTCCGATTACGTCTTTTCGGCGCTCGGCGAAGAACTTGGACTTTTGGGCGGTTTGTTGATAACCTTTGCCCTTATTGTATTTGTCAGCGCCGGCGTGCGAACTGCTTTGGATTCAAGAGATATGTTCAGCAAGCTGTGCTCGATGGGGCTTGTCGCGTTTATCGGATTTCAGGCCTTGGTGAACATCGGCGGCATCACGCGTGCTCTTCCGATGACGGGCATCACGCTCCCGTTCGTAAGTCATGGCGGGTTCAGTCTGATCACGAGCTTTTTCATGCTTGGGATGTTAATGGCTTTTTCGCATCGAAACTCGGTAGATCGGCAGATAAATACGCTTTGTGCGATGCCTTAACAAGGTCTCGCCAACTTATTGAAATTATTTGATTTATAGTATTTCATACGCGCTCTTATTTTGATGGAAGATAATTTTGAGATAGCGTCGGCCTCGATCACGGATCGTGGGCTTAGCGACAAACGCCCGCAGAACGAAGACTCATTTCTTGAGATGAGTCAGTATGGTATATTTGGCGTCGCGGACGGCGTCGGCGGCGCTCAGGCTGGTGACGTTGCGTCGCAGATGGCGATGGAGATCCTAGGCGAAGCGTTTGCCAACCGACCGCCGACCGCAGACCCCGAGTCGGTGATGCAAAGCGCGATCGAAAGCGCGAATACGGCGATTTTTCAGATGTCGCACGACCTGCCGCAGCTTGCCACGATGGCTACGACGATAGTCGCTCTACATCTCGAAGGAAATATTGCCACTATCGGCCATGTCGGCGATTCGCGTCTCTACCGCGTTGACAGCGGCGGCGTCATTTCGCAGGAAACTAACGATCACTCGGTGGTCGCCGAGGAAGTGCGGGCCGGTCGGATGACTCCCGAGCAAGCTGCCGTTCACCCGAGCAGAAATGTGATCAGCCGGGCGCTTGGTGCGGAGCCTACCGTCGAGATCGACCTTAAAACCATGATGGTCGAACCGGGTACGAGCTTTATACTTTGTTCGGACGGCATCACGCGGCATATTCAGGACTGGGAACTCGAGGGCATTCTCAAGTCGGACGAAGACCTCGCTGATATTTGCTTTCGATTGAAGCAAATATGCTACGACCGCGGAGCCGAGGACAATCTGACGGCGGTCGTCGTCAAAATAAAGAACCAGACCGCTCCTCCGATCGAAAACCCGATCGCGACCTATTTTACTCATGAGCCCGAAGAAGACACGGTAGCGACTGCCCGCTCACCGTTTGACGATGTCGCAACTCCGATGCGCGCTGTCGAAGAGCCGATCACCGCTGCCGAACCGCTGTCGCCGGCTGCGACATTTGCTGCGGACGAGGCGATCTTAGCGGTAGATGAACGGTTTGCGATCGACGAGGATCACATACTACAAGTTGACGATACGCCAATTACTAAAAGCTCAGGGAACGGCGATATCCTTGACCTCTCAGCCGACAGACATATCACGCTAGCCCAATCGGAACCGTTCGAACTTGATTTGGGCGAGCCCGAAGGACCGCCCGAACTAGAAACTGCGGAAGACGAAGCTCCAATGGTCGAACCCGCTCTAGTTGAACCAGTTCCGGTGATTCCAGCTCCTGCAGTCGCATCGGAGATAGTGCCTAGGTCCGTGACAACATACCCCGAAGACCCGGTTCTTCCTTCGCGTTCGGGATTTTTCGGCAGTTTCCTTTCGTCGCTTGTAATTCTAGTAATCGGTGCACTTGCCGGAGCAGCGGGAATTTATTTTCTCGTTCAGCCAAGCACAGTAGTTGAGCAGCAATCGCAACAGCCGACACCACTCCTGACGCCGACAAAGGTCGATGACATGCCTCGAACCTCATTCGAGGAAAGCCGCCGCTTGATCGATGCTGATCCGACAAAATATCTGGAAGCGAATAAGGCTTGGGACCCTGACGCAAGCGCGGCGGATCTTTACCTAAAAGGCAGAGCTTTCCTAAGAATTGGTGAGTATTTCCAGGCGAAACAAGCACTCGCGGAAGCTCGTAAGCGGTTAAAGGCCGACGACCCGGACGCTGCGACGTTAAATATGGAGATATCCATTGCTCAGGGAGTCATCAATAGTGCTCCGGCAACTGAATCGCTCAGAAACGACCTCGCTGCTTTTACTAATGCGACTTCGGTAAATTCTTCGGTAAACGCGAATTCCGGTAACGCGAACGCACATTCTAATCAGAACGCGAACCGCTAGCGTTTATCTGACGTTTTGCTTCGAATAGGATCACGCCGGCCGAAACCGCAAGGTTCAGGCTCTCGACTATACAATTCATCGGTATCGTGATCAGGTCATCCACGTATTTCTTTTCGGCTTCCGAAAGGCCGTGGGCTTCCGAACCGAAGATCAGCAGACGCGGAAGCATCCAATCGATATCAGTGTAGGCGTTTCCCTCCGCGACATCTGCCGCAGTCGGTATAATTCCTCGTTCCTTTCCCCATTTGATAGCTTCCTCCATTTCGACATCCTTCCAAATAGGCAGCCGAAATGCAGATCCCATCGATGAACGAATCGCTTTCGGAGAGAACGGATCGGCCGAATTTCGCGAAACAATAACCCCGACGGCCCCGGCGGCTTCGGCAACGCGAAGTATCGCTCCTAGGTTCGAAGGATTATTCACTTGGTGAAGAAGGACGACTGTCGGCAACGCTGCCTGACTTCCGGAAAAAGCTTCTTCAAATGCCTTCCGGTTCAGACTTGGCCGTTTGCAAACAAGCACAATTCCCTGTGGGCTGTCGGTATCCGCGATCGTCTTAAATAGATCATCGCGGAGCCGATTGATCGCTGCTCGCGCATTCTCGATGGCCTGTACTATCTGGCCCTCTTTGTAGAACAAGGCGTCCGAGATGAAACAATCAACAATAGTTACGGGTGACCTAAGAACCTCCGCACATAGACGCGTTCCCTCGACAAACATCAGTTCCGGCTCGCGGCCGTCGCGGACCCGTCGGGCGAGTTTGAGTTTCGCGTTGTCGCGGCTCGTTATTGTATCGATCTCCGTCATCCCGAGTAATACTTATTGCGTACTTTGACGGATCGGGCAAGTCCGTAAGGCAATTAACGAAAGCCGCAACTTGCGGATAGACTCAAGCGGGTAGTGCCCGTAACCAACTACAAAACTGGAGAAATTTAAAAATGAAACGCCTACTATTTTTCCTTTTCCCACTGACTCTCTTTGTCGGAGAAGCTGCGTCCCAGCAGCCTGTAGCCTCTTCCGTATATCCCGCTCCAACAAATCAACTCGATACGATCAACGTCCAACTCGACGTTTTTAAGGACCATACGCGGCCGGATATTCCCCGAACTACAGAAAGAGCTCGCCGATCTTTGAAATTTTGCAAACGGCGGGAAAGCTAATAGACTCTTAGGTAATGAAAGCGGAAAGCAAGACAGTGAATAAGCTCGACCGTTTGCGCGAGCGTTCGAGTCAGGCCGAGCAAGGCGGCGGTCCGGAAAGGATCGCAAAACAAAAGGCTTCGGGAAAAATGACGGCCCGCGAGAGGATCGATTTTTTTCTTGACGAGGGGACGTTTGAGGAATTCGACAAGTTTGTCGTGCACCGTTCAACCGATTTTGGCTTGAGCGAACAGCTTTTTTCCGGCGACGGCGTAGTAACCGGCCACGGACTGGTAGATGGACGCGAGGTTTTTCTTTTCGCGCAGGATTTTACCGTTTTTGGTGGGTCGCTTTCTGAAACTCACGCACAAAAGATCTGCAAGATCATGGACCTCGCGATGAAAACCGGAGCACCGGTCGTTGGACTGAACGATTCCGGCGGAGCTCGGATTCAGGAAGGTGTGGTGAGCCTCGGCGGTTATGCGGATATTTTTCTGCGAAATACTCTCGCCAGCGGCGTCGTTCCACAGATCAGCTGCATCCTCGGGCCCTGTGCCGGCGGAGCCGTCTATTCACCGGCGATCACGGATTTTAACGTGATGGTGAAGGACACTTCTTATATGTTCATCACCGGCCCGGACGTGATCAAGACGGTCACGCACGAGGAGGTTACGAAGGATGAGCTTGGCGGTGCGATGACACACAATTCCAAATCGGGTGTTGCTCATTTCGCAGCGGATTCTGACGAACACGCTCTCCGGATCACCCGCGAACTGCTTTCGTTCATACCTTCTAACAACCTCGACGACCCGCCGTTTGTCGCGACCAACGATCCCGAAGATCGAGCTGATGAAAAGCTAAATTCGATAGTGCCCGAATCATCCAATCAGCCTTACGATATTCGCGACATCGTCCATAACGTTGTCGATGAGGGCTATTTTTTTGAGGTGCAGGAGCATTTTGCCGCGAATATCGTTATTGGATTTGCGCGTCTTGGCGGCCAGTCGGTGGGGATTGTAGCTAATCAGCCCGCATTTCTTGCCGGTGTTTTGGACATTGATGCGTCGGTAAAGGCAGCGAGATTTGTACGCTTTTGCGATTGTTTTAATATTCCCCTGATCACGTTCGAGGATGTGCCCGGCTTTCTTCCGGGCATTAATCAGGAACACTCCGGCATCATTAGGCATGGTGCAAAACTACTCTATGCATTCGCCGAAGCGACCGTTCCGAAGATAACCGTTATCACCCGAAAGGCGTATGGCGGAGCCTATTGCGTGATGTCATCGAAGCATATTCGCACGGATATTAATTTCGCCTATCCAACTGCAGAGATCGCTGTGATGGGAGCGGAAGGCGCCGTTGGCGTCTTATTTAGACGCGAGATCGCAGGCGGCGACGAAACGTATCGCAGATCGAAGGTGGCGGAATTTGAGGATAAATTCGCGAATCCCTACGTAGCCGCTGAACGCGGATTTATCGACGAGATCATTGAACCGTGCATGACGAGGCCGAAACTGATTCGTGCCTTGAAACTTTTGAAAAATAAGCGCGATACTAATCCGCCTAAGAAACATGGCAATATTCCGCTTTAGGTGACGCTTTAAGGGTTGCAATACCAACAGTTGAGGTTCCAGTATAGAAACCTTATAACTCTTTTTATTACAAAGATTACACCATTTTTCTAAAGCCTTACCTCAATGACCGCTCACCGGCCGACAATCACTAAGATCGATCTCGACAATCTTGCCTTTAATTATCACTCCTCTCGGCGATTCATCGGCTATGACATCAAACAGATGGCCGTGGTCAAGGCAAACGCGTACGGGCATGGAGCGGCCGAATGTTCCCGGCGTCTCGAGTCAGAGGGTATAGACTGGCTTGGAGTGGCTCTTCCTGAGGAAGGCTTCGAGCTGCGTGAGGCGGGTATCCGGACCCCTATCCTGTGTCTTGGAAGTTTCTGGTCCGGGCAGGAAGGATTGCTGATCGAGCACGCCATCACGCCCGTCGTCTACCAACTCGATCACGCGCGAATCCTCAATGGTGCAGCCTCAGAAAAGCAGATCGTGTTCGATGTTCACGTCAAGATAGATACTGGAATGGGGCGAATTGGTGTTCGATTCGATGAGGTCGAAGAATTTTCCGCGAGTTTGAAAAATTTGCGAAATTTGCGGGTCGATGGCGTGATGACGCATTTCGCGACAGCCGATGATCTCGAGCAAAACGACTTTACCGACCAGCAAGTATCTCGGTTTTACGAAGCCGTCGACGTATTCAGAAAAGACGGCTTTGATCCGACCTTTATTGACCTCGCCAATTCCCCGGGTGCCGTAGTTCATCCGAATTCACGGGGGAATCTCGTACGGCTGGGCGGCATTCTCTACGGTCTTGGCGGCGATGTCCTCCCCGCAGGTGTCGACAAACCGGAATTAAAACCGGTTTTGTCTCTCATATCAGCGATTGCTCACCTTAAAAAAGTTCCGGCCGGCGAAACACTCGGCTATGGACGAACGTTTACGACCACTCGCGATTCCGTTATTGCGACGATTCCGATCGGTTACTATGATGGCTATCGGCGGGGTCTCTCAAATCGATCGAATGTTATAATCAACGGCGCCTTGGCTCCTGTGGTCGGACGCGTGTCGATGGACTGGACACTCGTTGATGTCAGCGAGATTACAGACGCGACCATCGGCAATGAGGTAGTCTTGGTAGGTAAGCAAAATGATCTCGAAATACGGGCCGAAGAGCTAGCCTCAATGCTGGAAACTATCTCTTACGAGATCACCTGCGGGATCAGCCGACGAGTTGAACGGCAATATACATCGAGTTAAACTCGAAATGAAACTGCTGACATTCCAATGGAAGACCTTTTTTCAAAGGCTTTACTACAGGGTCTTTGAGACCGACTTATTTAACCGCTCGGCCCAGGTAGCTTTTTACTTCTCGTTTTCGCTTTTCCCCCTTCTCTTCTTTCTTGTCAGCGTTTTCGGACTTGTCTTGGTCTCTACGGATGGGCTAAGGGGTGAGCTGTTCTCTTATTTGCACCAACTCTTGCCGAACGATGCGTACGACCTGGTTCGAAAGACCGTCGACGAGATCGCAGAGACCAGTTCGCCGGGAAAGGTAACGATCGGTTTGATCATCACACTCTGGTCGTCGGCGGCGGGCGTGGACAGTATCCGAAACGCTCTGAACGCCGTATATGAGCTGCGTGAGACTCGTTCTTGGTTCGTGACAAAGGCGCTTTCCCTGGCGATCACATTCCTGCTTATCATTTTCACGGCGTTCGTTCTCGGCGTTGTTTTCTACGGATGGCGCTCAGTCCAATTTTTTCTGTTGACATTCGGACTAACGATCACGTCGCCTTGGATCCTGATCACGATCCAGTGGATATCGATTATTGTGGTGCTGCTGGTCGCGTGCGAGATACTTTATAACATCGTCCCAAACTTCAAGCAGTTTCGCTGGAACTGGATCACCCCGGGATCTCTCGTCTCGATCATATTATTCATTTTGCTGACCGGCATTTTCAGGATCTATCTCCAGTATTTCAACAGTTACAACAGAACGTACGGCTCGCTCGGTGCGGTGATCATTTTGATGCTATGGTTGTATTTGACGGCCGTCGCTATCACCGTTGGCGGAGCGATCAATGGAGTTCTTCACGGAATGGACGAGGAGCGGTTGCAGGACGTTGTCGACTCCCTGCCCGACGAGCACTTAGCAGCAGCCGATTCACCCGAAAAATAGGTTTTCCACCTGTGGAAAGTAGCCCAGAAATCAATGGATCTAAAGATCGGAGATAGGTTTTCGACCGAACGCGGGATAACCGATGATCTCGTCCGAAAGTTCGCCGAGGTTTCCGGCGATTTCAATCCAATACACCTTGACGAAGAGTTCGCAAAAACGACTAGGTTCGGACGGCGCATCGCACACGGAATGTTGAGCGGTGCGTTGATCTCAGCCGTCCTTGGAAACGAGTTCCAGGAACGAAAGATCGTCTATCTTTCTCAGACGATGAAGTTCGTGGCCCCTGTTTTTATCGGTGACACGGTGACCGCTACCGGAACGATTTCAAAAATTCGCGAGGACCGCGGGATCGTTACCCTTGAAACGGAATGTACGAACCAAAATGGCGAAGTGCTCGTCAAGGGCCAAGCGGTTGTTATGATCCTTCCCTAGAAGTGCTATGATTTTTCCGACGGCTCTTTTGCTTTTCACACAGTAGTTTATGTCACTAATGCTTCAGGAGATCGCGGAGCAGCCGGAAGTGCTGGAACGCACGATCATAGCAGAACGCGAAAAGGTCACGCAGCTCGGCGATTTTCTTCGCCAAAAAGATATCGACGTGATAATTCTGGTGGCTCGCGGCAGCTCCGACAACGCGGCTCTCTTCGGTAGATATCTCCTTGAAACAACGACCGGCATCCCTGTTTCGCTCTCCGCTCCGTCCGTGTTTACGCTTTACGACGCGAAGATGCGGCTTAAGCGAAGCCTGGTTATTGGCGTGTCCCAATCGGGCGAGGGCAGTGACATCAATTTCGTCCTTGAGCGTGCTAAGGAATTCGGGGCCTATACGATCGGCATTACAAATGAGGCCGAGTCCTCGATGGCAAAGATCGCGGACGAAACCTTGCTGATCCACGCAGGCCGGGAAAAATCAGTGGCCGCAACCAAAACTTACACGGGCCAGATGCTTCATTTCTATTTGCTTGCGTCAGCCATAGGTGACCGGCGGATCGATTTTCACAAGATCCCTGAGCTCGCGGCCGAGGCGTTGAAACTCGAAGCCGAGGTTAAGGAACACGCGCAGCGTTATGTATATATGGAGAACTGCGTGGTGGTCGGGCGCGGAATGAATTATGGGAATTCGTACGAGCTTGCGCTGAAACTGATGGAGACCTGTTATGTGGTCGCGGAGAGGTTTTCGTCTGCCGATTTCTTTCACGGTCCGTTAGCGATAGTAGAACGGAGATTTCCCGTGATGCTGTTCGCTCCGACCGGCCCGACCAAAAAAAGCAGCGTCGACCTAATCAACAATCTTCACGAACTCAAGGCCGATTGTCTGTCGATCACCAACGATACCGAGATCGCCGGAATGTCGCCGAAGAGCTTGTTGCTCACGAGCGAAATGGAGGAGTTCTTAACGCCGATCCCTTTCATTATTCCTGCACAGTTATTTGCCGCTCATCTGTCGGAAGCCAAAGGGTTGGACCCCGACGCTCCAAGATCTCTTTCGAAGGTCACGAAGACGATCTAGCCGATCAGTTCGAATTATTATCACGTTTCGCCAAGTACGCTTCGTAAACCCCTTTGACAGCCGGGGCTGCGTTTGCCGCTCCGAATCCGGAGTTTTCGATAAGGGCGATCACCGCGATCTTCGGTGCATAGGCTGGAGCAAAACTAACGAACCACGCATGGTCCTTGGCACCGCCCGATCCGATCTCCGAGTTCTGTGCTGTACCGGTTTTGCCTGCAATTTCAAGATCGGACATTTTGATACCGTGAGCCGTTCCTCCATTATTCACCACGCCCCACATCCCCTTTAAAACGTAGTCGTTTTGCTCGGCAGTCATTTGAATGATCACCGGATCACCGCCGTCGAATCCAAATGCCGGCCGAGCTTTCACGTAGTTAGGATCACCTTCATCGCCTACGGCATTTATAGCCCTAAACTCCTTCAAGAAATGCGGAACGTACATTTTCCCTCGGGCTCCGACGCTCGACACAGCACGGATCATCGATATCGGCGTCACGTTGACCGTTACCTGGCCGATCGCGGCGAAAACCGTTTCGATGTCGTTCCACTTCCCACCGTCACGTTTTCGAATATACGGTTCAAACGATTTCGGTGTTTGGCTTATTTTTTCGTTGGGAAGATCGACGCCTGTCCTCTGGTCGTATTGAAAGTTCGAGACCATAGTCTTCAAGCCTTCAAGCCCCATCTTTAGGGCGAGCCGGTAAAAATAGCCATCACAGGACTTCGTGATCGCCGTCGGCAGATCGGGCGTACCGTGATTGCCGCTCGTGTCGCGAGTAAAGCGGTTGCCGATCTGAATACCACCGCCGCACACGATGTTCGAATGGCCAACCGAAATAGCTCCCTGCTGAAGCCCCGCAACCGATTCAGGTATCTTCCAGGTAGATCCTGGATGGTAACGGCCTTGGATCGCCCTGTTCAGGAGAGGACGCTCCGGATCGGTATAGTATTTCACGATCTGTTTGCGGCCCTCGGGAGTGGTGCTGCCCTGGACGAAGACGTTTGGGTC
>JBDTXM010000054.1:0-17116 GCA_040006215.1 Acidobacteriota bacterium
TTCAACGGCCGCAGAGAGATCGCCCTTATCGAGCTGCAGTTTCGCGTCATTCATAATTCTTTATTCAATTAGAGCTTTCGCCAAAAGCATTTCGGCCAAAAACCTGTCTCTTTTTACAAGATCACTTCAAAAACGTCTGCGGGGCCTTTAGCTGCTTAAATATATTCTTATCAAACAGATCGCCTCCATTTGGCTTGATTGTGGCTGTCACGGTCTTGCCGCCTCCGCTGTAGGTAAGCAGATACTCGCCTGAGGGCTGTTTGACCGCATTTCCTTTTTCAACGAAATGGAACAGGCCCCATGTTCCTTCGAATGTCTGATCTAAGGGGCCGCCCGCTGGTTTTCCGGGTGCACTCGCGCCCGAATTGCTCGGTGCAGGAGCTGCCGGAGCGGAAACAGCCGATGCAAGTGCCAAGTGAACGCCGGTTTGCGTTCCTGACGGAGCGGGGAACGTGCCCTTCAGCGAACCGGTACCGCTACTGTCAGTCGTCTGGCCATCGATGGTCACGGCGATGGTCGAATCTTTGACAGGGTTGAATTTGAATTCGTACTCAAATTTCGGCGTCGCGCCCGTGCC
Organism: Acidobacteriota bacterium; assembly: GCA_040006215.1. Taxonomy (GTDB): domain Bacteria; phylum Acidobacteriota; class Blastocatellia; order Pyrinomonadales; family Pyrinomonadaceae; genus OLB17. Next base: position 578 of record JBDTXM010000054.1, read on the forward strand.
GAACATCGTCTTCTGCAGCGACAAAGCTCCGTTAACATAAGCTACAAATTCAGGCGTGAACTTAACGTCAGCGGTGTCTTTGACTTTCCACTGACCGTTCGCTTCCTCAAAGTATTTCGCGAGGTTGTCCTTATAGAACTGGCTAAACTTACCGTCGACAGGGTTAAGGTACGCTGTGATCTTGGTCATATCAGCATCGCCCTGACCGTCCGCGAACGGGAAACCGCTGGCCATATCCTTGCCGGCGGGCAAGATCTCATCTGCCCATTTTTTGGCCAGGATGTCCTGAACCCCGAGGAAAATTCTAAGGTTCGAGATCGGCTTCTGAAGCAAAAGAGCTAATTCTTGCCCGGAACTCGTGTCTTTGAACGGACCCGTCAGCCCCAAAATATTGCCTTCGCGCTTCTTGATGTCTAGGGGATCCTTATCCTGGGCCATATCCTGAGCTGCAGATTTGATCTGATCAGGCGTAAAACCGTTAAATTTTTGGAAAAGCACGCCCATCTCCGATCCATACTTATCGACCGGAGCCGAATTCTTTTGCTCCTTGGTTCCGACAAACGTGAACAAGGCCCTGAATTCCTTTTCCGGAGGCGTACTTCCGCCGCCGCTGTTTTGGCTGGATGTGAAGAAACTCATCAGCCAGGCGATTAGACCCTGGCCGTCGGGCGGAGCAGAGAGATTTGTATTCTTTGCGATGTCGATCATCAGAAGCTTCATCGGCGAATTAGCAGAGGAAAGTATCTGAAGCGCGTTGGCCGCATCGTCCTTTGTCTTGAAGGGCTTCATGCTTACACCCTTGACAAAATTTCTCCATTGATCGGCGTAGTCTCGATAATAACGGGCTTCGATATTTGCCGTATCGGTTGACTGCGCTATCGCGTTCTTTCCAGACTCGCCCATTACCCAATCGTCTTCGCTCAATTTTTGAGCGGCCAGCTGGATAGCTGGTTTCATCAGCTCGACGCCTTGTCTCGAATACGCGCTCGGCACCGAATAGCTTCCATCGAGAATGCTCGTATCGCCTCCGGCCCGCGTAAGGATCGCGGAAACCGTGGTTTGACCAATCTTGTCGTCGATCTGCTGCGATATGAGCGTTATCTGTCTCTTGTAATAACGCTGCCAGGCAGGAAACGATTTCAGCTTTTCGCGAACTTCACCGACAAGCTTTTTGTCGATATTTATCCGAGGAAAGTCGCGGTTGTCTTCGCGATCTACCTGTTTTGCCCAAAATTCGAGCTGGGCCTGAGCAACCAAATTCTGATCGGCAGGAACCTTTGACACCGCGATCCAGTCATCCTTGAGAGTGTTTACAAGATGGGAAGCTTCACCTTTATCCTTGTATTCCTTATCTCCCGACAGCATTAGATAAGCTTTAAGCAGATCGTAATTGTGGCCGAGATTTTGCTCCTCGGCGTCGGTAAGCTGAGCGGGGTTAACGACCGGTTGGCTTGAGGCAAACTTTTTAAGATCGCTTGTGATCTTTTCGATCGTCGGTTTTCTGAACCTTTGCTCGATCACCGACATATATATCGGCAGCAAATTTTCCTTATAGATCTTGTTGCCCGAGTACATGCCGAATCGCATGTAGAAAGGAGGACCCTTCCGTTCGTTGTCATCAAGCCGGACAAGCAGTCCTCTTAGACTATCGGCGGCGGAAAGTTCGCGAAATGTCTCATCATCCTTTTTTTGAAGAACGTCTTTATTCGCGTCGGCCTTAACGATCGTCAGCATCTTATCGCCCTTGTCTTTCGCGTCGTTCAGCATCTGCCGGTTGGTGACAAGCGAAATCACAGACATCACGAGAAGAAGAAAAGTAATGAATAGGGCAGTGAGCGTAAGAAACCAGCCGAAGATCGGCGGCTTCTGCCGCTGAGCGATAAATGTACTTACAAGGTCCTTGTCGCGGAGAATGACGTCTTTAAAAAGGCGCTCGGTAAAATAGGAACTTCCTACCGTCTTGACTCCGCTGGCGGCTTTCGCAGTCGGAGCAGCCGTGAAGTAGTAGCCTCTTAGAAAGGGGTTTTCGCTAAACGGATTCGGGCGGAACAGGCTGGCCATAAAGGCACCCAGCTTTCGCCGGGCCGATCCGAAATGCAGAGGAAAATTGAAGATGCGCAGTTGGCGGACGGGCGGAAAAGGTGCAGAAAGCCTCTGGAGACGCCGCTTCATTAGTGCATCATGTAGGATCTCGTACTCGCCGTCGAACATCGCCTGGGCGTTCTCGCTTTTTTCAAGCGGAATGGTGGTGCCCCAAACCAGCGACTTGTCCTCGCCTTTCGAGGTCGAAAAAGAATCCCGGAATCCCTCGATCGCGTCGGCATGGGTAAAAACTACATAGACCGGAAAACGCACTTTGAGGCGCTGAATCGCGTCATCGAGGCGAGCCCGCATAATCTTTGCGATCTCTTCCGCCTGATGGTCGTCCGACTTTAAAACCCGGTCAGTATCCACGACGACGATCATACCGTCCAGCGGACGGTTCGGTCTGGCCTTTTTCATAGCCTCGAGTAGGCCTGCCCACTCGTCGGCATCTGCTCCTTCGGTCTGGTAGCGTCCCGCCGTATCGAAAAAGACACCTTCATTGGCCACTCGCCAATCAACGTTCGGTGTCGGGCGGATAACTCTCTGCTCTGATTCGCGCTGGCTGGGCAGCTTTTGAAAGGTCAGGTTGGATCCTACCGAAAGCGAGGTCTTGCCGGAATTCGGTGCTCCCGCAACGATGTACCAGGGAAGCGAATAAAGTGCATTGCTGCTATCGCCGAGATTAGAAGACTTGAGAAACTGAACAACCTCCTCAACACCTGCTGAGAGGTCGCCATAGTTTCCCGCCGGGGTTGCAGCCTTTTGGGCTGTTGCGGCCGGAGTGGTTGCCTCCGCCTGGGCTGCGGGTTGCTTGGCCGCTTCCGCTGCAGCCCTCTTCTTCTTGCCTCGTCGGGACACGACAAAGGCGATCACTAGCGCGAAGGGCAAGGTAAGCAGGATCAGCGCGATCGTTACGATCTGATAGTTGATCGGCAGGTGCATTTTGGTGCCGCCGATCCATACGATGATCGACACTATGCCGTAAAAAGACATAATGCCGCCTAGCCCGAGGGCGAACTTCAGTTGACTACCTTGCCACGAACTCATAGCACTAAGTTAGATTCCGCACGAACAGGTTAGACGCGCCGTTATCGAATTTTTGCGTAAGGGCGCTAAAACTGCAGGGCCTCGAGAGCTCCCTGCACGAATGACATTGATAAAAGGAACATTCCCAAATAGATAACGATGGCGAGACCGATAAAAGCCAGGGCACCGATCTTGGCCCAGACGGGCATTCCGCGCTTCGGCGGCGGCTTGGGCTGGTCGTTTGCCAGCCAATTCGGTGCAAGATCGACGGCCTTTATCTTGCCGACCTTGACCAGGGCGTTTGCCGTATCCTGCATTATCGCCAAAAGCTTTTCCTGCTCATAGACCTGGTATCGCCCCTTAAAGCCAAGCAGCATGCAAATGTAATAGATCTCGACGGCGTCCTGCGTTACCTCGATCTGCTTGAGCATCGCGTCGAGTTTCTCGAAGAATTTGTTGCCGGCGAGTTGTTCGCCGAAGAGCTCAAGCTGGAGGGCGTACTTTTCCCACTGGTCCCGCAGTGGGAAATTATTCATCAGCACAGTCTCATCGACAAATGCCGCGAGTGCAAATTTGGAAACCTGAACGATCTTATGGTTAAAGCGATAGCGCTCGGAGCGCTTCTCAAATTCCTCGAGCATCGAGGCGACCTGCGGCCGCAGCTCATTCGACGGCGTCACGATGCCTGCTTTCAGCCTAAGCACGAGGTCAAGGATCGGGCCCGCAAAAGTAACAATATCTTTATTAGTGGTTCGCTCGCTCATTTGAACAATTTTAAGAGAAAAATTATGGTTTCACAGCGTACATTTCGAGCTTTTCGTCGGGTATTTCGTCAGGCACATGCACCGCCAGGACCTTTGATCCCTTAATGCCGTTCCAATATGGCCCGATAGTATCGAGCATGAAGTATTTAAATCCAACGCGGGTCGGTATCGGGGCTGGCGGAGGATTGGCGTGTGTTAGGACAACGCCCGGCAACGCCGCTCCGATAACCTGATCGATCGCGTCCCTCGAGGCTATCTTCACTACACGAGGAACGCCTTCGATAAGTTTCGCTTCGGGCATCTGTGAGCGGACCGCAAGGTAAAACGCCGCTTCCTTGAGCAGTCGTTCGTCCTCGACCCGGCCGACATACAGCGTGTCGCGTGTCTTTTCGAGCGGGATCGCAACGCAGCGGCTCGGGATCACCGTTTCGAGAAGGTCCTTCAACTGGCTCGAAAGATTATAGAAAGTGAAGTAGAGATCGTCGTGATCGTACTTAATGATGTCCTTAGGATGATGATCGACCGAAAAGGTCATCAATTTGCCCGCAAGTTCGGCCATTTGAAGATAAAACCTTTCTGGGTGAAGCGTCGGCGACCGGAAAAAATGGGCCATCGTCGGGATGGACGAGTTAATCGTATGCAAAAGCCAGAAAACCGCGACCTCAGAGGTGGTGAAATCCGCCAACGAAGCTTTCGTCTGCCGCCTTTGTTCACCGAGGCTGCCGCTCTTGGTTATCAGTATCTCGACAAGCTGCCGCAGTAGATTCGACAGCCAGAGCGATGCTCCAACCTTCAAGATAGGCGGAATATATTCGTCCGAGATCTTTAGCTGGCCAGTCGGCGTGCGTTCAAGCTGAGCTATCTTGATCGACGTAAAGCCATCGCGAAGCTCGTCGTCGAAGATTATTCGCAGATTACTTTTAGCTAGAGCCAACGGTTGCTCGTTCGTACCGCTGGTTTCATCCTTGACCAGAGCGCCCTCCTGAAGAAAACGCAGATTTGAACTAGCTTTGGCACCGCTCGCCTGAAAATTCGCCTCGCCCATTTTCCTAGCCGGGATCGCGAGATGCACACCTAAATATTGGGCCTCCGCACGAAAGTGGTCGCCGACAGGTCGAAGGTCGGGTACGGCTTCCGCGTCCGGAACATTTATCATCAGCCCATCCGTAAGTACGGCGCGGCAGTTCGAGATCTGAAAGTTTCCGTTGGCAATAGCCTCGTTGTTGATGGCGAGATCCAGCACTCCGTATTCGTACTGCATCATCGACTGGACGCGAGAATTCAGCAGGTCTTCGTGGTAGTTATCCCATTGCTGAAAGTGATGCGGAGTGAGAAGCATCCCTTCGTTCCAAACGATCTTGCGGTATTTGCTCATACAGAGTTTGAGAATAGATAGTAAAACGACTGCCCGAATTAGTAAACAGCGGAAACAAAAAGTTCATTAAATGGCTGTAAAGCTGAAATCTCTAGCTGGTCGACGGAGGCGACGCTACCCCTCCAGGGGTTTCGGCGTGCTTTTCGCTCACCGCGCGAGATTCCGCGAACCTTTTGAAAAACTCGTTTATCCAGTCGGTCGCCTTCTTCTCTTCGAGCTGTTCTGGGAGCTTTTCTGCCTGTTCCAAAGCTAGTATTAACGGAACAAAGCCGAAATCCGCCATCCGGCCGGACTTGGCAATTTGCCCCACCACCTTAGAAACTTCAACCGGAAGGTCAACGCCTACGATGGGTCCGCCATTCTCGAGCGAACAATTCGCCGCGGGCGATGTGGCAAGATATTCGCGACACGAGAGTGGACGGTTCTCGTGGATCGAACAAAGGCCGTCCTCCAGGAAAGGGCATGCGACCCGTTCGTAATAATACTCTATGCCTAAGGTTTGCAACCCTTTAGTAACTGTTTCAACCGGCTCTTTTCCATAGGTGTTCGATAGCGCGTCTAGTTTGTCGAGCCAGCCACTTCCTGCAAAACGGTCAACCGCATCTGAAAATCGCCGTTTGATCTCGGATCGCCTCGGCTCGGGCATCGCCTCGACCAGCTCCGAAAGCTGATAAACTTCCAATTCAAGAATAGGAACGGGCTGAAAGCAGCATGCGGTGCATTTCGGCCCGCACGAGATCTTTTTGCCATGACCTTCGGCCCCCTGGACGCCCATATCAACGAACATATTCGACATTCCCTGAAAGATCGGAAGCATCCGGTGTGGTTTGACGGGGCCCGCCGGGGCCGCGAAATCCATCTGTATGGGTACGCCGTTGATAGCGAGATTGATCTTGCCGGTCACTCGTTCGCTCGATTCCATACGTAGCTAAGCAATATTCAGCGAAAAGATGTCGGACCTAAAATGTAAGTGCCTCGGCATTGACGCCGAAATCCTTTGGGTTTTGCGTAATTATTCCGATCGCAAGAAAGCGAAGGGCAAAATCGTATTCGCCGTCGCTGATCTTGCCGTTTTTATGGAGGTACCAGATCGTCCGGATCGCCCTGGCGCTTTCGGGGGCTTTTGTCGCGAGGTCCTGAAGCATGTTTCTCATTTTCATGAAATCACCACCGGCTCCCTGATCATACGCGGCCATCATCAAAAGCGCATCGTTTGCGAGTTCGCTCCCGAGCTGAGTACCTAATTTATCGAGCGTCTCTGCCATTGCCTGGGCGGTCTGAAGAGCATCGCCTTTCGTCGTGCCGAGTTTCGCAAGAGCGGCCGTTACCAAAAGCTGCGGCTTCAGATTTTTTGCCGCGGCAAGGGCCTTTATTTGCGCCGAATTTTTCCGGGCTGAATTAATATTGTCCGCCACCGCCGACGATGAGCTGATCTGCTTGACCTTGCCGCTGACTATTAGTGCCTGCTCCCCGGTCAGAAAAGCTCGCGGCTCGTTTTGGGCAATTCGACGCAGAAACGCCGAACCATTCTGCTCGCATTTACCGGCATCTGAGCCCGGGTCCTTCGCAGCGGGCGTAGGGATCGGGTCAGGATCGCTTGTATTACCGGGCGGATCGACTATCGTAGGTGTCGAAGCTCCGCCGGGAGTCGGTGTCGTCCCTTTTGAAGGCGGATCGTCCTTAGGCGTCTTTGTCGGCCTGTCGTTTTCGATCGGATCATTGCCCGAGTAGACGAATTCGTTGCTGCCCGGTTTTGATGAGTTGCCGCCAACAAGAAAATAGAGGATCGCACCAGCAAAAAGCAGAACGAATAGTCCCAGAACCGGAGCAATAATAAACAGGCTGGTAGGAATACCGCCGTCACCACCCGCAGGAACCGGTGGAGAGCCGGCCGACTGCCCTGGTGAAGGCTCTGCTACGCTTTCAGGAGCAGCTCCGGCATCAGCGGCTTTATCATCACCCTCCGCAGCCGCGGCCGCATCGAATTCGCTCGACGAAAGCTCGATCACAACTCCTTTTCCGAGATCGAGGCGATCACCCGCCCCTACCTTTACCTCTCCCGCCAGGACCACGTCATTTAGCGTGGTGCCGTTAGTCGAACCGCTGTCCGAGACCAGAAAATCGAGCCCGATCTTTACTATCTTGATATGCTCGCGGGATAATCGGGAATCGGGAATACAAACATCATTAGTTGAATGACGGCCCACCGTTAGTTCAGCTTCGTCAAGTCTAAGGCGCTGTTCGTGACCGGTCGCGTCGGTGAATTTAAGCCAGAGTTCCTGTACCGGTGTCTTCTTCATTTCGAATACGTCGATATAGGTTGAAGGGTGAGGCCAAAATCCTGAGGATTCTCGCCAATGATCGCAGCGGCAAAGAATTTCGGCACGTATTTGAAATTCTCCGTTTGGAACTGTTTATTGAGCAGCTCCATATTGGCGATCAGCGACCAAAAATCTCGCTGGAGCGTCGGGTTGCTGCTAAGTGCCTTTTCGAGATTTGAGCTCAGTCCGCCTTCACCGCTGTTGTAGCTGGCGATCGCAAGCGGCACGCTTGACGGCCCAGTGCCATAGCGGCCGGCCAGAGCCTTCATGTAAGACGCTGCAGCATGTGCCGCCGGTTCCGGTTGGCAGCGGACATCTGGATGAGATGGCGAGGCTCCCTTGACCACGCCGCTGCTGGGGCTGAAATGCAGCGCGGCAGTCGCATAAGTGAATTGAAACATCCCCAAGGGTCCCGTACCGCTCTGGAGGCAGGTACAGTGTTCCGACTCGATCATCGCCAGATAAAGGCCGATCCGCGGGTCCATTCCTTTTTCGTTGAATGCCTTCATTATGAAAGGCGCATTCTTGCTCGCCTTTTCATACGTGAATTGAAGGCTGTCGCTCCACGGCCGCATGGTAGTGCATCCGTCGGTTTTAGATGACTTGATACGCGAAGCGTAGCCCTGAACAAAGCTTTTTATTTTGTCGATCGCAGCAGCAGGGATACGGTCGCTATTATTATTTCCGATAACCTGCGCAACCCGCATCGCTTTGACTTCCAGATATTGCCGCTGTTCGGCATCTGACATTTCGAGATATTTCTTACCGATCGGAAGCTGGATCGGCGGTTTCTCGTTCGTATTTGTCGGGGTATCAGGCGGCAGTGAATTGTCAATAACTGCGTTTGAGCCTTTATTTTCGCTGCTAGGACGGGGCGTCGGCTTTATCTCGATCGGGTCATCGTTTCCGGACTCAGCGTTGTTCTGGTTTTTTGCGATCTCAACGCCGCCACCGCCAAAAACGGTGATTCCGATAAACGCGATCGAGATGCAGACGACAAAAAACGCACCGGCGATCACGGCGATCGGTATCCAGTTAAATGGAGTATTTCCAACCGAGGACGTGACAACCGTAGATGCGGAGGAGGCCGCAGGCGCCCTGGCTGGAGCGGATTCGGCGAGATGCACCGTAAGCACGGTCTTGTGGCCAATCTTTATTGCGTCTCCGTTCTGCAGCGGCCTGCCCGAAGGAGCAGGTTTCTCACCGTTCACAAACGTGCCGTTGGTCGAATTTTCATCGACGATCCAGACCTTATCGCCCTCGCGATAGATCGTCGAATTCAGCCGTGACAAGCCCTCGTCGTCAAAGCGATGATCGGTTTCGCTGCCGCGGCCGAACGAGGTGCGTTCGCCATCAATTTTGATCGTCTGAGTGCCTTCGGGCGTCGGATATGTCAGCGAGATCTCGAGCATTAGAAAAAACTACAACGTTACCTTATAAAGTTCCGATAACGGACGGTCCTTGGTCAAGCCAAATTTCTGCGGATTTTCGGCTACGATTCCGGCGGCGAAAAATTTAACGATCGCATCGCGCTCCGGTTGAGTGCGGATCGAGTTCCAAATATCGGAACGATTTAACGGAAGTGTGGCTTTCCAGGCACCGGCATCGGCAGGTGATTTCCCAAAAACGGCGGCACTGTAGATGACATCGCCGTCGAAGACGCTGAAGACGAGTGCCTTCATATAGACCGCGGACGCCTTGGCCGCGCAATTTTGCGATTGGTCCGAAAGTACCTCGGTGCCGCACGACCCGTTGTAGCCGTTCGATACGACGAAGTCATTCGACATCTGCCACAGCCCTTCATTACCGCCCTGTTTTGCAGGATTGAATTTACTTCGGCTCATTGCCAGCGTGAAGCCGAGGCCGGCGTCGAGATTCTGCTCCTGTGTGTACGCCACATTGATCGCATCACGATACGCGGACGCTCGCTGATAATATCCATCCTGCGCGTAATCGGCTGTCGCCTTCTGGACGGCGGCGAGGAACTGCTTGTTGGTTACGTTGTAATTCGTGCCGCCCGGGAATTGCTTAGCAAAACGGACCGACATTTCCTGTATGTCGACGATCGTGGGGGCGGTGCCCTTTTTGTTGGTAGGCTGCTGGGTATTGGTGCCCGCGACCTCGGGTGTCGGGTCCGGCTTTTTAACCTTCGGGGTTTCGAACGCGAGCGAGACAGAGCCAGGCTGCGGCATCAATTGGCCCTTAGCGTCGACGAGAATGATCTGAAGATTGTGGTCGAATCCATCGGCTAACTCGGGAAATTCGTTCGGATTAAGTTTCGCCGTGAACGGCTGGTCCTTGACGCTCGCTATCTCAGTTCCGTCGAGAGTGAACACTGCATGGTCCACGCATTCGGCGTCTTCTGCATCTACTTCGATGTCTGTGGGCTGACTGATCATTTCACCCTTTTCCGGCTTTGAGATGGACGCTTTTGCTGCACAGCTCGAACCGCGCGTCATGTAAAAAGCTCCGGCCGCTACGACACAGATCAAAGCGAGTCCGCCCGCGACACCTGCCACCAACAGCATAGAACCGCCGCCGGTGCCGCCTCCGGCCGCCGAAGTACCGCCTCCGGCCGATGCTGCCGAGCCGCCTCCAGAACCCAACCCGGAAAATGCGGAACCGCCTACACCCGGGCTGCCCAGCGGGACATTCGGCATTCCGCCACCTATTCCGGCATCGACGTTGTCTTCGGCTTCATCTTCGTTGAACTCTTCGTCGAGTTCGACGCTGATCTTGCTCGAACCACCTAGCATGATCACATCGCCGTCAGCTAACTTCTGATCGCGCTCGACTTTCTCGCTGTTCAGGCTGGTTCCGTTGCTGCTCCCCAGATCGACTAGCCAGTATTCACCGCCTCGTTCCTTGATCTCTGCGTGATAACGGGAAACATTTGAATCTGACGGGAAGGCGATGGAATTATCCGACGCGCGGCCGGTGGTAACAACACCTCCAGCCAGATCGATCTCGCCGCCTTCATATTTAAGCTTTCCGTCCGACATCTTATCCAAACAAGTTTACTACTACCGGCCGTGGCCGGCATTACACCTCATAAGACGAAGCTATTTCCGGCCATTTGCCTTTGATCTAATTGTGCGGCTCCGCGGTCGGCTGGAAGCGTAAGATCTTCGTCTTAGTTCAAGATCTGTGAGTCGCCAGGTTGATAAAAGAACAAATAATAGACAAGTATCAGGAATCCAAGGCCAATCACCGCCATCGCCGATATTCCGAGCACGACGTAAATTGCCTGACTGCCAGAGCTCTTTTTCTTGATCGGCGAAGGCGGCGGCAAGGCCGATTCGTCGACGGTAAAGTCTTCCGATAAGTTCGGCTGAGGCTGAATATCGGGACTTTCGGAAATATCAAGGGCGGGCGGCGGCGGAACAGCCGGGACAGAAGCCGGTAATTCTTTGGCAGGTGCCGTGCCCTGCGATTCGGCCGGGAACTTCGCTTGAAAGCCTTGCGGCAGATAGCCCGTCGATTGTTTAAAGACCGGTGTCGGCATCTCCCAGGAACCGGGCGGCCTGTTGCTCGGCACCTCGATATTCTCCGACGTATTAGGAGCCGCGGATGCGGGCTCTGTGTTTGGCTCTTTCGCGTCGTTCATCGTCCTTTCCTCACTAAACTAACCTATTTTTGCAGGTCTAAAACGTCCGATCGGGTGATTATACCCGTAATTCGCTTGAAATCCTCTATGAGTACCGCAGGTGACTTTTGCAGCTTCGCCTTTATCTCCTTGAGGCTGGCGTCCATCTCGATCACCGGAAAACTCTTGTCCATTACCGCACTGACCTTGGCATTGAGCAGATCGCGGTCGTCGAGCAGCTTCGCCAAAATGTGACTTTCACGAAGGCTGCCGACCGAGCGGTGCTCCTCGAGCACGGGGATCTGCGTTACACCGCCCTCGTTCATTAGAGTGATCGCGGCACTCACCGTTTCCTCCGGGCCAACAAATATAAGGTCTTCAGGCGCTCCGCCATTCTTTGTCTCGGCGATCAATCCCGCCGTTATCCTCTGCGGTTCGAGCAGCAGTTTTTCCTTCATCCACTCATCGGAATGGAATTTTGTCAGATAGTGCTCACCCGTATCACAAACAATAAACACAACTAGACCGTTTTCATCTAGATCTTTTGCCACTTTTAATGCCGCGGCAAAGTTTGTACCGGTCGATCCGCCGCAAAAAATGCCTTCTCGACGCGAAAGCTGGCGGGCCAGCTCGAACGAATCACGATCTGTAATATTGATGATCTCGTCGATTATCTTCATGTCGGCATTGCCGACGGGCAAGCTCTGCCCAATGCCCTCGACAAGATACGGTGTGGCTTCAGGAACGTGTCCGGAATCCTTATACGTCTTAAAGATCGAACCGTACGGATCAGCACCGATTATCTTTACGTGCGGATTTTGCTCTTTCAGATATCGTCCAGTCCCCGAGATCGTCCCGCCGGTTCCGATGCCTGATACGAAATGGGTTATCGCCCCATCCGTGTCCCGCCAGATCTCGGGTCCGGTAGAACTGTAGTGCGCGGCGGGATTGGCCGGATGATTGTATTGGTCCGGATAGAACGAGTTCGGCGTCTCCTCCGAGATACGCTTGGCGGTCGCGACATAATGATCGGGCGTACCCGGCTTGGCGGCCGCTGGACAAACGACGATATCGGCGCCCATCGATTTCAGATACCGCATTTTCTCAACCGAAACCTTTTCCGTCAGAACGAAAATGCACTTATAGCCCCGGACAGCCGCCGCCAGAGCCAAGCCGATCCCCGTGTTGCCGCTCGTCGCTTCGATGATCGTTCCGCTTTTTTTTAGGACTCCTTCCTTTTCAGCCCAATCGATCATCGAGACACCGATCCTGTCCTTGACGGAATAGCCCGGATTAAGGCTCTCCATTTTTGCAAAGATCTGTGCCTTTATGCCGTTCTGTTTGGCGAGCTGATTGATCTTGACGAGCGGCGTATTGCCGATCAAGCCGAGAACGTTGTCGTAAAATTTCATTTTTCGAGGATCCGCGGTTGGCGCGGACATATTTTATTGAATTATATACCGGAAGTTTATTCGCAAAGCCGTTTCAAGGCAAGACTGGCACGTGACGTCGGTCGGCAAATCCCTCCCTCCGTCAGCGTCATTAGCTGGGTCTGAATACTCGACCCTTTCTATTATTTCGACAATTTTTAGGAGCAAAGAATAATGTCAGGTCAGATTACAGTAACCTTTCGGGGGTTCACCAATCAAAATGTCGCGGCCAATATTTCCCGGTCCGTAAAAGTTAAGGTGCCGGCCAGGTCCGTGCCGGGTGCGATCGAGGAGTCATTGATAAAGACAGGTCTCGAGGGCGTGGCGATGGCTTCGTCGAGACGTGCTCCGACGATCCGTTCGCTTTTGGCTCTCATGACGCCGCCGCGGGCTGTCATGAACATAGTGGGAATGGTCGGAAGTATCCCTATCCGGCGGAGTTCTGATTTCACGATTACGGCCGGATTTACAGCATCTGCAGGGGCTGTCGTTTCAGTCGGTGCCGGTGCTGGTGTTTATTTCTGGAACAAGAGTCCGAGCGGCGAGGTCGGCCTTTATGGTTCGCTGTCCGCCGGGTTGATCAGCAACATAGGTGCCGGAGCCGGCGATGCTTTTGCCTATCTTTTTGATAGGGCACCGACGGTTTTAGCGGGAGACATTATTGCGCTCGAGGTCGACGTCGAGATCGGGCCTGTGACAGTGGGCGGGCAAATCTTTATAACTGCACCGCCAGTCAGCCTTTGGCCACCGGCATTGACCGGAACATGGATGCCCGAGATAGTCGGCGTCGGTTTCACGGTGACGGCTGGTGTAAGTGCTCTGCCGATAAATATCGCTGTTACGCCGAGCCGGACATGGATCCTGCCGATCACTCCGTAATTTATGACCGAAATGGCTGGGAGTCTGATACAAGATCAGATCTCTCGGCCGACTTTTCTGCCGTATTTTGCTTCGAGGAGTTTTGCCGGGTCGTTTGTAATAATTGCAAACAGGCCGAGTTCAGCCGCACGCCTAACCCAACGCGGCTTGTCTGTCGTCCAGATCGCGACCTTCATCCCGGAGCGCTCGACCTTTTTCATCAGTTTGCGTGACGCTAGCGAATAGTGAAGCGAAAGATGGTTGGCTCCGAACTCTTCGGCGATCTTAACCAAATGTTTTCCCTTGCGAAGATACCGCATGATCTTAGGCGCGAATAACGCGGCGGTTTTGACTTCCGGGCACTCGAATCGAAGGTGCGGGATCACCGCCAGCTTAAAACTCTTAACAATTATCTGCGGTACCAGCGGCGAGGCGGAGATCGCTGAGCAAACCGCGCTCGAAAGTTGTCCTACCTCAGAGTCCTTACATTTCAGCTCGATGTAGATAACCCCGCGAAAATCCTGCAGAGCTTCCAGCGCTTCGGCGAGCGTCGCGACAGTTTCCCTCGTGAACGCGGGATCCGCCTTTTTTTGGTGACTCAGGTTAAACCACGAACCCACATCGATCCGTCCGAGCTCTTCGGCTGTCAGCGAGGAAACACTTACGGCCTTTCGTCCTGTCCTTTCAAGGGTCAAATCATGTATAACGACCGCCTGCCCATCACGCGAGAGTCGCACGTCAAACTCGATCCCTTCAGCTCCGACCTCCATCGCCATCCGGAACGCCGCCAGGGTGTTTTCGGGAGCCCACGCGCTTGCTCCGCGATGGGCCACTATCAACGGCGGTTTTCCGAGGTCGTACATTTAGAGTTTTCTGATCGACGAACCGGATCAGCTTTTTTCGAGGAGGAAGATCGTTTTCGACCATGAGATAGGTTCGATCATCGGGAACTGATGATTGCCGACGATCTTAAAATATTGCTGGGAGATCTTTTTTACATCCTTAATAGGATGAATGCGAAAGTTATATAGAAATTCCAGGATGTTTCCGATGAGCGACGGCTTTACTGGCATCAGGACCAGCTTCGCCTCGGGTTTGAGTACCCGGGCAAGTTCGCGAAGGCCGTCATCGAGCGGCACATATTCCAGCACGCCGCAGGTGATGATCACGTCGAAAGTCTCGTCAGCGAACGGCAGTTTCAGAACATTTCCCTGCGTCGTGCTTATCCGTTTCGCGTCGGTGGTCTTGTCCTTCTTGAATTGCTGGCGGGAAAGGAGAAGCGAGTTGTACGAGAGATCGAATGCAATGATCCGCTTCGGTCGGTAGCCAGCGTCGTGCAGGCTCATTGTAACTATCCCGGTACCGCTGCCCGCGTCGAGCACAAGCGAATTCGGTTTAATTTCAAGGTCAAGGGAACGCAGATATTTGGCCACCGATTCGCGATAGCCATTAAGCTTTAGAGCCAGGTTGTGAACATCGGCGATGCGGTCGTAGAAATTTTGGGTCTTGCTCTTAGCTTCGAGCCGCTTCCTTGCAGTTGCCATCCGTTATTTTTCCGCCAAGAGTTTTACGATATTCTCCCTGATATCTTCAAGTCTGTTCGGACTAGTACCAGACTCGACGAATCTTACTATACCTTTACGGTCAATAAGCACCGCCGTGGGAAGCGAAGCAGCTCCAAAATCTCTCTGCGTCGTATTATCTTTTGTTATGACCAGGTCGTACGGCAGGCCGTATGTTTTCTTAAAACGTTTAAGGTACTCTATTTCGTTCGGGTTATCCACCGGGAAACCCTCGGCATAGCCGTAATAACGGGTGACGCCGAGGATTGCCAGGCCGTCCTGGCCAAAGTCCTGCTGCAGCTCCTTGATCGACGGAAAAGCCTCAATGCACGGGGCACACCAGGCTGCCCAAAAATCAAGAAATATCACTTTACCCCGCATTTCCGCAAGCGTTGACCCATGGCCCGGAAACCACTGCTCAACTTTTTCCAATTCGGGGGCTGGTTCGCCCAGCATCTTGTAATGCTTTTCGCGCTTTTTCAACCTTTGGATGACGTCGGTCTGCAGTTCTTTAGATGTGAAGTCTTTGGTTGCTCGTTCAAGAGTGAGCGAATATGTGTCCAAAGCGAGCGGCTTTCGCCCCGTGTCGATCATGTACTTGATCAAATTATCGACGGCGTAGTAATACAAAGGCGTTGCTCCGATCTCCGCACCTGCGATTCGAAGGTCCTCGAGCGCGGCGTCCGCCTTATTCTCCTCACCCGAATCGCGATAAGCCCCAAATCGAAGTATGCCGTCATCCAAAAGTTCATCGGCCACCCGCGGACGCGTCGCCGTATCGGCGAAGATCGTTCTGATCGCCCGAAAAGCCGCGTCGGCGTGGGGCGCCGCCTTGGTGGGCGCCCTTGCGGCCACATAGGCCTTCCCTAGTTCCGCCTCCATCCGCGCCTGTTCGCTCAGCTTTATCTGGGGAGCTTTCAGATATTCGACCAAAAGAGATTCGGCGCCTGCGTAGTCCTTCTGCTTTGCCCGGATTATGACAATGACCGATCGGGCGGTCTGGACCTTGTCGGGTGGCGGAACTCCGGAGGCGATGAATTTTCCGAGGCTGGCTGTCGCTCCATCGAGGTTTTCAGCGATCCAGTGCAGCATGCCGAGGTAATAAAGGTCTTCACCGCCAACGTCCCGACGCTGGCCAGCGAGAACAGCATATCTTGCTGCCATCTGCTTTTGCTCGAGACGTATTTGCTTATACAGGCTGTCTGTGTAAACGACCTTTTTCTGTTCGTATTCAGCAGCTCTGGCTTTGGCGTAACCATTCGCCTCGTCAAACATTTCTTTGAGAGGTCGGTTTATGGAAGCCGTCACCGGGTCGGTCGCTTTCAGTGTTTGAGGAGGAACGACGCGCCGTGATTGGGCGAATGAGTTAATGGTCATCACGACGACGAAAAATGAGAGTACGCTTTTCCTCATATCAAGTTGCATTAATCGTCCGTCCGAGAAAACGCTGCGGTCCGAACGGCTCGAGAAGCGAACTATCGCGGCCGGACAGTATCGATTCGGCGACAAGCTTAGCCGTTAGCGGTGCCAGC
>JBDTXM010000055.1:0-17073 GCA_040006215.1 Acidobacteriota bacterium
CTACGCAAAAGATCGGCAAAACGACGATCAACGTGACCGATAATGTCGCTGGCGAAGCATACGAGGGCGGCCGATGGCTAACCACTTCAACCTGGGACGGAACGAAATGGGCATATAAGCGCCTATGGTTTCCGAATAAAAAGCAGTGATCTTTATTCTCTAAGGTCTCACTTTCTCCGAGAAGGCGGTCAAGTGTGCGGGTTCCTCCAAGCCCGCTTGTTTGACCGCTTTTCTTTTTTGATCTTTAATTAATTCCTTATGAAGGAAAAGGTTAGAGTTGCGGGCGGTCAGGGTTTCTGGGGCGATCTGTTGACGGCACCGGTCGATCAGGTCCGTAGTGGGCCGATCGACTATCTGATGCTCGACTACCTCGCCGAGGTGACGATGTCGATCCTGCAAAAGCAGCGCTCGCGCGACCCGCAGGCCGGATATGCCCGCGACTTTGTCTCGCTGATGCGCGAGATCCTGCCCGATTGCGTCGAGAAGAATATCAAAGTCCTCTCGAACGCCGGCGGCGTCAATGTCCAGGGCTGCGCCGAAGCCATCCGCGATACCGCAGGAGACCTCGGCCTTAGTGGCAAACTCAAGATCGGCGTGGTGACTGGCGATGATGTATTAGGCCGTCTCGATGAATTTGCGAAGGATGGCATCGAGATCACCAACATGGAGACCGGCGAGTCGCTGGCGGCGATCCGCGACAAGGTCCAGTCGGCCAACGTTTATCTCGGCGCTGCCGGCCTCGTTGAAGCTCTGGGCAAAGGCGCGCAAATAATCGTTGGCGGTCGCCTGACGGACACCGGCCTGACACTTGCGCCGCTAATGCACGAATTCGGCTGGAAGTTCGACGACTGGGACCGGATCTCCGCCGGGACTATCGCCGGACATATCATCGAATGCGGGGCGCAGTCATCGGGCGGCAACTGTCAGTACGACTGGCAAAACATTCCCGACCTCGCCAATGTTGGCTTCCCGATCATTGAGGCCTCACCGAACGGCGAATTCGTCGTAACCAAACACGACGGCACCGGCGGACGCGTAAATATCCAATCTGTTAAAGAACAGCTTCTCTACGAAATGGGCGACCCTAAGGCCTATATCACGCCTGACGTTGTTGCCGATTTTTCGTCGATCCATGTTGCCGACGATGGTGAGAATAGGGTCAAGGTCTTCGGTATTACAGGCAACCCAAGCACCGATTTTTACAAAGTATCGATCGCCTATTCAGCCGGATGGAAGGCGGTCGGAACGCTCGTTTACGCATGGCCTGACGCTTACGAAAAAGCCAAGGCTGCCGATAAAATCCTGCGGGCACGTCTCGACAAACTCGGCCTCAAATTCGACCTGATCCTTACCGAATTCGTCGGCGTCAACGCCACCCACGGACACCTCGCCGGCGAACCACGGTCCGATATTCCCGAGGTCCAACTTCGCTTCGGCGTCCGAGGCCAGAGCAAAGCCGATGTCGAGCGATTCACCAAGGAACTCGCACCGCTCATTCTGACCGGCCCGCCCGCCGTCACGGGTTTCGCCGGAGGGCGTCCAAAAGTCGAAGAAATAATGGCCTACTTCCCCGCCCTCATTCCAAAGTCCCTGATCGAGACAAAGGTTGCCATCCTCGAAGCGTAGCCTCGTCGTCCACTTACTCTGCTTCTACGGGTTCGTTCGCCGGAACTATTTTGCTTCTTCACCATCTTAACGACGCGAAGTCATGTTGCCAGGATCTACCAGTCGACAAAAATGGATTTTTTCAGTTCGTCGGGGAACTTTGGCTCTGTTTCGATCTTATAGCTATCGCTGCGCCGCGAACGCAGAGCCGCGTTCAATGCCAATATCGTGTACATCGTGTGCGAGAGCGAGGATCGGGCGGCACCCGTACGGACAGGATCGACCATTCCATCTTGTTCGAGCAACTTGGTGCCTCGACGGCGATTGACCTCTCGCTGAAAATACTTAATGTACTTTTGCGTCAGGGGCCCGCAGGTGCCGTCCGGCTCGATCATCGGCTCGCCCGGGGGTTGAAAACCCTCCGAACCTCCGCTACTCTCGGTCGCTATTTTCAGCAGAAGCTGAACAAGCATAACGTCGTCGCGTTTATTTGCGCCTCCCGGGCCGACAACCTGATCAACCAAGAAGATCTCTCTGTAGGGTTGCTTCGCCAACAAAGCAGCTTTCGCCATTTCGGTTCTCCTTTGCTTTATCCGACAAACAGCTCTCGGAAATTTGTTTTTGTGCGACGTGAGTATAAGCTAATTTTTGCGGCCATGGCTAGTTGCGGTGTCGAGGATTCGTGATTTTTACGGCCTCTGCCGAAATTTAAGTTTGACCACTCGCCAGGAACGACGTTATACTTTTTACAACGAGCGTTGCGACCCTGAGCCTAGAAGATTTCTGAAATAGAGCCATTGCTGGCTAGCGCACGGCTAAAACTGACTAAACGCGGTATGAGTCGTGGAATATGAGTAAACAAGTCCGAATCGAATCTGTGATAACAAGGTTTCGAACGTTACGAAAAAAGATAGTTGTCCTACAAAAATTGCGCAAACTGCGGAACAGAGCAGCAAAAAGCGGCCTTCTGCAAAGCTGCATCGCTCGCAGTGGCTATATGAGCCAACAGACCCACAAGGAAAAACTTCTCCTGAAACAGATTTGTGTAAACCGCGGAACAAGCCAGTGATTGGCAGTTTTTTCGACTAAAATAAATTCACAAGACTATGGCTACACATAAGATCACACCGATACTGAACGTTTCGGAATTTGCTGCGAGCGTCGAATGGTTCGAGAGGCTGGGTTGGAAAAAGCTTTGGGGTTGGGGCGATCCGGAGACGTTCGGTGCGGTCGGAGCGGGCGCGGCCGAGATCTTTCTGTGTCAGGACGGACAAGGCGGACGCGGCAAAGGCGATAACACTGCGACATTCGGCGAGAACGGTGATCAATCAGCCGATAAAGGCGTGTGGATGTCGGTCTGGGTCGACGATGTCGATGAGGTCCATAAACAATGCCTCGAAAATGATATCGAGATCGTCTTCCCACCAACCAACATGGAATGGGGCGTCCGCGAAATGCACATCCGCCACCCCGACGGCCACGTCTTTCGGATCAGCCGCGGGGTCGGCGAAGAATAGTGCATTGGCATTTGACCGTCTTGACTCTGTTCCGCAATGAAGCTATAAAAGCGACACACCAGAAAAATGTTTATTGCGGGAGATAAGGTCGGCCCATATGTTCTAGTCAGGCGACTCGGCGACGGCGGCTTCGGCGATGTCTGGCTCGCGGAAAAATCGGGGCTGATCACAACACGCTTCGCGCTTAAGCTGCCAAAAAACGAGGACATCGATTCCGAAGCGTTCCGGACCGAAGCCGCGGTGTGGGCACAGGCGACCGGTCACACCAACATTGTCCCGATCATCTCCGCCGATACCCACTCGGTCAATCGTGGCGGTGTTACCGTTAGCGAGGGCCAGACCGTCATCGTCAGCGAATATATTACGGGCGGCTCTCTACAGGATCGCGTTAACACAACCCACGATAAATTTCTGGACCCTGAAGCGGCACTCGAAATGATGATCGGGATCCTTGCGGGCCTCGATTTTCTTCACACTCGTACTCCGCGGATAATTCACCGTGATCTCAAACCTGAGAACGTACTATTGCAGGGTGAAACGCCGAGGCTGACAGATTTTGGAATATCCAGCGTTCTTCAGAGTACTTCTTCGATCGAGACCCAGCAGATCGCCGGAACTTTTCCATATATGGCACCCGAGGTGTTCGATGGGAGATTCTCTGCCAGATCAGATATTTGGGCGGCCGGAGTCGTGCTTTACAAACTTATTTCGGGACGGCTTCCATTCTATGGGGACGGCGTGCCGGCCACGATCAGGGCGATCATTAGTGACCCAGTGCCGCCACTATCGCCCACCGTCCCCTGGGCGATTATCGAGATCATTGAAAAGGCGCTGGCTAAATCGGCCGACGACCGATATCGAACCACCGCCGATATGCGCTCAGCACTGATCGAGGCTCGTCGCCATGTTTCAGGAACTCCTGAGGTGATCCCCCCGACCGTAAAAGTCCCTATTGTAGGAGAACAAACGACCGACGTAATCACAAAACTGAAAGAGCGCTTTGCGGAAGAAGGCCGACGGAAACCGCGGCCGTTTTTGAAATATGTGGGGCTCGTATTGGCTATCCTACTCGGCCTCTTCATTGTCGGGAAAGTTCAGCAATTTCCCGTAATAACGCCGATTCCTACTCCGACGCCGGGATCGAACGTCGTCGCCGGCAAAGTTGAGTTCGAGACCGTGGATAAGGCGATCACGACAAATGTCGGAGGGAAAATCACAAAATGGCTTTTTAAACCGGGCGATTTTATGGAATCCTGTCTTTTATCTGAAACAAAAATAGCAGACACGGCAAATTTCGCAACGGGACAACTGGACCTAACCATGAAGCCTGGCTCGGTAATTCTCAGAAAACCCGAATTCTTGAAAAGTATCACCGTAGATGACGGTAGTTTCTTCGCGATCGGAGACGAACTCGCCAAAGTTTCAGTTTTCGAGCATGCTTGGGTCAACGCACAGATATCTGCTCAGGAAGCCGCTCGGATAAAGATCGGTACCACTGCCACTTTTACTACCGACGATCGACCCGGCATACCAGGAACCAAGTTTCATGGGTCGATTCAGTCGACCGATGTCGCGACCGGCAAAATTCGCGTAAAATTGGACGACACAACTGTCTGGCACCCCGTTTTCCAAACGTGCCTCCTCCTCGAACCAAGCGAAACGGGAAAGGTTTCCTTCGATTTCTGAGTCGGGTTTTCACAAGACGAGGCTCGAGCTAGGCGGCCTCCGCGGCCGAGCGGATCTAACCAGCATGAAATTAACATTCCATCTAATCGTCTCGACATTTTTGTTCTTTTCTTTTGCCCAGGCCCAGGATCGGCCAAAACCTAACTTGCCCGACGAGCATCCGGCTACTTATGTCGATAGGGGCGCTTGCCCGTTCGAGTGCTGCACGTATCGCAGGTGGAAAACGCGCAAGAATACCGTCGCTTACGCGACGCCTAACAGACACGCAAAACGTGTCGGCATGTTTCGGCAGGGCTCGTGGGTTCGCGGACTGACCGGGGAGGTGCGCACTTTGATTCCCGGAAAATTCGTTGTCCAAAAGCCGTTTGAAGAAAATCGTCCCGGCGACGTTCTCTGGATCTATACGCCGATCGGCGAAGGTTTTTATAAGGTATGGTACGGCGGTCGGATGATGGAGAAGGAAATGATCTATATGACCATGCCTCGGGACGATCTGCCATGCAGCCGATCAAAGGACTGTTTGGGCGAACTCCAAATCAAGCCCAAAATGGTCTGGTGGGCCAAGGTTCGGAGCCCTGCCGGGTGGACCGGTTGGACAGATCAACCCGACAACTTCGACTATATAGATTCGTGCGGATAGATTAAAGATTAAATTGACGAGATCTAGATGCAGTTATTGGACTGTCCTCATAAAAATCGTATCCCCTGGCAATTGTCGATCGGAGAAGAATATTGAGACGCTTAGCGTTTTCCCTTCTAAACTGCACCAGGCCGTCAACAGAATTGCAAATTGTCTTTCGGTAAGCCGGTAAATCTCAGCTATTGAAACGTTTTTCTCGAAACTCCTTACAGAGGTTCGAGGAGACGAACGTTTAATGGCAGCTAGATATGTAAAAGACAGTCGTGACCGCTCGCATTATGTTTTGCATCAGGAAATGCGGATGTCTTGCGGGCCGGCTTGTGTGGCGATGATCGAGGATGCATTCAAACAGAAATGCATGAATAACGGCGAAGTGCGAATCAGGCAGATCTCACAGAATTATCCCGGCAAGTTTACCGCGGCGGGTGGAACAGGCATCGACAATCTGGCCGCCGTGATGCGAGCTGAGGGTATCCCGACATATGCTCCGGTCCATGTGCCGAAAGGAAGGCTCTTTGCTTATTTCCGAACCTACGTCGGCCCGCGAACGCCGATAATTGCCCAAGTCATGTGGCTCCAACCGGAAACCATCACCATGATGACCCACTACACGGTGCTCAAACAGATCGACATCGATAACCTTATGATCTTTCTCGACCCCATGAATGACGTGGTCGAGGTTCCGCACGAACAGCTTGTTAAAGAAACCTATACCTATCAAACGAAAGGCGGTTCAAAAGGCCAACTCACCGGCTGGATCATCGTCCCACATCTGAGACGATAGGAAATCGATTGCTTCTGGTGTTTAAACTGGTTTATACTTGAGGTAGCCCACATGGTGAAATTTTTCACCAGCCCTGCTTCCTCTATTTCAGAAACACCCAGGAGTTTTATATGTTGAAGGCGAGATTTGCTCTTCTACTGTTTGTTGTCATTGCGTTGGCAGCCGCTATTTACCCCCAGTCTCCCGATAATGTAAGCGTTAAGATCGCGATCGTCGATAAAGCATTAAATTTGAAAAACGTACCAAAGTTTGGCCTGGTCATAAGTAACCCGAGCGATACGGGATTTGTCGAGCGAAAAATTTCAACGGCAATGGACGGCACTGCTTCGGTATCGCTTCCGCCCGGCGACTACGTGCTCTCTTCCGCCGCCCCGCTTCCCTTTGAAGACAGGATATTTAGCTGGGAGCAGCCGTTCCAGGTCGAATCGGGCCAGGCCGTCACGGTCGAGCTCAGCAACGACAATGCGAAGATCTCATCAGCCATTTCGAACGCAGTCGCCGCCCGACCTCGACGGCACATGAGCGAAGCCGCGGCACTTTTTAAGACACTTCGTAACGGCGTTGTAACGATCGAGGGCGAGCTGGGTTCGGGCACCGGTTTTATCATCGACCCGAGAGGTTTGGTCTTGACCAATCAGCATGTCATCGCGGAAACCAGTGACATTCGCGTCCGTTTCGATAAGCAGACGGCAGTTCGCGGACACGTGATCGCGACGGACATGGAGCGCGACCTAGCTATCGTACAGATAAATTTGGGCGCCTTTCCGAAGAGCGGCGTTTTGAAGATCGCGGAAAGCCGTCAGACGGATCCATCGCTACTTGAGGGCGAACAGGTATTCTCGATCGGCAGTCCGCAACAGCAGGAAAAGATACTGAGCACCGGCATCGTCAGCAAGATCGAGCCGCGCGCAATTATCTCGGACATCAAATTCAGCTATGGAAATTCGGGAGGGCCGCTTTTCAACTCGCTCGGCGAGGTCGTAGGTGTTACGAGCTTTGATCTGAAAGACAAAGATGAAAGTTCGGGCCTTGCGGGAATCGTACGGATCGAAGAATGCGCTGATCTGATCGCAAAGGCAAAAGATATAGTTTCGAAAAAAGGGGAGCCCTCAGCCGAGCTGATGCCGAACTTGCCGGAAGGAACTTTTCCGGTCGAGACGATCAAGACGGCGATCGCCGCAAAGGATTTTCCTGTGAAGCAATACATCTCGGACATTCATAATTACGAGATCAAATACATGACGCCGATCTATAAGTTTTACACGATCGAAAAAGACCGGATCGATTCGCTGAAGGTCCGCGAAAGGCGCAACAAGATGAAAGGCAGTTCGGCCGACATGTTTCGCGACCTGCGAAGCTACAGCGAATATGCCGGTGAACTGCTGCCGGTAGTTGATATCCTGGCTCTTCCCGAAATTACACCGACCGCCAAATCCATGATCCTAAGCGCCGCGACAAGCGCAACGATCGGCTATTCGACACCGTTCGCTCTTAAATACAAAGCGGACTTTTCGCAGATGAGATTGACCTGTGACGGTAAAGAAGTAACGCCGCTTCGGCGCAGCAAGACCGAGATCGACCGCGACCTCCAAAACTATTACAAATCGAGGAAACGTTACACCTACGCCGGAGTTTACACATATCCATATGAGCTATTCGCTCCGGGCCGATGCAGCGAGCTGAAACTTCAGGTGTTCTCCGAGGAAGATATCGAAGAGCCGATCACCACCATAGTGAACGACGTTACAAAGAATCGGGTCTGGTCCGATTTTCAGGATTTCAGAATGCAGGCTAAGGTCATGCCGTAATTATTTGTCCAGGAATTTTGCGATGCCCGCTTTGCAATCGTCGGTCATGCGAGCGTCTGCATTGAACTTCGCACCCAGTCCGAGGGCAGATTCGAAATCGAGGCCGTCAGCCTGGTAGAGCAGCTTTTTAGATAGAATGACGGCAGAGCGGCTGACTTTCCCGTAAACGGAAATATAATCGTCGACATAGTGCTCGAATGTTCCGTCATCGAAAACGCGATTGACCAGGCCAAAGTCTTTCGCTTCGTCGGCTGAGAATTCAAAACCTTGGGTGATCAGCTCGAATGCCTGTTTCTCGGAGACGTTTCGCCTTAGGATCGCTGTGACTATCGCGGGAACGAAACCTATCTTGACCTCGGGATAACCGAATCTGGCGGACCTCGCCGCGAGAACGATATCGCATCCGGTAGCCAAGCCGCAGCCGCCTGCAAGCGCCCTCCCATGAACCGCTGCGATCACGGGGACATGCGCACGGCGAATGATCATAAACAGCTCAGCAAGGCTTTTCGCGTCCTCGAGGTTTTCTTCGTACGAACTCTCGCCGATCTTCTGCAACGCCGACAGATCTGCCCCGGAACAAAAATCCTTTCCCGCCCCGCGTATCACCACCGCACGAAGCTGCTCGTCTGCATCGGCCCTTTTCAGCTCGGTTTTTAGGGCCGATATCAACGCGTCATTGAGCGCGTTACGCTTTTCCGGTCGATTGAGTATAAGAAAACGGACTGAATTTTGATCGGTGATTAATAGCTCAGGCATTGGGTCGGTTCTAACACTATTTCGGATCGGATTGTATCATCACGGCGTCGCTTAACTGCTTCCCCCGTACAACCAGAATATTTTTGCCGTCCGGCGACCAGTCGAAGGAGTAGATCAGATCGGACTTAAAGTCTGTGAGCATTTTCGGTGGACCGCTATCGAGCGGCTGCATGCCGACGTTGCCGACTCCATTGGCTGTTATCGTGTAGGCGAGACCCTTCCCGTCGGGCGTAAACGCGAGAACAATGCTGCCCCGAGCCGGTTCGGGGCCAAATGTTTTCAAGATCGAACCATCGTCAAGGGACGCGACGGTCAAGTTAAATTTTCCTGTCTTTGGATCTTTAAGGAATGTTGCGAAGGTTTTCTCGTCAGGTGAGATCGCCAGCAAATCCATCTCCACCTTTGTCAATTGAACCGCATGCCCGTCAGCCGTTTGTTTCAGGATCTGCCATCCGGCTGGTTTTCCGTAAGCTATATAAACGACGGTTTTCCCGTCAGAAAGCACGCGGCCCTCATACACCTGCAGGTTCGAGTTGGTCATCTGCGTCGGATTTTTGCCGTCCAGATCGACCTTCCAGATCTGCATCGTGCCTGAGCGGGCCGATACGAACGACACGAACTGCCGTCCCGCCGGCAGCCGCGGCTCCAGCCGCACACCATCGCCGCCTGGCGTCAGCTTTTTGAGGACCTGGCCCTGAGGCGACATGATCGACAACGTTTCAAGCTTATTCTCGATGCCGCTCGTCAGGATCCGCTGATCATCCAGCCAAAATGCCCGGATATAATGACTGCTTCCGCCCGCGATCTGGCGAGCATCCGCGGAATTTCCGCCGGGCACATCCGAGATCGTAGTCAAATACGTGTCCTGTGTGCTTACAAAGGATCTTCCGTCGCTCGTAAGACTGAGGTTCGCGTAAAAATTATCGTCATTGGTTACCCGTTTCCAATCGTTAGTCGACGGAAAATACTGCCAGATCTGAACGAGTTCCGCATTATCCTCTCGAACCATCAGCAGTAAACTGCTCCGGTCCGGCAGCCAAACTGCTTTTCTAATCGCCTTTTCCTGTTCGGGAAGAATGTCATTAAGCTTGAAATTATCCACCGTACTGTCCAGTGAGATCTCCGAGAGCCGATACGTTACCTTGTCCTGAGTCTGATTTCGCAATGAGACAAGCACATTTTTGCCGTCTGGCGATGGCTGGATACTCCAGACGCGATAGCCAACGTCGAATTTGGCGATCACCTTCTCGTTCGAGCCGTCATTATCGGACAAAATGATTTCTGCCTGCAGATCGGGCGTACTCTGCGTGCGGAGAAAATGCTTTCCGTCGTTGGTAAAAGCCAGGATCATTCCTTCTTTCACCACCAATTCAGGCGTCCCGCCGAGCGAAGGGATCTTATAAATACCGCTCGCAGCCGGATTTTCTTTATCGCTAAGCGTGTAGTAAACGTAATTGTCGTCAGGCGAAAAGATGGCCGACCAGAACGATGCAGGCATCGGAGCCACGATCCGAAAAGTACTTCCCGTCGCTATTTGCTTCACCCAGAGGCTATTCAGATCGTCTTTTTCGTTCGTCGAGTAAACAAAAAGCTTTCCGTCCGGCGACAAACCATCTGAAAATGCCCGTCCGTCCGTTGTCAATTTGCTGACTTTTACATTATCCGCCGAAAAACTAATGAATTTCGGAGCCGAAACAAGCCGCCAACCCGCCAGCAAAACGATCACTAAAAATAAGCCGCCAGTCGATAACAGGATCCAGCGGGATGGGAATTTGCGCGATGAAACGGAGCTCGATCCGGCCAACTGGAGCGGTCGGGAGTCGCGCGGATCGTCGAATTCCTCGATAACCTCTTCTTCTATAATGATTTCGGCATTTGGAGCAATGGAGCGAAATTGCTCTTCAAGGGTCGGTTCTGACACGTCGGCCGCTTCGATGGGTTCGTCCGGCAGGGCACGGACCGTTGCGACAAACGAATAACCGCGTCTCGGGATCGTCTTTATATACAGGCTTTCGTTCGGATTTTCACCCAAAACCTGGCGAAGTGCGGATATTCCTTTCTTTAAATTCGACTGTTCGACGATCATTCCGTCCCAAACCTGGTCCAAAAGATCCTCGTGATCGAGAATTTTGCCTTCGTTTTGGAGTAGAACTAGAAGAAGATCGTAGAGTCTGCCGGTTAGTTGAGCCGGAATACCATTTTTGAGTAAATTTCGCCTGCGAATATCCAATCGAAATTCCCCAAATTCATAGTATCGGACCTGCTCGCTTTCCATCAATACCCTTTAGATTCAACGACTTGGCGTCATTTCACCGCTTTTCACCGTTTTTCACTTATGATTTCACTGTAAGTTACCAGATTTTTCCCCGTTTGAGAACGACATTCACTTCTTTTTTTGAGAAATTGGTCACGTCAACAAGGCACAGCGGTTTAAGCCGAGCCGAACGACGACAGGAGAAAAGATGAAACGCATAATTCGCAGACGCATAACGATACGCAAAATAGCCGAGCCGGCTGCGATGCCTTTCGGCCGGAACATTACCGGCAGCCACCCTGATCACAACTGCCCGCGATGTCATTCGATCATTTCAGTGGACAGCAAGCTGATTGGGCCGTGTGACGAAAATACCGAAATACAGAATTTCATTCTTACTAACGACCAAAATTCATAAATTAAAGGAGCTTACGAACCATGACCGACGCAATTAATTATTTTCACTCAATGTTGACCCTTGGAACCTCGAACGCAACAAGCCTAGGCCGAAACGACATCCGGTTGATGCGTGAGTTAATGAAGGAAGCCCGTATAGCCACCCAGCACGCACACACCGAGGCCCAGAATGGCAAAAAGGCGATGTCGCTCGTCGGCGATCCGGCAAACCGTTCGATCGTGAATATCGCGATCTGGCATTATGAGACAGCTGCTCAGAAGTATCTTCAGGCGGCCGAATGGCTCGAACAGGCCTGCCGCCTTTCGCGACAGACCAAGCGTGAAATTTTCATCCGGAATGAGGTCAAGGAAGTTATGAGAAGTGCGACCGAGGCCAGGGCAGCGGTAGCGACACTAAAAAACGCCGGCTCGAAAGGCTACATTCCGACGACGCAGAAGGCAGCAAGAAGGCCGCGGCTTTCGGTCGTTGCAGCCTTCAGCACGATTCTGGGCTAGTTCGCTATTTTCGCAGATTCGCGGCTTTGTCGATCTCCGCCGCAAAGTTCTGGATGGTCTCCGACACGATCACAATTTGCTCGCTCGCTTCTCGCCAATCGCGTTGCTCGATAGCCTCGCGGATCGCTGGCAAGGTTTTAACCCCATAGCCCGTGTAGAAGCCCGGAGCGTAGATTTGGTGGCGAAACCAATCACGGCGAGGAAGGCCCTGCGTCCTGAGCAGCGATCGCTCGCTCTTAAAAAGCACTTGATCGACAGCTTGCTGCTCACTTAAAGAAAGCTGACGGCCGGCAGAAGATCTTTGATAATTCTTGACGCTCTCATTCAATTTCGACATCGAATTTTGAAGCGGTGCAAAATTCAGGTAGGGCACATCATCTTTCGGAGCGGGCACGACAAACGTCAGGGTCGGGTCCTGAACAGCCTTCATCATTCCGTTGCGAATTACCTGATTCTCCGCCCGGGTGTCCTCCCGCATCGAATCGGTTAATCGCGTGATCTCGCCCACATAGCCATTTATCGTATCGACAAAATTGGAAAATTCGAACGGCACGATATCTGCGTTGGCCATGCGCAAGGTCATTCGTCCGCCTACCTTCGCAAGTGCAATGCCATACGCGAAATTCGGATCGGCGAAACGCACATAGTGATCGAACGAATCATATATCGAGTGATAGTCGCCGCCGTTATCCTCCCCGCCAAAACCGATGTTTAGCGAGGCGATGCCAAGATGCTGCAGGAACGGCGTAAAATCTGAACCCGACCCAAGCGCCGATATCCGCGTATCGCCGCGTTCCATCGCGTCCCGCTTTTGGGCGGGCGAACCTTCGACAATGTCTTGAGCCCGAGCGCGTTCCCACACCGACATTTTCGTCTGCGGATCAGGAACATCCCGAGCCACTTCGTTCACAAACTTCTCGAGCGTGTGCGAACCGCCGACACCTAAAAATCCACGCCCATTCGTATCACTGTTAATATAGGCGACTGCTTTTTGACTCAGCTCGGCGGCGTGAGTTTCTACCCATTCGGTCGATCCGAGCAGCCCTTCTTCCTCGCCGTCCCACGAGCAAAAAACTATGGTCCGTCTCGGTTTCCAGCCGGTCTTGGCTAGTTCCCCAATACTTTTTGCTTCTTCGAGCATCGCGACCTGGCCGCTTAGCGGATCGTTCGCACCGTTAACCCACGCGTCATGGTGATTGCCGCGGATCACCCATTCGTCAGGCCGCTCGCTGCCGGGCATTTTAGCGATCACGTCATAGAGGGTTTTAGTATCCCAGTTGAATTCGAGTTTGAGATGTATCGTCGGTGAATTTCCGCCGTAGTGATAAGTCGTCGGCAAGGCTCCACGCCAAGCCTCGGGAACAACCGCTCCGTCGAGATTTTTGATCAACGGAAGGGCGTCCGCGTAAGAGATCGGCAGAACGGGGATTTTGGTGAGCGTTTTCGCGTCTTTGATCGAGATGCGCTTTGCATCCTTGGTCGCACCGATGCCCGGCGTTAGTGGATCGCCCGGATACAGCGGCATGTCCATAACCGAACCTCGTTGGACGCCGTCCTCGCTTCGCCACGCGCCCCTCGGATATACATCGCCTTGATAATAGCCGTCATTTCGCGGATCCGAATAAATGATGCAGCCGACAGCACCGTGCTCGGCCGCGACCTTGGGCTTTATGCCGCGCCAGGAACCGCCGTATCGAGCAAGGACGATCTTTCCTTTAACATCGACGCCGCGTCTAGCTAGTTCGTCGTAATCGGACGGAATCCCATAGTTCACATAAACCAGTGGAGCCGTTACATCACCATCGATGGAATACGCATTGTAGGTTGGAAGCTGCTCCGATTGCTGGCCAGATGTGGCATCGCCTTTTACTTCCGGTTCGTTCAGCTTCAGCGTAAATTTCTCTGGCGCCGTCATTTCGACAACACGAGTCTTCGGCGTCGGGAAAAGCACATCAAAATTCTCGATCTGGGCATCGTACCCCCAAGACTTGTACAACGACAACATAAATTCCGCATTGTCCTTGTCAGACGCCGACCCAACATGATGCGGCCGAGCCGAAAACCGCTTCATCCATGTACGAAGGTCATCGGCATTAAGGCTGGCGTCAAATTTATTCTCAAGAGTCCTTTCAGCAATGGCTGCAGGTCCATAAAAGCCCATCAAGCCATCACTAGTTTCCGGTAACGGAACGGCAATGACCGAACAAGCAAAAACGCCAAGAATAAACAACCGCAAAATAGATTTGGACATCGAATCTCCCTAAAAGTTTTATCAAAATACTACGAGCACAAAACTACTTCTTCCTAGCGAATATTTTTCCGGCTTCCTCTGCAGTCAACTCAAACCCCAGCTTTTCGGCGGCTCGGGCAAGTACCGGATCCCGCGAGTTGGCAAGGTCCAGTGGCGTCGGGACTACGCGATCATCGGGCGTCACTCCGACCTTTTCAAGGCGCTGGCCGTCCTTCATAACCAGATCGGCATCCGTGATACTGAACGCATATCCGATGACGTTGTCCAAACCGAAATAGTGATCAAAGGTCAGAGCCTCCATAACTTTACCTGACGTCTGGTCACCGATGACCAGGCCTCTCCCTTCGAGTTGGACCACTCGTGCAAAAACCTCGGCCGCTGACGCGGACTCGCTGTCTACTAAAACGACAAGCTTTCCCGTAAAAGCCTTCTTTCCGTCACCTTTCACCGCTTCGATCTCCTTCTTTTTACGAGAGAGAACATTGCAGATCATAACTTCCTTATCAAAGAAGGCGCTTACGAGTTCCCTTTCAGAGTAGACGTATCCGCCTGAATTACCGCGAAGGTCGAGGATAGCGGAAGTTCCCTTTTTAACCCGATCGATCATCTTGTCGACCTTGATGTCGCTGAATTCGAAAGCCGGTATCTTCCATATTGCTAAACCGGGAATGTCGTTATAAAGCTCTTGGTGGGTCCGTTCCCTAAAAGTTCTTTGCCACTCGAGCAGCAGTTCCCGATTAGATGGTTTGAATACGCTTTCGCGGTTGATCTGGGCGTCGATATCAACCTTGTATCTGTTACCGCTCGGTTTAACAATGAAGAGAGTTATCTTCGGCTGCGGAGCGAGGACCAGATAGTGATATTTTAAAAGCCAGAACTCGCTACGAGTTGGTATAAAGCCCTCAAACATGTAGATCTGATCGCCGGGCCGCAAACCCTTTTTCTTCGCATCGCTATCTTCGCTGACCCTCGTAATGAAGGCTCTATCTCCATAAAGCTGCATATCGAACCCGTAGTCGACCGAAACGGTTCGAGCCGGTGGAATAAATCCTAGGTGCGAATCATCAAACTGGATCAGGACCCGGGCGACAATGTCCGTCATTTCCTCTACGGACTTTGCTGCTGTGACGAGGTCGCGGGCTTCCTTTACCTTAGCTTCAATGTCTATACCTCGAAGATTCGGGTCGTAATAATTCTCCTTTAGATCTTTCTTTAGATTTATCAGGATCTGTTTGTGCAATTCTCTTTCCATATCCAGCTGTCCAAAGACAGCGGAGGGAATCAATACTAGAAGGAAAAGTAGGAGAAAGATCCATTTCATATCGATTTACTTTAGCCGGGGTCCTTTTTACAACTTACCTTTTTAGTTAAAGTGAGTTTTCTTCGCTTCCTCATCGGAGACCTCGATGCTCATTCTCAGCAAGGCGGTCGAAAGGGTCTTTCCCTGCGCGTCGGTCATGAGGCTCAAGGTTCCACCGCCTCCGAGAGATTCGTGAAGGAGGAAGTTCAGGGCGTTTAGATTCGGCAGCTCAAATCGCTCGACATTGCCTTTGACCATATCGCCGAAATGGCGCTTTACATTTTCCGCCGTTACTTCGCGTACAAGCAGCGGGTAATATTCTTCCTCCAAGGCAATTATTCCCAGGTTCGCTGTATCACCTTTATCGCCGGAGCGGGCATGCGCGAGTTTTACAAGTTGTATCTTCATTTCAATCGGAATTCACCAATAAATTTGATCACCCACACGACGGTGAACAGCAGGAACGCAACGATAACCATCCAGATCGACCCCGGGAGATTCGATCTCGCGGTATTAGCGGCATAAACGAACTGATTTACGACCACAAAAAGGGCGACTATTACACCGCCGAACACTTCGAAATAGCTTCGAAAGATCTCCATTGTCTCATCAATATGTTCGGGCGCGAGCCAGTACTCTTTGTTCGGCATGTTCACGAGCGATGGCGGAAGCCGACGTACAAATCGCGGAACTAGCAGGAATTCGCCCACCACGAGCACGATCAGGCCGATCTCAATTATGAGGAAAACACCCTTTGTCATCCAGCCGTTCGGATTACCCGCCGCGTCAAAATGCGAGGCGACGGTCGCGGGAAGGTTCGGATAGATATACATCATCTGCACCACAAAGGCCGCGACGGCCACTACGAGAAAGATACGGGTTTTGGTCATTGATCAGAATACTTTGGGCGGTAAAAATGCTTTCGGAGTATATTAGAAATGTGTTTGAATGTTAAAGCAAGTTGCAGGGCGTCAGTATGCTAAAAAACGTTAAAATGGTGTTCTTTTTGCTGATCACGTTCGGTTCGATCGCTTCGCTGCGTGCGCAGCAGCCAAGCCAACCTTTGCTCGACAATATTCTCGATAAGGCGGGCGAGGAAACCCTCAAATATATCGACTCCTTCAAAAATCTTCTATCCGAGGAAACGAAGACGATCGAAACCTTTGACAAACACGGCGAGGTCAAAAAAACGAAAACCATCAAATCGACCTTTCTGGTTTACCAGTTGACCAAAGATGAAACCCGGAGCGCCGAATTTCGAAACGTTGTTTCAGTGGACGGCAAGCCGCTCGATAACGCGGATAAGCGCACGCAGGATTTCTTCACAAAAGTATCGAGCGCAGAGTCGTCGTCCAAAGAGCTCGAGCAGCTCTATAAAGAAAGTTCCCGGTACGACGGCGATCTGGTGGTTGACGGATTGACTCTGTTTCAATCGCTCGTGTTAGCCAAAAATCTCCGGCCCCTATTTGCATTCAGCTATGTCGGCACAACGGTGAAAGACGGTACTTCTGTCTACGAGATCGCCTACCAGCAAACCAAGGGGTCGCCCGATATATCGAT
>JBDTXM010000056.1:0-17037 GCA_040006215.1 Acidobacteriota bacterium
ATTCGCCCGACAACCTCGACTGGAGCGGTGCCGGCGGCATGCAGGTCGACGACAAAGGCCGACTGTATGTCGCAACCGCCATGGGCATCCAGATCGCCGACCAGCCCGGCCGCGTTCAGTGCATCATACCCACGCCGGACGGGCGAGTGGATGACCTCGCTTTTACCGGCCCAAAACGCGATACGATCATCGCTACGAGCGGTGATAAAACCTTTGAACGCAAATTCAAGATCAAGGGGCTCTTCGCCTGGGAGCCGCCAACGAAACCACCGGTTCCCGGTCTTTAAGACTCTTCGTAACTTTGCGACTTATCGACTTTGCGGGAAATTCTTCTGCCACGAAAGTCGCGGGCAGATTTCTCTTTGCGCTATCCTTAGTCTTCGATTCCCGAGGTGACCTTTAATGCGTAAGATCATTTTATGGACTATTTTTCTCGGTGCCGGTTTTCTTTCTCAGAACATGTTCCCGACCGAAGCCCAACAAACCAAAGTACCCGAGGCCATTTATCTCTTAAAGCCCGCCGCCGTTTTTGATGGTGAATCGGCCGAGCTGCATCGCGGATGGGTCGTGCTTGTCCGCGGCGAACGGATCGAAGCGGTCGGATCTGCGGGCGAAGTTAAAGCTCCGCCGGACATAAAAACGGTCGACCTGCCAAACCTGACACTGATGCCCGGACTGATCGAAGCGCACTCGCACATGCTGCTTCACCCGTATTCGGAAACATCGTGGAACGATCAGGTTGCGCACGAAGCCTTGTCCCTTCGCGTGGCGCGGGCGACCAATCATTTGCGAAGCACGCTGATGGCGGGATTTACAACCGTTCGCGATCTCGGGACCGAAGGTGCGGGGTATGCGGACGTTGGATTGAAGCAGGCGGTCAATCAGGGGATCATCCCCGGCCCGCGGATGTTCGTTGCCACGCGGGCGATCGTCGCGAGCAGTTCGTACGGCCCGAAGGGTTACGTGCCCGAGTGGGACGTGCCGCAGGGCGGCGAGGAGGCTAGCGGTCTCGACGAACTTAGCCGTGTCGTCCGCAGCCAGATCGGGAAAGGTGCCGATTGGGTCAAGCTCTATGCTGATTATCGGTATGGCGCAGGCGGCGCTGCGCACGCTACTTTTACTCTTGAAGAGCTAAAGCTGGCCGTTGAGATAGCCCACAGTGCGGGCGTACCGGTTGCCGCTCACGCCACCTCGACCGAGGGCATGCGACGAGCCATTCTCGCTGGCGTCGACACGATCGAACACGGCGACGGCGGCACGCCTGAGATCTTTCAACTTATGAAAGAGCACGGCACCGCCCTCTGCCCGACGCTCGCCGTGGCTGGTACCAACGCCGAAAAGAAGAAGGCAGTTTTCCTTGAGGCTCTAAAAGCCGGTGTCACCATCGCCAGCGGCAGCGACGTCGGCGTCTTTGCTCACGGCGACAACGCCCGCGAGATCGAAGCGATGGTTAATTTCGGAATGCCTCTGATAGACGCGCTCCGCTCCGCGACCTCAATTGACGCAAAAGTGCTCAGGCAGGAAGACAAGATCGGCCAGGTCAAGCCCACGCTTTTCGCCGATCTTATCGCGGTCGAGGGCGACCCAACCCACGACGTCACAGCCCTCCGCCGCGTCCGCTTCGTCATGAAAGATGGAATGATATACAAACAGCCGTGATTTGAATAACTCATCCGCGCGATTGATCCGACTACGTTTGCTCTTTATCTTTGGCAAAGTGTATCAACCTGAATTTACCGTTATTGAAAACATAAAAAAATACCCCGTTCTTTATTAGGCCGTCGTCGTAGCCATAGAACACAATCATTTTGCTGTTGATCCGGAACATCGGACCTAACGCGTTTACAAAGGGCAATCCAAAACCAGCCCCGTCCACACACTCGAAAGGTGGAAAGTAGACCTTTCCAGTCTTGGAGTCGACAACTGCCAACGAAAATGCCCCCAGGCCGCAACCCCACGCTACCGCGGTGTAATGACCCGCGAAGTTTGGGCCTGTTTTTGCTCCCTCACGTATCACGGTCCGAAAAAGCCTCGCCCGTTTACTTTCAAGGATGACCGAAGCGAGTTTGCCCCGGTACCTTTCTCTGACGGGATAACTGTCCGGCTTGGGCGCCTTGCGTAAGTCCACCGTCTGGGCACCCACAGTGAGAACGGAAATCAAGATCAGCGGAAGAAACAATGGTGACATCATCAGCCTCATTGTCGGCAAATGATCACCAATTCTCAACGTGGATTGCCACAGTTACGGGACGGGAGAAATACGGGTGCGCAAGGATCCTGGCCATCAATTCTAAGCTGCTGGGAAAACTGGCAAACGCCGGAATGGGAGCCAAGTCATTTCGACGATGGCTTTAGCTTCTCGTAAGTTTCAGCCAGCGAGTCGATCTGGGATTCATAGTCTTGCAAATTGGTGGTGCCGGCCAGAGCTCCTACGGCTTTTTCGCTCAAAAAAGTCACGCCTGAGATCCAGTCCTTCCATGCAGGACTTTTGTCGAGGCGTCCTCGATAGAGCTTGTCCAACTCGTCCACCACATAATGCCGCGTCCGGTCGATCGTGTATTTGCCCTGGTCATCCATCGCAAAGATCGCGAAGGGCACGATCATGTCATTGGTTAGCGGATTCAGCGTCACGCGTTTGCCGAACCAGACGCGGCCCTTCAGCCATTCCTCGGTGCCAACCAAACCGCTCGACGGATCTGCCGGAAACCATTCTTTCGCCTTTGAATCGTAAAGCTCGAGCCAGACATGGTCGTTGTGGCGGCGTCCGAATGCCGAGTAGGACAGGCCTTTTTCCTTGACCATTTGCGCAGCACGGACGCCTCGGTCCGGGTCGTTTATGTGGATATTGATCTCGTGAACGCTTCGAAGCTGTATATTCAGGGACTTCATCGCCGCCGTGGCGACCATTGCAAGCTCGTTACAATTGCCGCCGCGGCGATCGACGATCTCCTGGACCGTTCGTTTTTGATAATCCGTCGCCTTCCACTCGAACCGCGTCGCAAGCCATTTGACGATCGCCTGAGCTTGCCCAAGCTCCGACCGTTCGCCTTTTGCAACCTCACGTGCAAACTTCCCTACATCCTGTCTAGCAAGGTCATATAGCTGAGCATCGCGAGCTGAGAGTGGGGTTTGACCAGCTACGCTGCAGGTGATCAGGAATAGGGTCGTAAAAACGAAAATTACCTTTAAGCCAAAATTCATGATTAACGTTACGAGCCAAATTCCTGAATTGTTCCCGGATTTTCACCTGATTTGCTGACACGGTTTCAGGCGGACGAAGGCGCGGACAACCGGCGCGGTCAGCGCGTCGTCCGCTCTCGGTCCGGTGTGTCCGGTTGATGATTTTTCGGCGGCGGAGAAGGGTTCGATTTTGGCCTTTAGGTTAAAACAGCTCGTCACGAAGCGCAGTAAACATCGCGGTTTCGTGCGGGCGAAATGTGGTTGGTGCGGAGTTAAATCTCTGTCTGGATTGAGGATAAGTATCGGGTTGGAATATCGTGCATTTCTAAACATTGGCACATGGAATATCGAGAAAGTCGTGCACATCTAGAATATCTAGAACGTTAAGAATGTCGAGAATATCTGGAAAATGCCTATAACACTTTTCCGCGGACCTGTGCCAAGCTCTCTCACATCGCGGCATTTTGGCTGCGGCGAAAAAAAAGATCAGGACGGAGAGTGACGAAAAAATGAGTGACGAATGGGAAGAATTTTTACACGGGCCGAGAACACGCGAGAACAAGTTGGCGGTCTCGCTAAGCCGGAGAGGCGAGCTCAGCCTGAACAGCCACGCGATCGAGCTGCTCGGCAACCCGGCCTCGGTCGTGATGCTTTTCGACAGGGCGCGTTCGCGAATAGGTTTGCGTCCGAGTCACAGCGATGTACCGAACGCCTACCGGCTAAAACAGCGCTCCGACAAGCGCCGCTCGCGTCCATGCGTCCTGCGCCTGAAGGCGTTCTGCACCGTCCACAACATCAACCCCCGACGCACCATCCGCTTCGCCGCGCCGAGATCCGAAAACGGCATCCTGATCCTCGACCTCCCAACCGCCCATTCCCCACCGACAGGTTGACGAAAGAATCGCAAACGAGCGGGATACCAGGCCTCAGGGCGAAGGGTTGGCGAGGTGTATATTCACCGTTCGATTTTTGTGGTTACGGACGATCCTGAGGGTGAAATCACTCGATCTCTTTTCGTCGATTGCGTGGATCAGGCCGAGTGCTCCGCGAACAGATTCACCGTCGATCCCGACGATCACATCTCCAGCCTTTAGCCCCGCTTTCGAGCCGGGCAAATCGGCTTTAACCTCGTTGATAAGTATGCCGCCTTCGACTTTAAAATATTTGGCAAGCTGCTCGGGGAGCGGCGTAACCCCGACGCCGATCTTCGGGATCGACGTTCCACGTAACCGGCTCGCCACCAGTATCGTCTTAGGTCCCACTTCCTCGGAAACCAGGCCTTCCTGCACGAGAATATAGTTAAGCGCCGCCGGTATGGTTACGCCTCTTAGCTCAATTTTTACTATTCGGAAATTCAGGTTCGATTCACGATCAAACAAAACGTTGAGATCGATATCTCTCGCCAGCTCTTTAATGAGGAACTCCAGGTTGACGCCGTTGGGAAAGGGCATGTCCCGCAGCATTTCGCTTCGATTTCCGCTAGGCGTCGTTGCGACCTTGTCGGCGACGTTCTTCTTCTTAGGATCCGGAGTTTGGCCCGTCACGATAATAAACGCCGAGGCAACGATGAGGATTGCAGCAAGTGATCTGATAAGCACAGAAACCTCCGATTATCGAAGTTTACGTGGATCGTCTAAGCGGCCCGTCCGCGACCCGCATAATATCATCTTTCCTCTCGAAAAAATACGCGGGCGTAGGGAAGCCGTCACCGTTTTGACGAACAATAAAGCGACCGCAATTCGGCTGGCAAGATCAGGACCGGTTTCAGAATCGAAGGCCGGACCCGCGTTTTGATTTTTTAACGTTAATTCTTTACTTTCGCTGGTTGTTGGCTGTAAAATCCTTTCGCCGAACTTGCCCAATATGCGCTGTTGGCTCAATGAAATGATGAAATTCCGACTCATTCCCATACTTGTCGTGTTGTTTAACTTAGCCCTCTACGCGCAGAGTGGAAGGATCAAGCCGCCTGACGCTCCTCCATCCCAGATCAAGGGCCTGCAGCAGGGCGATGCATTCTTTCCTTATCTGTATCTTTCGGATGCGTTCCCTGTGGTCAAAGACGAAGCCGATGCGAAAGACAAGATAGAAAAATATACTCGTGTAATCGAACTTAATAAGGACGATGTCGCGGTCGCGTACAATGATCGTGCGGTCATTTATGCGGATACGGGTAAGTTCGACCTGGCTCTGGCGGATCTTGATAAAGCACTTGCCTCACATCAAAACGATGCCGTAGTTCTGAATAATCAGGGTTACATCCTGACCAAAATGGGACACCTGGATGAAGCTCTCGCCAAATTCAACAAATGCCTGGAAATAAGCCCGAACGACGTCTACCCACTTGGGAATCGCGCCTCTGTTTTCGAACAGGCGAACGAATTTGAAGCCGCTCTTTTAGACTTGAACAAAGCCATCGCTCTTGAGCCTAAATTGCCGATCCTTTTCAATAATCGCGGGATGATCTATCTAGCTGTCGGCGATCTCGCCCGTTCAAGTAATGATCTGGAAAAGGCGATCGAATTAGACCCTAAACTGGGTCTGGCCTATTC
Source organism: Acidobacteriota bacterium (assembly GCA_040006215.1). GTDB lineage: Bacteria > Acidobacteriota > Blastocatellia > Pyrinomonadales > Pyrinomonadaceae > OLB17. The sequence continues at coordinate 5,730 of JBDTXM010000056.1, forward strand.
GAATCTTGGTTACAACTACAATCTGCAAGGCGATTTTCAAAGGTCGGTCACGACACTCACAAAAGCCATATCTATAGACCCGAGATCGGCGATGGCCTACGCAAATCGAGGATTGTCATACTATCGTCTTGGTAAGTTCAATGATGCCTTCGGCGACTTTAACACCGCGATCGAGCTCGATCCGAAACTCGCAAAAGCCTATAACAATCGCGCGAGTATCTACGTCGATCGGAAGGAGTTTGCAGCCGCCAAACGTGATACTGATAAGGCGATCGAACTGGACCCGCATGACCCTTATTCTTACAACACGCGCGGCAACGTGTACATGAATCTCGGCCAATGGAACCTGGCAATCGCCGACTACACCAAAGCTCTGGAAATTCATCCCAAACTGATCATGTGTTACCAGAGCCGTGCGATAGCCTACGACGAACTCGGCGACAAAACAAAAGCCGCCGCAGACCGAAAAAAATATCAAGAAATGTCAGGCGATCCGCGCTAGGGCGTAGCTCTACAACACACGATTCGCGGAAAAATCTTCTTCCCTTCTTCTCTCCTTCTCGATTTCGCGGGAAATTTCTTTCGCCCTTTTGTCCGGTAATTCGCGGGCAACTGAGGGTTCCGATCGTTTCCATGGCTTTGCGGTTTGACGGTCTGTTATTTTTTCATTAGACTTCAGTCCTTCCAATGCCGACTTCACTCCTGCCTACGGCGACTTTATAGGGCTTTAAACACGGCCCCCGAACAGTCGAGGGCCGCCCCATTTTGCAAAAGATGACTTCAGCTTGCCGCGAGATGGTCACGCCTTTCGATATTCCAGCTTGATCAAACCGCCCTTTAATTTCTTCTCTTTCGCGAGCTGTAACTTCGTCTTGTCCAAAGGTCCGTCGAAAAGCTTATCGCCCGCGCCCGCGATCACTGGATTGACGACAATATGCAATTCGTCAAAAAGATCCGTTCTCAAGAATTTGTGCCACGTCCGCACACCGCTCTCGACGACTATCGGCTTTCCACTGCCTTCTTTCAACCCATTGATCTTTCGCACTAACTCCGGGTCGCTTTTTACAAGCAACGCCTCCGAGTTGTTCCAATTAACGTCCATCGGTCGGTTCGTCAGGGCTATCTTTTGCTTTTCGCCTAAAGCCTTCGCGAGCTTCTTCTCCTTCGGCGACCTCGAAGACTTCTCAGCTTTCTGCCAGTATTCAGCCATACCCGCGAACGTCGCCCCGCCAAAAATTACCGTGTCCAGTTTCGTATAGCGTTCTATCGATTCGTCCATTTGCGAACTGTTGATATCCGCCCACTTCTCTACGTCCGACACGACACCGTCCAGCGACATATTCAAATGTAAAATGACCTTTCTCATAAATTACCTCCCGCTTGTTTGGATGTGCCGAATTCATACACATCTTTTCCAACAGCTAATTCAGGCAAATATCGAGCCTGCTTGAAAACTCGATGTTGTGGCGGTGAAATCATCGCTCGCGTGGTCGTTCGTTCCGATGTGCAGTCTTAGGATTTGGCTCCAACGTATTTGAAAAACTGTTTGCTATATGAAAAAGATGTGAGAGAATCGCGTCTAATCCGATCAAGCAGGGAAGGCGCGAGGACGCTCGGCAGAAGCCAAATGGCCTATCTTCCATGGGCAGGCTTTTTTATGGCGAGCACTCCTCACCGTCTCTTACCGACGGCTCTGATAAAAAGTTCGCCTAGTTGAAGGAGGCTCCTCATGATCAGACAAGGCTTTTACTTAGTTTTGTTTATCGTTTTCTTTCTCTCGTGTCCACTGCCGGCGTCATTGCAGATCAAGCATATTCCTCTAAATCAGGTCGCAAACAGGGTAGTTCAGGATACCTGTCAAGCTCGCGTGGACGCGGCCGTAAAGGATCGCGATTCGCGTTTAACCGGTCTTCAGAACCAAAACGACGAATTAAAGGCTCAAGTCAGCAAACTCGCAAGCGATCTCAAAAATCTGTCGGCAGGCAAACAGCCGACGCCAAATCCCGAAGATAAAAGTTCGGACGCTGCTACAAGCGAACTTAATTCCAAGATCGCGGAACTTCAGACGCAAATAGCAAGCAAGGACGCGAAAATAGTCGAACTAGAAGCTCCGAATCGAGGAACTTTGGGAGGCCAATGTCTCGCAGATCCAGCGCAAGCTCTGAGCGCTCTTGATACTTCTAAGAGGACAGGTGATACGTCGGGCGAATATTACGGGCGAGACGAAAACGGACAGAAATTTCAGGCGCGCGATCTGCTTATCGGCACGCTTTTATTTCCTGACCCGAGCACTTTGGAATTCCAGGCTGGTAAGCCCGCTCAGATCGAAGTCATCTTTCGTCCCCGTATCTTGGGTGACAATCAAACGAAATGGTTTGTGAATGTCCAGTTCGTAAAGAACCAGATCGATTTTCAGTTTGACGCGAGCGGCGGCGCGCTAAGGCGTGAGATCACTACGGGCGGTGAGATCAAATGGATCTGGAACACGAAAGCGGTTTCTCCCGAGGGTTTCGCCCGGGATCTACCACGAATAATCGTAGAAGCCGGATTTCAAAAACCCGGTGGCGAGGAAAAGGTAAATATTGAAGATAGAACCTTGTCTATTAAGGAAAAGGTCGAACCAGGGTTCCTTCTTGCCGTGTGGAGTTGGGTCGTCGACCACCTATACGGCTTTCTCTCCGGCTTGCTCGGCCTTATATCTACGATCTTGCTCTTGATCTTAAGCTTTCTGAGCATTTCCAAAACACGCATCGAAAAAGAAAAGGCTGCGCTCGAGTTAACTTTGAAGCAGAAAGAAGCCGGACCTTAACCACTGATATACGATCTTTTCAATCAGTTTGTAGCCTGGTCAGTGACCGATCTGTCAGACTCGTTGCCGCCATGCGTCCGTGCGACGTAGACGGAATTGACGGAGGTTGAGCCGGTGTAGGGATTTGGGAACGTGATGTTATGGGCGGTGGCGATGGGGAAAATTGATCGGAGGTGGGCGGTGAAGTCATCGCTTGCTGGGTCGTTGGACCAGAGGGCGAAGGTTCCGCCCGGATCTAGTTGGGCCTGCACGGCGGAGAGGCCTGTCGCGGTGTAGAAGGACTGGTTGCCGGCGTCGAGAAAATGTTCGGGTGAGTGGTCGATGTCCACGAGGACGGCGTCAAACTTTCTTTCGGGCTGGGACGCGTCAAAGCCGGTGCGGGCGAGTTTGAAAAAATCGCCTTGCCGCAGTTCGCACCTCTCGTCGCTGGTGATGATCTCACCGTTGGGAATCAAACCGCCGCGGTGCCAATCGATAACTGTTTGAAAAAGGTCGATGACCAGGAGCCGTTTCACGCTATCATTTTTCAAAGCCTCGACCGCCGTGTAGCCCAACCCCAAACCGCCGATCACCACATCCAGTTCCTCCGACAACAGCCCGGCCAGCCCAAGCGTCGCGAGCGCCTTCTCGCTCTCGGTAAACAGGCTCGACATCAGATACTCGTCGCCGAGCTTGACCTCAAACACCTCACGGCCGCCGAGCAGAGTCTCACTCCGCCGCCTCAACGTCAGATCGCCCAGCGGCGTGCTCTCATACCCAAGTTCTTGGATGCTCACTTTTTTGCTTCTCTTCTTTTCCTTTGCAGCTTTACGCCCTTGCGGGAAACCTATCCGCTAACTTTATATCTTGTTCACGTTAAGAAAAGCCATCTCCCGCAAAGGCGCCAAGTCGCGAAGAAGGTGTTCGCGCGTCAATTCTCACTTCTCCCTTCCTACTTCTCCCGACGGTGGCTCAAAATCTTACCTTAAGCGATCCTGAGAGGAATCGGGGCGGCGAGAATTGGATGGGCGTAAATTCGCTCTCTTTTGCGATCTGGTAGACGCGGTTGCCGACGTTTTCGACGTTGAACTGCAGCGTCATCTTGTGCCGCTCTTTGCGAAAGAGGTCGATGCCGAAATAGAGATTGGTAACGAAATGTGCGGGCAGGCGAACGAGCGTCTCCTCGCCATCCGCGTCGGGCAATGCAGCCGGTGTTCCGCTGCCGTATTCGAATTGAGCGGTTGCAAAAACGCCGCTGCGGCTATGGCGCTCGGTCACGCCCGCGACGGCTGTGTGGATCTGATCGAAGGCGGCAGGGCCGGTGTCGCCCGCTCCTACATTTTCGAGCGTAAATCCTCCCGATACGGGGCCGGTCTGAAACGCGCGCTGGGCCGTGTAGCTGAAATATCCGGACAGGCCTGTTTTCGGTATCTCGGCGATCTGTCCCGAGATCTCGAGGCCAAAGGAGCGTCCCTTTGCAAACGTTGTCGGAGCAAAGATGCGGACATTGGCGAGTTCGGTGTTTTCGAACGAGTTTTCGTCCGGGCGGCAAAACGCCGTCGCACGCACGACGAACTTGTCCGTGATCGACTGGCTGACGCCGCTCTCAACAAAATTGCTCCGCGATATCTGCGGCGGCAGGCCGTCAAACCCAAGCCGTGCCGATAGCAGCAGATCTTCGATCGACGGCGGCGCGAAAAATCGGTTATAGGCGAAGTGGAGTACGGTGCGGTGTTTATTCAGCGAGTATGCGAGATTGATCCGCGGGCTGAATTCCTGACCGCTCATGACCAGACTGTAATGATCGAAACGAATTCCCAGCTCCGCGGTGAAATTCGGTGTCACGCGGATCTTGTCCTGAATATATGCGCTCTGTTCGCCGCCGTTCTTTCGGCCCCGGAAATCGAACGGACCGACATCGACCTCGTTGTCACGCGGGTCGAACGAAAAGTCCTCGCGGAGGCGAAATGCGGCGACATCGATACCGATCTTAATTGCGTGTTTGGAACCGAGAAACAGCGAGTAATCGCTCTTGACGCCGGCCGCGATGTCGTTGCGAAGCCCGGCGGCCTGGATCGATCCCGGATCGTTGGTCGCGACCAGCCGCGAGGACGCGAACCGCTCGTAAGCTGAGGTAATCAGCATCGAAGCGGGCGAAAATGCGTGCTCCCAAGAAAATATCGCGGTCTGTTCGCGGTTTCGCTCGAAAAAGTCGCGTCCGCGCTCCTGATCTTCGGCGGTGTTCGGCAATTGGAAGTTGGTTCCGTCACCGGTCAGGACGAGGCGGAGCGTGTCGTTCGAAGCGGCGCGATAATCAAATTGGGCAAAGGTGCGTGAACCGGTGCCTTTATCGTTCAGCCGTTCGAGCTCCGGCGTGTTGAGAAACCGATCGCTCTCAAATCCCTGGCTATAGAAAAAGTAGCCAAGTTTTTTCGTATGCCCGCCGTAGTCGAACGCTATATTGTTTCGAAGAAAATTGCCGCCTCCGACGGTCACACTCCCGTGCCCGTTAGCGTCAAAACCGCCACGAGTGACGATATCGAGAATGCCGCCGAAACGATTGCCGAACTCGGCGGGAAATCCACCGGTGAAAACGTTTACCGATTGAACGATGTCCGGCGATATGCCAGGCGTAAAGATCTGGTGCGGATTGTCGAAAAACGAGACGCCATTGATGAACGTGTTCAGAGAGAGTTCGTTGCCGCGAAGATGCACGAAATTGTCGTGCCCCGCGACCGCACTCGACACGTACGGCGTGATGACATCAGTCAGCTGCGTCCGGCGTGCGGCGGGCAGCGATTCGATATCTTTCGCGTTGAGGTTAGTGACAGTGGCTGCCTGTGTCTCGTCGAGCAACTTGTGTTCGGCCTGGACGACGACACTCTCGACCAAGTTTGAGATGCGGGTAAGTTTTACGGTCAGTTGTGCAGTATCGCGCGGCCGGAGGTTGAGCGCGAATTCCCTAGGATAAAATGTGTCGGCCGCGACGCGCAACGTATATGGCCCGGGGCTCAAATTAGGAAAGGAAAATGCTCCGTGTGGATCGGTGGTAGCAATCATCGCCGATGGCAGCGAATCGCTCTCGAGCCGGACGGTCGTGGCGGCGATAGGTGCATCGCTCGTTTCATCCATAACGACCCCGACGATCCGCTGCTGTGCAGAGACGGTCACGGCAAAAAAGAACAAATAACCGAGAACGCCTAGATACGTTTTCGAAAAATATAAGGACGAAGATATCGGTCGACCAAAACCGCAGAACCTCATTGAAATACTCTCATCAATCGTTCATCCCACACCGCAGCTTGCATTCACAAGCAACTTAAGACGCGTGGATCAAAAAGGTTTCGCCGGCCGTTGGGAATATTTCACCAGGCCGACGGTTATCTTTCTAAAGATCGATCAAAGAAGCTCGGGCGGGCCGCGCTGAGTGACACCGTCCGAGGTGCTCTCGAGATAGGGGGCAAGAGTATTACAGGAATTATAAATGACGGCTTGGCTGAACGAATCAACATCGGATTTCGTCGCTGCACCATTGGGCACGAGAGTGTTCGTGTGGAACTGTCCGGCGACGACAGAGCCGGTGTTTCTCGAAAGGGTCGCCTTGCCCGATCCATCCGAAGCCGGGCCACAAGGGATCGCGAGAAATGCCTGATCGCCCATTGCGACAAAGTCGAAGAAAAGATCTTCAGCGTCAATCGGAGCAACACTCTTAACGAAAAGCCGGCGGCTAAATCCTGCCTTTAGTTCGAGCGGAGCACAGATGTCAGCGAGCAATACTCGTCCGGCTCGTTCACGCTCCTCACTCTTTCTTACCCATTCTCTTTGAATTGGACAGAAGACAAGGTCGGATGAGGGCGAGGCAGCAAAGGACGAACCTTGCGAGATGAGGACGACGAAAAACAAAACAACTGCCCCGAAATATCTGGCCAGGTCGGCGAATTTTCGGATAGCAACTCGATACATCACGCTATTTGTTCTATCGAAGAGATGGAAAAAAGGTATGCCCTCGGTAGGATTCGAACCTACAGCCAACAGATTATGAGTCTGCTGCTCTAACCGTTGAGCTACAAGGGCATGAGGAAACCAGTTTAAATTATGTCGGTTTCAGTGGCAAATAGCGGCTTGAAGATAGGGGCGGTGCGGATCCGGTCGATCTTTTCGTCGAGCTTACCGGCAAGATTTGCGGCGGTATCGTCGCCGTGGTCTGCGCGGAGTCTTGCGGTTACATCGGCGTCTGCGACGTCGCGGAGCATATATTCAAGGATCTGCAGATCGACACTGTCAAAATCGGGAATGCCGAGGGCGTTCGGGATATTCAGCCCGACCACACGGGTGTTCGACAGGTCAAAGGTCCAATCCAGCATCTTTTCGATCGGATCGGTGTCGGGAAAACGTTGGGCTATCAGCCGGGAAATATTTTCGACGCCGTCGACATTGAGCAGCAAGGCGAGAAAGAACCGGTGTTCCGGATCGGTGACGACATGGCGGAGTTTTAGTATCTCGTCGAGAATTTTTTGCCGCTCGAATACGTCCGCCAGCACTTTGCCTTTTTCACCGTGGCGTTCGCGGGTTACTGCAACCAGGGCAGCAAATCTGTCCGTTTGTCCGGACACGCCGAAAAGCTGGTCTATCTGGCTGCCTTTGAGCCAATCGCGCGCTGCGTTAAGAATCAGATATGAAGTGTGAAGATCGCTCCGTTTTAGGACGTCCGCTATCATGCGATCCGTCTCGGGATGCTCCGAGCGGAAAAGAGCCGCGATCACCTGCAACTTACGTGTGGTGGTTTCGTGTTCGTAAAATGGATCGACCGCGAGCGACGGTTTGTGATACGAAAACTGCGGCAGGAACAGAGCGCTTTTGTCCGTGCGAATGACGATCGTGACGGATGGCTGGTCGAGATGAAAAAGCGAGTGAATGTATTGCCGGCCGGGAAAGATCTCCTGCACATCGCCGACCGAAAGGAGCTGACAAACCTTCAGGCTCATGTCGCCGATCTCTACAAACGAATTTATCGCCTCGCGTTTTTCAAATTCGTACCAGCTATGGATGCTCGACCCAAGCAAAACTTGAAATGCCCCGCAAAACCCATGCTGATGAATTGCGGTCGTGCCCTCGAGCCAAAAGTACGCGTCGATATAAAAACGAGGGCCGTTAAAAAGAGTGATCGGCGGCTCGGCAAAGTTTGCTCGCGGGTCCTTCTGCTTAGGCAGCTCCGATTGCCCGAGCGTCCACTCGACGATCTCCCACGCCGAGATCTTAGAAGGCAACTCGGCTTTCTTCAACGCCTCGGCAGCGATCGCCGGAAAGACCTCTTCGTTATAGTCGAGGTCTCGCCAGAGATCTTCGATCCCGCGGCCGAGTTCGTTAAATCTCTCCATACTTTCCTAAGTTGGGCGGCGGCGTGTAACCCGGCTGTGCAGGATATAGGCGGCGAAACCTTTCGTTCTGCCGTTTAGTTACATCTAATACCAAATAGATGGCAAGTGCTCCAGCGACGAACGACGTAATAGCGGCAGCGGCGAATAGTAAGCCCGTGACCTTGACCACCGAAAGACTCTCGGCATCGAAGACTCGGAACGAGATGTTGTCAAGAATATTCGTTGTTATCCAGGCCGCCCACCAAAAGCCCATATACGCGGGAGCACTATGGAGGCTCGATGTCAGAAACGTTTGATCGCCGCTTCGGTCAGGGTCGCTCTCCCACCAGACCTCGCGAACCACCTGAAAGGGTTTTATAAGCGCGGCAAACGGAACGAACCACCATCCGACCGCCCAGCCCGATGAGAATTCGACATGCTGCGGCTGCAGCGAAGCAAGATTCTTATTCGCGCGGTTAAGCCAAACCAGAAATAAGATCCCGGAGGCCAGAAATAATAGAAATTTAAAGATTAGCGTAATGCTCTGTATCGCAAGCCAAACCGAGACCGGCTTTCCGTTGTCGAGATGAAAAATGCGTGTCGAATCGATGACCTGCCCGATACCGATCGTGGCTGATAAGATATCGAAACCGGCGACCAGCCCGATCGCAGCGATAACCATGAACGAGATCACTTTTTGCGTGCGAAAATCTTGGGGGTAGTTTGTCATTTCGTCTAAACCTCTAGCGTGTATCGAATTTCGGCTTTGCGCCGCTCATCTTCTTATAAGTGCCTTCAGCGGAGACGTTATGACCGAAGCCACAGTCGCTATCGCTGTTGTCCTGGGTAACCTTGATGCTACCCGGGCGAACGAATTTTATGGTTATGGTACATGGGCCGAATTCAGTGGCCGTCACGACGGCGGTGTCGCCGGAGATTTCAGCTTCGCCGTCAAGTTGGCCCATGTTTGCTTCGAGTTCGCCGGTTCCATCGACGAATGGATAGACGAGATCGAAGGCCACCTTAAGCTTACCTTTCCCGAGAGCAAGTATCTTGATCTCGCTCGCCGAGCCTTTGAACTTGCCGGTGAAGCCGTGACTGAACGTACCGGTCACCTCGGCTCCGCTCACACTCGCTCGGCTCGTCTGCCCGGCCGCGACGGTCATGGATATCACCGCAACGATAGTTGCGGCAACGATTAACAGAAGTTGTCTGGCCATGTTTTCCTTTTGGATACGGGAATTATCTGATATATTTTGCCTAACTCTTCTCAAAATACAAATCTTCTGGAAATTAAACCGATGAGCGTATCCGTAGATGATATTGATCGACAGGCCGGAAAGCAATTTTTCGGGCATCCGCGTGGGCTATCGACGCTGTTCATGACGGAGATGTGGGAGCGCCTCAGCTACTACGGTATGCGGGCGATCCTGCTCCTGTACATGACGGCGGAACTTGAAAAAGGCGGCCTCGGGTGGGATACGCGATCGTCGGCTGCGATCTATGGGCTCTACACGTCGTCAGTATGGTTTTTACCGCTGCTTGGCGGTTGGATCGCGGACCGTTACATCGGTGCCAAAAAGGCAACGCTCATCGGCGGAATCATCATTACACTGGGACACTTTCTGCTCGCGTTTCCGCCCATCCCCTTCTTTTATGCCGGACTTATTTTCGTATCCGTAGGGACCGGTTTTTTGAAATCGAACATCAGCAAGATGGTCGGCGATCTTTATTCAAAAGACGATGAACGGCGCGACGCTGGTTTTTCGATCTTTTATATGGGGATCAACACGGGCTCCTTCTTTGCGCCGTTCGTCTGCGGCACGCTCGCGGTTTACAACTGGCATTGGGGATTTGGAGCGGCGGGCGTAGGCATGCTCTTGGGCGTGATCCAATATGCGGCGAGCTATAAGAATCTAAAAGGGATCGGGGAACCACCGGTAAGCGAAACTGTCGCGAACGAGACGGGACAAAAAGAGAGTTCTGCCTATCTGTCACAAATGATAGCTCTGGTCGTATTTTCTGTTCTAGCTATCTTTCTTTTAGGGTGTTTTGCGGCTTCGGTCTTTCCGACGATAGTGGGAAAGGCCGACACGATCCTGAACGTATTCGGGCTGGCATTCAACTTTTCTGTTGCGATCAAATACGTCTTGATGCCGGTTGTTCTACTGGCAGGCTTGGTCGCGGTCTTTTTAACCGGCCTTCAGGACAAATTGACGATCGATGACTGGAAACGAATAGGCATCATATTTGTGTTGTTCGGTTTCGCGACTATTTTTTGGATGGGTTTTGAACAGGCCGGATCGAGCCTTAATCTTTTCGCCGAGCATATAACCAACCGCGAGATCCCGTCGTTTATTCAACCGCTGGTAGATTGGTTTCAGACGACATTCAGCCGGCTGCTGGGAGCTAGCCGCATCCTGGAATATCCGAGTTCCTGGTTTCAGGCAGTCGGGCCCTTGTTTATCGTCGTATTCGCTCCGATCTTTGCAGCTATCTGGGTATTTTTAGGAAAGCGTCAGCCGTCCGAGGAACTCAAATTCTCGATCGGGTTGGTCCTTACCGGTATTGGATTTGTGATCCTCGCTTACGCCTCGTCGTTATCGGGCGGCGGAAAGGTATCGCTGTGGTGGCTGGTGGTCGTTTACCTATTCCATACGTGGGGGGAACTGTGCATCAGCCCCGTGGGTTTGAGCGCCATGACAAAACTCGCTCCAGGCAAAATGGTGAGTTTGATGCTCGGGGTGTGGTTTCTGTCGATATCGATGGGAAGCTATTTCGGCGGACTGGTAGCCGGAAATTTCGAGCCGGATGAAGCAGCCTTGGTCGGCCTATTCGGTAAGGTCGCGGCAGTGCTCATAGGCGGAGGCATCTTACTGCTGGCCCTTATCCCGTTTATTAGGCGACTTTATTCCGATCCGGTCGGCGTTGTCCCGATAGAGCCCGCTTAGGCCGACTGACAAGAGCAGCTACCCTTTTTGACTCTCGCGATAGGCAGCCATGGCGTCGGTGGCGCCTTCGTGCATGATCTCGGGTTTGTGGTATTTCCAGAATTTTTCGAATTCCTCGTCGGACATTTCCGGCTTTTCTCCCTTGGTCTTTTCCTTGAGAAAATTTTCGGCCCAGGCCCTTATATCCTCATCTTTGTTCAACGCCGTGCGGG
>JBDTXM010000057.1:0-16952 GCA_040006215.1 Acidobacteriota bacterium
AATAAGGGTGACAGAAATAGAAATCGGCAAGTAAAAAGGCGGCGATTAAGTGGTGTTGCGAACGGCATCGCTCTCGGAGTGCGACGGCTGGCCGTCATTGATCTCGTTACGGGAGATCAACCGTTCTTTGATGAGACTCGGTCCACGGTGGCTGTTTTGAACGGCGAGATCTATAACTTTCGCGAACTTCGCACTGATCTTGAAAAGCGCGGCCACAAGTTTTTCTCTCGCACGGATACGGAAGTTCTTCCGCATTTGTACGAAGAGTACGGCGTAAAGATGGTTGAAAAGCTAAACGGCATGTTCGCGTTCGCCGTTTGGGACTCCGTGTGCCGGCGGCTATTTATCGCCCGGGACCGATTGGGCCAAAAGCCGCTTTACTACGGTAAATTCAATAACCAGTTGATCTTTGGATCCGAGATCAAAGCTCTTCTTTCTCACCCAAATGTCAGAACCTCCTTGGACATCGAGGCGCTTCGCGAATATCTCGTTTTCGATTGTGTTCCGGCTCCGCGATCGATCTATGAAGGCATTTCAAAGCTGCCGGCCGGGCATTCCTTGGTTGTTGAAAATGGTGAGGTTCGAATTGAAAGCCACTGGACATTAAATCATCACAAACGCTCGCCAATTCCGTCTATAGATGAGGCTGCCGAAGAACTTCGATGGCTTCTCGACGATGCCACGAGAATGAGATTGGTCTCGGACGTGCCGCTGGGTGTCCTTCTTAGCGGAGGGATTGATTCATCCACCATTGCAGCATTTGCCGAAATGCATTCGGCCCAATCCATTAAGACCTTTTGCATCGGGTTTGAAGAATCTGGGTTCGACGAATCATCCTCTGCCAGACACGTTGCTGAATTCCTCGGCACCGATCACAGCGAGGAATGTCTGTCCGCTGAACACTGTGCCAACCTTCTACCCGAGATCGCTGGATGGCTTGATGAGCCGATGTCGGACCCGTCAATGGTGCCGATGTTTTTCTTATCGCGATTCGTCCGGTCCGAAGTCACGGTCGCTCTCGGCGGGGACGGAGCCGACGAGCTTTTTGGGGGCTACCCATCCTATTACGCTGGCAAGTTGATCGAGCGATATCTCAAACTTCCGCACTTCATTCGAAAGAATGTTATCGAAAACTTTATCAAGGGCCTCCCCACGCCGCGCGAGGATATCGGTTTGAGTTTTATAGCAAAGCGCTTCGTCCGAGCCCTCGAGATCACCGATCCCCTGGCAAGGCATTTCTCATACTTCGGTTCATTCAGCCCTGACGAACAAGAAAGCCTTTTCGCTCCCGCTCTGCGATCACAGACCTATAGCGATGTATGCCATCCGGCTCGAAACCTATCGAATCTTTGTCATTTCGATACCACGACTGACACGGACAACATGGTCGAGATAATGCAGTTCCTCGACATGAAGGTCTATCTTGCTGAAGACATCCTTACCAAAGTCGACCGCTCCAGTATGGCGGTTTCGCTGGAGGTCCGCTCGCCGTTTCTCGATTCCCGGATAGCCGAATTTGCAGCCGCCCTGCCGCGCAACTATAAACTCAAATGCGACACGATGAAATTCGCATTCGGCAAGACCGGAAAGTACGTTCTTAAAAAAGCGATGGAACCGATCCTGCCGGCTTCAGTCGTGAACCGTATGAAAAGGGGCTTTGTTATACCGACCGGCTCCTGGATCAAAGGCGCCATGAATCCCCTGGTTCGAGAGCTGCTTGCACCTGACCGGATCAAGAAGCAAGCCCTATTCGACCCCCAATACGTCGAACGCCTTCTAACCGAGCATGAGACATCAACGGCAAACCACGCTAAAAAACTCTGGTCGCTCCTTGTTTTCCAGCTCTGGACAGAAAACTGGGGCACCGCCAACCAAAGAACCAGTCTAAGTACCGGCACGAACTTTTAAATCGCCGCATAGAACAATCCGAGCCTGTTTTCTTGAAGACAAACATGATCATGCAAGCTTCCAGCAATCAGAAATCGCAAAGGCGTGGGTATACGTTATTAAGAGCCTCACTGCTTCGCTTTTCTTTATTCGACTCGAATTCCGCCGCTGCCTGTGGGTTAACAGCAGTGAAAGGATTTGAGGCATCCCTTAGGAGAAATAATCCAGTAACGGAGCCGCATATTCACTAGCCTTGAGTCGGGCGCTCGCTCGCTCGCAGCGGAATCCACGAATCGAAAGTATCCTCTACTCGACACGCTTGAGATGGGCGATTCAGTCCGACTCCCGTTGCCGACCGGAAAAGCGAAACCGCATGCGATTATTTACTCAGCCGCACAAATCCGGGGAATCCGACTATCAGTCAAAACATTAGAGAAGGAGTTGGAAATAACGCGTAAAGCGTAAATCGTTACCGCTGGGCCAGCTAAAAATATAAGAAATGGTTCTGAAATAATCTCCGTCAGCAGCTTCGAAATTCCAATTAAGACGTATAGAGAGATTAGAGTATTGAATTTCCTTCAAAAATAGAGAACGATGAGTCAGGGCTTCGTGAAAGTTATCGTCTCTCCGAAGCGGAACGTAAGGTACTACGAAATCTTAAAAATCGGTTATTAAAATAGCTTCGGCCCCCGGGTTGCCGCGAGAGATAACTATTTGTTTGAAATCGGGCGAAACCGTAAAGTTTCGGATCTGGCCGTTGTCAAAATCAGTAAGCCGACGCGATTTGCCGCCGTCAATTGGCTCTACCCAAAGATTTCTACGGTTGTCGCGCTCGACGATCGCCGACACGGCATCCGCCCACCCTTCCATAAAACGACCCTCACTCGATATGAACTCTTTGAGGACCTTGCCGCTTTGGAGCGACAAAACACCGTGTTTCCAAGGATCGTCCGAGTTTTCATCATACTCGTCGAAATACATGAATTGCCCATTAGGCGAAATCGAGGGATGGTAGGGATTCTTTTCTTCAAAGGCTTTCACGATCTCTCCTCCTTCAAATGGAATCTTTGCGATTAGTTGTTTATCAAGACCATAATTTAGCGAAAAGTAAATCCATGAACCATCGGGGGAAATCCAAGGATGATCGACGGCGTTTTCGAAAGTCAACTGCCGCGGATTGCCTCCATCCGTGTCCATCCGCCAAATCTGCTGCGAGCCGCTTCGCGAGGAAACGAAAATGATCGTTTTGCCATCCGGAGCGACCCGCGGTCGAATATTGAAATCTCCGGCATTTTTTGTCAATGGTTTCTGACCGGTGCCGTCAGCCTCCATCTGCCACAAATCAACATTTCCGCCACGCGGACTTGTGTAAACGATCTTGCCATCTGAAAGAACAGCGATACCGAAAACTCCATCATTCGCGGAAACCGCCGCACCGAAGGTTAACTGCTTAGCTCGGTCTGATGCGTTCATCGGCATCGTCCAGATATTAAAATTTCCCAAACTTTGGCTAACAACCAAGAATCGCGAGTCGGCGGATAAACTTAGACCATCGTAATTGTTAGTATCGTCCGTAACGCGACTTGCTTCGCCGTCCGGATACGAGACACGCCAAACTTGCCACGGCGAAACTTCGGTTTCGCGGGCGCGAACGAATAAGGAGCTTTGATCCGAAAGCCACACTACATCATCAATTTAGTTCCAATCGGGAGTCGGGATAACTCTTTCGGTGCCCTCATCTACATAAATTTCAATCAATTCATGCCGCCATTTGTCATCGACAACCTTCGAGCCACAAATCGCTATCCGTGAACCGTCCGGCGACCATGAGAGCTTTGAACCCCAAGTCTCATATTTCCTATTTTTGCTTCGCCTCGATAAAATTCGCTCCTTACTCGAGTCGGCGGCGGCGGCGGCGAGCAATTGATTTTCGTCTTCGACATTTCGCATAAAGGCGATCTGCCCGCCATCAGGCGAAACGGATATTGGACCGATCACGTTATAAGCAACCAACTGAGGCTCTCCTCCAAGGACCGGAATACGGAAAGCAGTCAAATTCGGGTGATTATTAAGCGTCTTGCCATAATAGACCTGCTTTCCGTCGGGTGAGAATTGGAGATCAAAATATTCCGCGTCGTCAACCGGCATCGTTTGCGTCGAGCTTCCCGAAGTGAGGTCTTTAAGCCAAAGACTATGCTTGCCGCTTTCAGTCAAATCATAGACAAGATATTTGCCATCCGGCGAGATCGCCGGTGCCAAAATATCTTGGTCCGGCGTCAAACGCGTCAGCTTGATGCCTGACGAACTCCCGGGGCCTTTTTCGCCATTTGACCGGAATGCAAAAAAACCTGCCGAGAATAATATAGCTAACCCGATGGCGACCGTAGCGCTTACGATACTCGAATACAATCGTTTTCTTGAAGCGGTCGTCAACTCCGCTTCGCTTATTACAAACTGCGTTGCAGGGTCGTGAGTTGCCTCTTTGCCGAGACCGATTCTTGCGCTTGTCGCGGCAAAAGGAGTTGCCGTTCCCTCATAACGAATTTCGCCATTGAATCTGTAACCCCGTCGTCGAAAAGTTTCTATCAGGGATTTGCCATCGGACCTATTTCCGAGCATTTTTCGCAGGATATAGAGGTTTTGGGAAAGATTTGATTCCTCTACGGCGGTTTCGCCCCAGACCCTTCTAATAAGAACCTCTTTGCTTATGACCTCTCCGCTCTTTTCTACCAGAGCAACGAGAGTTTCAACCACTTTTGGCGTCAACGGGACCACAGATCCATCTCGATATAGCATCAAGTGCTCCGTGTCCAGGCGAAAGTCCTCAAACGCGTAAACATTCATGCCGTTGCGGTTAGAAATTTTGAGGTTATTTTGAAGATTATTTGAAGTTGCGCTTAAAGACATCTGAGCTGCTGACTCCTAATATGTTGTCACCACCAAAAAAGACGGGAACCTAACGTTATACGCGGCCCGAATTATATGGTCTCGAAAAAGAAATTACAATGAATTATAACACTTGCGTCCTATTGGAAGCTCCATTTACAATTCGGTGGAAATTTCCACCGGAAACGGAAGAACGACATCTATATGGACGTTTGAGATCCCTCCGGAGGAAGATGAGGCGGTGAATTTTAACCGATAAAAAGGGACGTGAAAAATAGCGATTCTGTTTACATTCAAACAGTAGTTTTGTCATAAAAGGAGTGAGATCTAAATATGTTATTAAAAAAATCAAACTGGGAGTTTGTTACTTCCGAGGGAATTGGCGCAAGCGTTGGTTTTATTTCAGCGGGGGCGGGTATGTACCAAATTAAGGACACCACTACTGGTGATATTGTGCAAATAGACTATGCCATGGCCGGTCCCGCAGCACCCACCCTCACTTTCAAAAAAATAAAGCAATTCTTTAGCCTGGCCAAGAACATGCCTACCGTTGCTGGCAGCAATCCGAATTTTTTTTCTGCCGGGAGAATTTTTGAAACTCACCGAGCGCCTGCAGGATCTCCTTTGCGTATGTTTACGGACGGTTTTTTTGAAGTTATCAATGCTGATTTATTAGCCGCTCATTTTGGCATGTCGGGATCTGTGTTTCTTTGGGTTCCACACCATCATAAGTGGTTTGATCTCGAGAGGTTTGGAATTCCTATCACGGCATTCGGTCTTTTTACTGGACTGGAGGGAGGGGGAGGCATACCTGGGGCTGGGGCAAATGCGAGTCTAGGCAGGGTTGTCTCAGTTTCGATAGTGTCAACAGATGATTAAGATAGATTAAATTTTCTCCGGCCGACTTAGATTTTAAACTAAAAAAGAGAGATCGTAGCCGGTTTTATTGCTGAGCACTAGGTTTCTGGCGGTAACCATTCTGACCATGAAAGATCGCCCGCCGACATGTTCCCGCGCGAGATCAAACTATACGGCCCCGTCCCCCAACCTCGATGGTGCCATTGTTTGGGCAATTTTGAGAATGTGCTCGTTTCACCCGAGCGAATCGCCTCACACCTTACTCCCGATTGCCTTCGCCTTGATTTCCTTGGGTTGGCGGAATTTGGAAGCAATCGCAAAGGAGGAAAGCCCAAGCAGTTGACGAATTTCACGGCCCGAAAGGAAAGGATCTCCAACCTCGCCGTTTCACCAGACGAGCCAAGATGCGGTCGTATGTCGAATCTACGATTGTGACGCAGCCTCGCTTACGGGGATTTCGATAGTTGACGTTATACGACCGCGCTCCAGTTTACGTTTTAACGGATAATTCTGCTTTTACGTCTTTTTACGGAAGAACGGTTGATATATTTTATTCACCTTAGACGGCTGCAATAGGTTGTTAGCGGAATGGTCGATAGCAAAGTCGCGCGGAACCCTAAGGTGAATTCACCTTAGACATGATGTTTTGTCCCCTTATAACCTCGATCAAACCAGCATGGAGGTTCCTAGTGATCAGGAATAACCACGTCAACCGCTCTCAACCGACGATAACCAGGTGTTGGCATTTCACTCCTAAGTGAAAGGCCGGTGGTTCGAATCCACCCGTTTTGCCTATCCTTCCGCGATGTATAGCAAGCAAACCGAAGCCAAGGGCTGGCGCGATTTTCGGGCAGCCTTTGAGGTCCTTGAGGAAGGGAATCAAAGAATTAACTTCATCACCAAGAGATATGCGAAGCCTTTCTACAAGGGAAAACTTACCAAACGCTTTCAGCGCATCCTCGATCGTCAAGAACGAGCATTTATGCGATTCTCCAGGAACGATCCAACCCTGTGCCTTGGCCTTCCCAAAAAGGCTGAATAAGCTAATGACGCTTGATGATGAAATTGGAAAAAAATATTGCAGCCGCTGACGAAATGGGTAGAGCGATACCAGCATTTATCGATTCCGGCGGAAGAACCTAAGAAAAGCTAAAAAACACACCGAATCGATGCTGGCAAGTCCTAATATAAGTCCTAACGGCAAAAAGACGACTTCTAACGCCGTCTTCCTGTTCTTGTAACTATCTATAAATAAATATGATGCTGTGGTACACCCGGCAAGATTCGAACTTGCGACCCTCTGATTCGAAGTCAGATACTCTATCCAGCTGAGCTACGGGTGCGTGCCGTGTTTGATTTTAGTTTCTGGGGTTTTGAATTGCAAACCTACTTTTTCTGCAGTTCGCCGCGAATGTATTTTACGACCTCTTTGATCTCTTCCGGTTTCAGCTTGTCCTTAAATGCGGGCATGCCTTCGTCGTTGCCGTCGGTGATGTAGCCAATCAGCTTTTCATCTGGGCGATTCTTGAACTTATCCGCCGTCAGATTTTCGGGATTTATCGTCTTTCCGTCGAGTGTGATCTTGCCGCCCGTTCCGTCCGCGCGATGGCATGCCGCGCAGTTCCTTTTATAAAGGTCCCGCCCCGCCGCCAGATCGTCACTCGCGGCCGCTGGCTGCGTGTTCAAGGCGGCTCGGTTTGCTGCGTTAGTCGCGCTGTTTGTCGTATTGGTTACCGATGTCTGGCTGCATGCATACGTAAACAGAACGCAGGCGACAGCGAAAAGAATTAGTTTCGTGGTTTTCATGCAACACCCCCTGAAAGTTGATTAAGGTCTTTCAAGAGTTTAACTTAAAACTAAAGTATAGAGTTAAAAAAATGGCGTACACCGGTAAGATGTTGATCGCGGGCAATTGGAGGGAAGCGGCCGAACGTTTCGACGTCCGATCTCCTTGGTCGGGCGAGCTATTGGCCAAAGTGTCTAGTGCGACCGCATCCGAACTCGACGAGGCGATCGTTTCTGCCGTAGATGCTGCGCACCAAATGCGAAAGCCGTCACGATATCAGTTAGCGAAAGGGCTCCGGGCAATCGCGGACGGCATTGAGGCTCGAAAAGAAAAATTCACAAAAACCATTGTCGATGAATCCGCCAAACCCCGCCGCTACGCCCGGGGCGAGGTTGAGCGTGCGATCGCGACATTTTCAACGGCCGCAGGCGAAGCCGAGCGCTTTGTCGGCGAGGTCGTACCGGTCGATGCTCAGGCGTCCGGCCGCGGCAAAACCGGGTGGACCCTGCGAGTTCCACGCGGCGTGATCTATGGCATCACACCGTTCAATTTCCCGTTAAATCTCGTCGCTCACAAAGTCGCACCCGCGCTCGCATCTGGGAATTCGATCATCATTAAACCCAGCCCGCGTACGCCGTTGACCAGTCTGCTCCTCGGCGAGGTCTTTCTCGCCAGCGGCCTGCCGAAAAGTGCGCTGCAGGTCGTGCCGATAGATGTTGAACTCATTCCGAAAGCTCTCGCCGACGACCGCATCGCGATGATCTCGTTCACCGGCAGTGCCCCTGTCGGTTGGGATATCAAATCGAAGGCCGCAAAAAAAGCTGTTGCATTGGAGCTCGGCGGCAACGCTTCGGTCATCATCGACGAGACCGCCGATATTGCCTCGTCCGTGTCCAAAAATCTCGTCGGAGCGTTCGCCTATTCCGGCCAGGTCTGCATTTCGGTACAGCGGATATATATTCATGAAAAGCTTTTCGATGATTGGGTTTCATCGTTTGTAGTTGGTGCGAGAACGTTAAAAAAAGGCGATCCTGCGAGCGACGACACGCTCCTCTCTGTGATGATCGATCAGCGGGCTGTAAAACGCGTCAGCGATTGGGTGAGCGAGGCGGTCGATAATGGTGCCGAGATTCTTTGCGGCGGGACGCTCGATGGCAGTATGCTTGACGCGACCGTTTTGACGAACACCGACCCTGAAATGCACATTGTTTCCGAAGAGGCATTTGGCCCCGTGGTCGTTGTCGAAAAATTCAGCGATTTTCGCGAAGCCGTCGATAAGGCCAATCATGGAAAATACGGCTTGCAGGCCGGCGTCTTTTCACAAGATCTGGCGAACGTGAACTATGCTGCTGAAAATCTTGAATACGGCGGTGTCATCGTTAACGACGTCCCGACATTTCGCGTGGATAATATGCCCTACGGCGGCGTAAAAGATTCCGGCTTCGGTCGAGAAGGCGTGCGTTACGCGATGGAAGAAATGACCGAACAAAGGTTGATCGTACTTGATCGATAAAAAACAGGGGATGCGACTACCAGCCGATCCCCTACACTTTCTCGATTCGATCAGGTTCTAAAAATGCCGTCTCTTCCAGTAGTCTCGAATACTGTAGCGACGGTTTCCGACCTGCGTTCTGCGGTATTGCCCGTAATTTTTATAACCGTAGGTATTCCGATTGCGTCCTCGGTACCGGTGCTCACCGTTATTCTGTCCGCGGAGATGGTGCCCTTGCCATCGACCTTGGGAAACACCGAAACGCCCGTGATCGACACCTTTGGATCCGCCCCGTTGTGCAGATGCATCACTCGTTAAACAAAACATCCCTGCGGCTATTGCAAGTGTTAGCATGAATAGATATCTTTTCATTATTTCTCTTCCTCCCGTTAATCGTAATTATCGCTCGTCGGCCGATAGTTACGTGTTTCACGAATCTAGTGCAATCTGTGTTCCACCGGCCAAATCGTTCATTATGCTGAGATTTTTGTCGATCAAAGGAGAATTATGAAAACTCGTCGTCATTTACCTTACATACTGATCGTTTTCAGTACACTTTTTGTACAGTTGACCGCGTATTCGCAGAATTCCTCAACCGTCTCCACAGTCGGCTTGAAAGATCAGGTCACGGTGAAGCGCGACGCTCGCGGCATTCCATATATTTCGACGACTAACGAGGCCGATCTCTACTTTGCCCAGGGCTACATAACGGCCAGTGATCGCCTGTGGCAGATGGACCTGATGCGGCGGCTTGCTCGTGGGCAGACGGCGGAATTGTTCGGAGCGCGGACGATCGAAGAAGACAAACGCTGGCGGCGATACGGTTTTTCTAAGGTTGCCGAAGACTCAATGCAGTATCTCTCGCCCGACCTGCGCGCAGCTCTCGAGAATTATGCCCGAGGCGTCAATGCGTATATCGCGACGCTTGACGACAAAACGATCCCGGTCGAGTTCAACATCCTTCAATATCGCCCGACCGAATGGAAGCCGACAGATACTGTCGTCATTGGCAAGATTCTTGCCGACGCCTTGAGCGCGACCTGGCAGCAAGACCTTTTGAAAGCATCGCTTCAAAATATTCCGAAGGAGAAGCTTGCCGATCTTTCAAATCCCGTTACGCCGTACGATGTCGTTCTTTTTGGAAAAGACACTGTCTCTGCGCAAACGACGCGCGTCTCAAAACCCGTCGCGGTTGACCCGAACGAAGTGCTCGCGGCCAACGATGGGGCCGACGTCCGAAAACGCTCGCTCGAAATGGTGGGCCTCTACGCCGAAGACCTCGCGGCCAGTAATAACTGGGTGATCTCGGGCAGCCGAACGGCCGACGGCAAACCGCTTCTCGCCAACGATCCGCATCTTGCCGCGACCGCTCCCGGCATTTGGTATTTGGTCAATCTGACATCGCCAAATGTTCACGCGGCTGGTGTCGTATTTCCCGGTGTTCCAGGCGTCATTCTCGGTCACAACGATTCGATCGCGTGGGGAGCGACCAACGTCGGGCCTGACGTTCAGGACCTTTATCTCGAAACCTTTGACGCCAGCGGCAAATACAGAACGCCGGACGGACTGAAGGATCCCGTTGTCCGAAAAGAGGAGATCAAGGTTCGTAAGAATTTGCTTAAACCGGATACCGAGATCCAGTCGCTCGATGTTACCGAAACTCGCAACGGGCCAATCGTTTTTGAAGAAGGCGGAAAGCGGTACGCGATGCGTTGGACCGCGTTCGATCCTAAGAACGGGGAATTCGAGGCGTTCTTTAAATTGAATCGCGCGAAAAATTGGGACGATTTTCGAGCCGCTTTGAAAACCTACGGCGGCTCGATGCAAAATTTCGTGTTTGCCGACGTCAAAGGAAATATCGGCTGGTACCCGAGCGGCCGCATTCCGCTCCGACGCACAGGCGACGGTTCATTGCCCTACGACGGCTCGACCAGCGACGGCGATTGGGTCGGCTACGTTCCGTTCGAGGAACTGCCGAATGTTTACAATCCAAAAGATGGTCTGATCGTCACCGCCAATCAGCGTGCAGTCGGCACCGGCTACAAATACTTCAACGTCTACGCCCGCGACATTGCCATGCCGTGGCGTGCCCATCGCATCCATGAACTGCTGGAAAAGAACACCAAGGTCACGATGGACGACGTTCGGGATACGCAGCTCGACGTTTTCAATCTGCCGCTTTCCGATCTCTCGAAACAGATCGTAAAGCTGAACGCAGCGTCGTCCGAGACCTTGAATGTGATCAAGAATTGGGATGGAAGAATGACCACTGATTCCGAAGCGGCTCTGCTCGTCAACGAGATTCGGAACTGCTCTGCCAATGCGATCGCGGACGACAACAGACCGGTCCCCGCCTATCTGATCCGCGAACGCATCCTTTACTGGGCGGTAGATCAGCAATCCGCCCGCTGGCTTCCGAAGGCCTATTCAAGCTACGCCGATCTGCTGAAAGCGTGCGATGCATCGTCACGGACCAGTCTGGCCGACCCGAAACGCTTCGGGCCTGATGAATCGAAATGGCTTTGGGGCGCAGTCACCAAGGCTCGTTTCCCGCATCCACTCGCTGCGGCGCCGCTCATAGGCGGCCAATTCGCGACGCCCAACGTCCCGATCAACGGCAGCGGCCAGACGCCAAACGTCGCGTCCAACGTCTCAATGCGTCTCATCGCCAGCCCCGGCAACTGGGACCTGACCCGCCACGTCATCCCGCTCGGCGAAAGCGGCGACCCCAAATCCCCCCATTTCAAAGACCAGTTCGACCTCTGGCGAACCGGCACCCCAGCTGTGTTTCCATTCAACCAAACCGCAGTGGATAAAGTAGTTGTTAGTAATACGACATTGACGCCCCGCTAATGTCCAAGAAACGGTGATGGAACTTCTTGGCATGCGGTAAATACCCTTCGTTGCGATCCCTTTATTTAGGAACTGCATTGTCGTCTGCAAATTGGTTCAGGGTCAGATGGTAGAACGCAACCAATGTTGTCAAGAATACGGGAGTAGGTACTGAGTTAAAAATTGTCCAACGAAACAACGTCGCTTGTTTCGAACACTTGCGAGAAAACAAGGCGGTTTCCATCGGGCGACCAAGCAAATGCCCCGATCCTGTCTACATCGATATCGTTGAGCGTCTGGACCGTGCCGTCAGCTATCGACCAAAGGAGGAGCCCTGAATTTTCGCCGTTGCCAAAAGCCATTGTAAGCAGATTATTTTTCGGATTCCACACGGTTTGTCTTTGTGTAACGGGCATTGGAAATTCGAGTTTGTTTAATAGCAGATGAGTCTGGCTGTCCATCAGACCCAGTTTCCAGTGCGGGTTCTTGCCGCCGAAATCCATAAAATGAAAGGCGATCTGTTTACCGTCCGGCGACATCGAAGGGTTCGTTGACTGATAGCCGGTCAATTGCGTCGGTGGCTGGTCGGCGCCGGGAGCACTAGTCCATAGCGTCGGCGGAGACGATTCTTGCACCGGCTAAATAGCGAATTATGCACCGTATTTCACGCCAGCTGTCAGATCGGGACGTCGTGCCGATTTTGGGAATGATGGAGAAATGCGATCTTAGGGAAGGCCGACGTTTTTTAGTAGATTTTGAAAGCGCGGGTCTGTTCTCATAGGGTCCCATTTTGCATCGTTTGCGAGCGAAGGCATCAACGATGAACGTGCCTGAAAGGCCCTTTCCAGGTATTTGAAAGTTTGATCGTTGTCTTCAAGTCCAAGATAGATCGTGGCCTGAAAAAAAGGATCTACATAGACCTCTTTTGGCATTTGTTCGAGAGTCTTTAGTGCTGCCCCGGCTTCGTCACGTCTTCCCATTTTTGCGTTAGCAAACGACCTTTCAGCGACTGCGACCGGTGGAAACATTGGCAGGAATTTTTTGGCCCTATCCAGCTCGTCAATCGCCTCCTGATATTTATTTTCCTGATTCAACGACCGTGCTAGACCATAGATCGCCATGAAATTCTGGGGGTCTAGATCGAGAGCATTACGGTATTCGGTGATCGATTGGTCGTAACGGCGTGCGTAATACGAATTACACCCGAGCTCGGTCGTAAGGTGTACTGAAAGGGGATCATCTGTCAGTGCCCGGCTAAGAGCTTCATCGGCGTCCGGCGTCTTTCCGGCCATCTGAAGGACGTGAGCGGCGCAGCTAAATACTTCGAAGGACTTTAGATTTATCGATGTTCCTTCGGTCAATTCCTCTTGAGCCTTATTCCAATTCCAGTCGTAAAGCAGCGCCACCATACCTAAGACTATATGCGGATCGTTCAAGGTCGGATCTAGCTTGAGAGCTTTTTCGGCGGATGCTTTTGCCACAGGCATTGTTTCATTAGGATCCTGAAAGTATATTCCCAAGTTTATGTTTCTCATTCCAATCTCGGAATAGGCGAGGGCAAAATTTGGATCTTTTTCGATCGCCTGCCTGTAAAGCTCAACCGACCTCATCAGTCCCGCTGGGGTTTGCTGTTGCCCAGCGGCTCGTCCCTCGAGATATAGCCGGTAGGCTTCCGGATTTTCGGTCGGAAGGTGGCTGAGACGCCGCTTTTCGGCATCTGTAAGATCTAACGCAAGGCTTTCGGCCACCGCTTCCGAGATCTGATTCGGCGTTGCGATAATGTCAAAGGAATTCTTAACGAACTGCCTGCCCCACAGCTGCCTACCGTCATTCGCATCAACCAGATTTACATTTATGACCACTTGACCGGCAACTTGCTTGATGTTGCCTGTTACTAGAGCCTCAACGTCCAATTCCCTTGCTACCGCCGTAGGTTGTATTTCTTTTCCCTTATAACGGAAGACCGAATCGCGCGCGATCACTCTTAGACCTGAAAGCCCGGATAACTGGTTGATAACGCTCTCGGTGACCCCGTCAACGCGATAATCGGAACCGCTGTCATTGGTGTCATTTTCGAATGGCATTACCGCGATCGATCTACGGCTTGTCTTTGAAAAAAGTGTTCGACGGGCAACCAATAAATACGCACCCACTGTCATCGCGAGCAAAAGCGCCACAACTATCGAGATCGGAATAAAGTTTTTCGGTTTTCCGGTGTCGTTGGGCGATGGCTGCAATTGCGCCGGCTTTTCAACTAACTCCGAAGGCTGCTGAACGTCAACAACTGCAGCTTTGTCTTCGTCGTCTTTTTCTACCGGTGTTACATCCGCAACAAATCGATAACCTTTGGTAGGAACGGTCTCGATAAATTTGTTCCCGTTACCATCGTCACCTAAGCTTTTCCGCAGGGTGTGGATTATGCGCGTTAGATTTGCCTCTTCGACAAACGAATCGGGCCACACCATCTGCATCAATTCTTCCTTTTCGATTAGGTGCCCGGATCGCTCCACCAGCACCGCGAGGACATCGAAGGCCTTAGGAGTGAGAGAGACGGACTTTTCCGCATTCAACAACAGCCGCTCATCAAGGTTTAGCCGAAACGATTTGAACTCGTAAAAATGACCATTTTTGTTGCGCATATTTCCTTCCGAGGAATTTAGGAGAAAACTAGGATACTTTTCCAAGGACACGGTCTACCCAGGATATTTACAGTCGCTCAACGTGCAAACACGTTTCGTCGGTTGCTTTAAAGCGTGAGGCAGATCACAAGTTCGCCGAGCATTATATAGCAACCGCCGGTCAAAACAAACAAAAAATCTCAGCCCCAACCGCTGGGGTGAACTTAAAAAACTCAGATATAGGAGAAAAAAAATGCCTACAGACCATGAAGAAATCAGACCGCACGATCCCTTGCGACTCCTACGCGGAACTTATGCCACCTCATACACGGGATACATCTATCTGGACCCTCCGGCGGCGAACCCAGCGGGAGTTCCGCAGATCGGTGCATATCAACCGGCGGCCGTGGGTGGTTTTACGCAGGTCAGCGGCTATCGGCTACATACGTTCGCCGCGTATCTCGACTTTGACGGTAGTGGAACGCTGCACGGATCGGGCTATACGAATCGGGGTGGCTATACGCCACTCGCCCACAATTTTGTCGGCAACTATGCGGTGAACTTTGACCTGACGGCAAACGCCTATTCTGGAACCTTCACAACCGTAGAAGGTGCGTTTATCTATACCTATTACTGGGTAATGTCCGATAACTGGCATCGCCTGGAGTTCATGACCCTCAGTGCAACCGACCACCCGACTGTCGCGTCAGGTACTTTCACCCGCATCTGAGGAGATCACTCTGCAGGGCGCAATTCAAATAGTTGACCACAAAAAAAAGATACGGCCGTAATAGCTCCTGACGGTCGCACCTCCCCAAAAATGGAGCTGAAGGAGAACAAAATGAAAAAAGGTCTTTTTACAATTCTTGCTATTGGCTTACTGGCGATTACCAGCCTTTCGGCGGCTCATACGCGAACCTTACGTTTTGATGTAGCTGTAGATGGTCCAAGCATGCGCGGTGTAGACTTTGCACCTCTACGGGGTAACACATTTATAGTGAACGGCAAGATCTTTCCGGGCGGAACGCTTCAGCCCGGAGTCCAACAGAATGATCCTGGGGCTTCCGGCAGCATCGGTGACTGGTTATGTCGTGCGACAATAGTCAATGATCTTCCGACGCTCCAACCGGGAATGCCCGCACTTTTTAATACTCAGATCATGCGTTTCAATGCTCAGGACCAGTTGACCGTCGAAGGTCTCGAAAGCCCTCAGGTTCCCTGGGTTCGCGCTATCACGGGAGGTACCGGTGATTTCCTGGGGGCGTCCGGCTCCGTTCGCGTAGAGACAATTGGCACCAATGTTACGGGCGGCTTTAACCAGCGTTTTGTCTTCAAGATCCTTGAACGCCGAGATGACTGGTAATAACCTGCTTTTATAAAGGCGGCCGCCGGCAAGCGAGCACAAAGTGCTCTCAAACCGTGCGGTCGTCATCTGTCACGTTTCTAAAGTCTCGCTTCCAATGGATCTTTCCAAACAAAAAACCTGTTACCTTGTTTGCCCAATTCTTTCGACTTGTGGGATTTTGCTTTTTAGACTAGCGTCCGTATTTTTTTGGAAAAGGAAGAAATTGCCTTCGACGCATGTCTAGCCGTAGTCATTTAGAAGTCAGATCTTGCTTCCCAAAATAATCCTTCTAATCGGCATCCATAAATGATACGCCGTTCCATCTACGACGCTGATCGGGTCTTTCTAACGGCGCCGTAGCATTTGATCTTGAAATATGCGCAACCCGACGCTTTAACACGTTTTCCATGCGTTGTGGAACCCTGGGACAGGGGGACAATACGCGATAAAATCCTAACCTATTGATAACAGGAGACCCAGTTGTCCCGAGATTTGTCCCATACTGTTCCACTTGGGACAAAGTTTGAATTGCGGATCGGGAAGGCTGACTTTACAAAAATTGCATACCGTGGAACGTGGAACGAGAGCTTGAATGTCTCACAAGTCTTTGAAAGGAATAGGGTTGCAGTCGTGGATGACCTAAAAACTGTATTACATTGTAATACAATCTATACGAGGACGTTAGCGGGCTCCGAGTTCGATGGGACATTGACCGGCTCGATCGCCAACATGGGTTGGTCTATTGGTTGGGATTTCGAATGCGGTCCATGAAGTCTTCGAGGATGACGCGTGCGGCTTCGCTGTCGACGTATTCGGATGGCGTAGAGGATCGGGATCGCCAGACGCGGCCGCGCGCTTCGTAGGTCGAGACACGCTCGTCCTGCAAAAATACGGGCACGTTCAGCGACAATCCGAACTTTCGGGCCAGCTCGCGAGCCTCGGCGGACATTTCGCTTTCGCTGCCGTCGGTGTTCAGCGGCAAACCAATAACCAATGCCGCGGCATCAAATTCCGAGATAATGCCTTTGACAGCAAGAAGCAGCTTTTTCCAGCTCGAACGCTCGATTATGGACAGCGGACGAGAGACGGTGCGGGTCTCATCGCAGATCGCCATCCCGATCCGCTTGGTCCCGGGATCGAGCCCTATAAGTCGCCCCTCCGCGGGAACGTCCAAAATGTTCTGGGAATCGCTTGTATTAGGTATTTCTATTTGTTGCGCCAAAGTTTTGTATAACTGATAATAGGTTT
>JBDTXM010000058.1:0-16940 GCA_040006215.1 Acidobacteriota bacterium
TCATAAAAACAAGATGATAAAGGTTTAATTTCAAATGCTCAAATTGACATTCCGGAGCTAATTGCCCGAACATAAATATTTATGGCAAAACGTCCGCGTATCGGTCTGACAATGCGTCTCGAATTGGCGACGCGCCGTTTTTATCTCGGGCGCGACTATTCAGAGTCAGTCGAGACGCTCGGGGCCGTTCCCATTCACTTAAGTTTGATCCCGACCGAGGAATATATTTCGGCGGCTATGGAAGGACTCGATGGAATATTGCTGCCCGGATGCGATTCGGATCTTGATCCATTTCTATACGGCGAGGAACCGCACTCGAAACTAGGCCCGGTCGTTCTTGAAAAAGACAAGACTGACTTGCTCGTCCTCGCTGAAGCAGAGCGGCGAAACCTTCCACTACTCGCGATCTGCTATGGCATGCAGTCTTTAAATGTCTCGCGCGGCGGCACACTTATTCAGGACATAGAATCGCAGGTTGAAAATTGCATTAAGCACGAGCAGGGTGTTCCGCGTGACCGCAGCTCTCACAGCATCGAGGTTGAACAGGGCAGTATGCTGGCCGGCTTGCCCGCTGTTCGGTCGTCAAGCGGAACACTCAGAGTGAACTCGCACCATCATCAGGCCGTAAAAGCTGTTGGAGAAAATCTCAAGGCGACCGCGTGGGCAAATGACGGTGTGATAGAAGGCATCGAAGATACACGCGATGGCCGTTTCGTTCTCGGAGTGCAATGGCACCCAGAACTTTCAGCGGCGACGGACGACCTCTCGCGTGATTTGTTCAAGGCATTTGTGAGCGAATGTGTAACGCGGTCGTAGGCGTTAAAGTAATGGTTGATGTCGATAAGCCACCTATTTAGAGTGAATTAACATTGAAGGTTTCAGTTATTTGTGAGGAAATTGCATGAACAGCCAGTTCCTAATGTAAAATGTGAAATGCCCGTTCAAATACTTATCTCAAAATGATTTACAGACATAAATTACATCGAATTCTAGAGGTCTAATACACAACATCTAAGGTATTTTATCAAGGCGATTTTTAAGGACAAGAATGGATAATCCGATAGTGATTGGAATAATTTCGTGGTTCGTTCCTGGGGCCGGCCACTTTTATCAGAAAAAGTGGAAGCGTGGGTTGGCTATCGCCGGTGTGATCTGGGCGATGTTCATCATTGCGATCATCGGCGGCGGAGCATACTACCCGGGCTTTGATTTCAAGGACGGCGCTCTTCTCTATCTTCTTAATATATTCGCCCGCGCCGGCAACGGCATCGGAGCGATCATAAGCTACTGGATCGCCGGAACGCCTAACCCAAACGTGGCCGCACTCGCGACATTTGAATATGCCGGACGTTTTCTTGAGACCGCGGGCCTTCTGAACTACCTAGCCATGCTTGACGCCGTCGATATCTCCCTTGGGAGGAAGAAATGATCCACTTCATTTATCTCACGGCATTTGCCGCTCTGGTCTCGACCGCGTTCGGAGCTCTTTCGACCGGGACAACTCGCGAACGGGTGATCTATGGCGGAAAAACATTTCTGCAATTTCTCATCATCAGCTTGGTATTGGCCTGGATCCTCTACTTCATTCCCCGGTGAACCAATGGGCCTGATCGAAACCGAAAGCCTCGTCCTTAGGAGCTATAACCTGGCCGAGGCTGACAGGATCGTACTGTTTTTGACCAGCGACCACGGCCTTGTTCGAGGCGTTGCAAAAGGTGCCAAGCGGCTCAAAAGTAAATTCGGCAGTTCTCTCGAGCCGTTCTCGATCGTAAAGCTGACTTACTTTCAAAAGGATTCCGTCGAACTGGTCTCCATACAAAACGTCGAGCTTTTTCAATCATATTTTGAATTGTCCGCCGACCCGCTGTTCCTACAAAAGTTCGCGTACCTCGGTGATCTCTTAACATCGATAACACCGCCCGACGATCCGAACCACGACCTTTACCGAATGGTGAAAGCCTGCCTCGATGCAGCCGCCAAGATGCCTTCGCAGATCGATAACATCGGTATGTATTTTGAGCTGTGGCTGCTGCGGCTAGGCGGATATCTGCCCGACTGGAGAACCTGCGAAAAATGTCGTAACGAGATAGATGCTTCGGAGGCGGGGGCATTGCAGCAGAATTTTCAGCTCATCTGTACCAACTGCAAACGGCCTACTGGCGGAACGATGATCACCGGAGAGATGCGGCGATTGTTCGCGCAGGCACTTCGGTCGGCTCCGATTGCCTTTGCTGAAAGCTCAGGCGATAGCGTCGAAACAGCGCGCGAGATCTCGATGGTCCTTCGACGAATTCTCTCGCAAGCAAGCGGGAAAAATATCGTCGGTGAACGGAGTTTGGTAATTGGAAACTGACAAAGGCATGAAACGGATCGGCATACTCATATCACGTTATTTACTCCAGGCGATCGTTCCGTATTTTGCCTTCTCGTGGCTGCTTCTCAGCGTAATTCTTTTTGCTCAGCAAGCGACCCGATACTCGGACATTTTCTTCAGCGTCAATCTTCCCCCGAGCCTCATCTGGCAGTTAACGCTCGCTCTGATCCCGAACGTCATCGCGTTCACCTGTCCGATGGCGATCCTCGTCGGGACGATCATTGGCCTGTCTCGCATGCAGGGCGACAGCGAACTAGTCGCGATGCGAGCGGCCGGCGTCGGTAATTTTCAGATCACGGTCCCGATCGTTCTGCTCGGGATACTCCTGTCGGTTTTTGCATTTTTTGTGAATCTAAAAGGCGTTCCGTTCGCCGCTAGAATGGTTCGCAGTGTCGCCCTTCAAACCGCGATCAAGAAACTCGAATCGCCCATCGAACCCGGAGTCTTTAACAGCGAGGTTGCGGGCTACACGATCTACGTAAAAGGCGGCGATTTGCAAACCGGCAAATGGAAGAACATCTTCATCTACAACGAAGACGACGCCAGCGGACTGGTGCGTCTGATAACGTCAACGAATGGCCGCATCGACGTTACGGGCGAATCATCCGAACTGGTTCTCGAAAATGCGACGGTCTCTAGCTTTCCGAAAGCCATCGGGCAGGGAAAGTTTATCTCGGAAAATATTGGCGAGGTCCGCTTTGCGATCAAGACAAAGCGAGCCGAGCTGATCGAAAAACTTAGCTCGGCCGAAGGAACTCCCGAGGAACTAGGCCTGTCGGATCTCGCGAATTACGCGCAAAACAAACAGGGAAGTGACCGCGTCGAAGCCGAGATCCTCTGGCAGCGAAGAATAATCCTATCGCTCACGCCACTTCTATTCTGCCTACTCGGATCGGCGATGCTGCTTCGGTTCAATCGCGGCGGCCGAGGCTTCGGAATTTTCCTGGCCTTGGGCGGTTTGATCGGCTACTACCTGTTTGCGTTCCTGGGCGAACAACTCGCTCGAACGGGAAGGCTCAGCGTGCTGGGCGGGGGCCTGATCCCGATCGCGGCCAGCGTGCTTACGATCCTCTTTTTCACGTTCTCCAGACGATTCGATTTTTGGAGCGCCACGCTCGAGCGCATAAAGAACGCGACGGCCAGCCTAAAACGATCGCCGGAAAAGGTCCAGACGAGAAACTTCCTGGTGGATCTGACCACCGGACTCCGAGACCTCGATTTGCTCGTCAACCTGCTGCGATATTTCCTTCTTACTCTAGGTTTTTTGACGGCGATCTTCGTCATTTTTACTGCGTTTGAGCTGTGGAAATTTGCAGGCACGATCGACGGTGGCATTCTTCTTCTCGCAAAGTACCTTTTCTACTTACTGCCGTTCGTTTACCTCCAGCTCGCTCCTTCGGCTGCAATGATCGGGACGCTGGCGACCTATGTCATTAAATCTCGGCAGAATGAGATCGTAACCTGGACATCAGCCGGACAAAGCGTTTATCGACTGCTACTTCCATGCTTTGTGTTGATGTTGCTTCTAGGGTTTTTTAATTGGGAAATTCAGGAACGTATTGCTCCCACCTCGAATCAGCTACAGGATGTCCTTCGCGAACAGATCAGAAGCCGCGGCGTGGCCAACAATGCCTCGGGCAAATTGTGGATCGCCAACGACAAGCGGATCTATTCTTTTGAGATGGATAATAATGCGTCTGATAACGCACTACGCGCTATCACGGCTTGCTCGACTGGTTGTCCCATGAAAAACCTCAGCATCTTTGAGTTCAGCGGCGATAAGACAAAACTGCAATCCGTGTACCGTGTTTCCAACGCGGTTTGGCAGACTGATCACATCGAATTTACAGGTGACGTCGAGAAAACCGATATCCAGGATGGAAAGGGAACTATCACAAAAGGCACTGGCGGCGGAATTCCGGAAACCATAAATCCGTTCCTCGAGATCCGCCGCAAGCCGAGCCACATGAACGCCGCCGAACTTAAGGAACAGATCGCAACCAGCGAATCGGCCCAGGAGCGGCGTGCCTTCTTTGTCGCTCTCGACAAAAAGTATTCGACGCTGGTCCTGCCATTCATCATCGCGCTTTTCACGGCACCGTTTGCCTTGAGCCTAAGCCGAAAGGGAAGGGTCGTCACTGTCGGATACGCTGTCGGCCTCTGGCTGCTCTACACCGGAGTAACTGGCGTCTTCGAACAGCTCGGCCTAAACGGCATCCTCGCCCCGTCGCTCGCCGTCTGGGGCCCGCTCGTAATTTTTTCAATGCTCGGGTTGGTGCTACTTTCACGAGTCCGCACTTAAACCGATATCCCGGCCTACTCTTTGTATCCGTAGACGCTTCCTTCGTATGGTTTCGGCCGATCCTTTTCGTACTCCGCCAGGAAAGCCCCAAGCTCCGTTTCCGTTCCCTGGAAGATTTGATTCACTCCCTTCAGGATCCGATGGACCGGTTCGCTGTGGTCGGCGATCGATACAGATTCTACGGTTAACCCAAGTTCCTTAGCTACATCTAACGGCGATCTTGTCGTCATTTAATGGACTCTCCTCTTCTGTTATGTGATTTGAACTTTGAAGATACGCGACTCGAACGCCCCATGTCAAAAAAGCCAGCCTTTCGATTTCCAATTTTCCATTGAACGCGCTACTGTTCCCTTAAATTTTTGCCAAATGGACGGGGAAGGTGAGAGCTGCGAAATGAGAAATAAATGCGGGGCGGCGGTTCGACGACACCAAAACAAATGACGGGCGACAAGCTTTTCGCTCGTCACTCGTCATCCCTAGTGCCTACTGCTGCCTAGTGCCTTACGTTCCCATTTCCCAGCTCGTCATGTACTCGAGCATTTCCGGGGTCAGGACGTCCATTTTTACGCCCATTGCGTGGAGTTTGAGGCTTGCGATCTCTTGATCGACCTCGGACGGCAGGATGTGAACGCCATTGGCGAGCTTGCCTTTCTGCTTGACCAAATACTCGGCCGAAAGGGCCTGGTTAGCAAACGACATATCCATAACCGAAGCCGGATGGCCCTCAGCTGCGGCCAGGTTGATCAGTCGGCCTTCGCCAAGCACGATCACGCTCTTTCCGCCGTCTTTTCCAATGTATTCCTCAACAAAAGGCCTACGTTTTACGGCCTCAGCCGACATTTCACGAAGCGCATCGAGGTTCAATTCCAGGTCGAAGTGGCCACTGTTAGCGACGATCGCTCCATCCTTCATTACCTCGAAATGCTCTTTGTCGATCACGTGACGGTTACCCGTAACTGTTACAAAGAAATCACCTACCTTCGCAGCGTCTTTGATCGGAAGCACTCGCATTCCGTCCATTACAGCTTCGATCGCCTTGATCGGATCGATCTCGCAGACGATAACGTTCGCACCCATGCCGCGGGCACGCATCGCAACGCCTTTTCCACACCAGCCATATCCAACAACGACCATCGTCTTGCCGGCCAGCAAAATATTGGTCGCGCGGATGATACCGTCGAGTGTCGACTGGCCCGTGCCGTATCGGTTGTCAAAGAAGTGCTTGGTCTGAGCATCGTTGACCGCGATGGAAGGGAAGTTAAGCACGCCGGCCGTCTGCATCGCCTTCAGTCGAACGATACCGGTGGTCGTCTCTTCGGTCGTGCCGATCAGTGTCGCAGCTAGCTCTTTCTTTTCCTTAAGCATCGTCGCAACGACATCTGATCCGTCGTCGATGATCATGTTCGGATTTGTATCAAGTGCCGCTCGAACATGGCTTAGGTAAGTCTCTATGGATTCACCCTTTATCGCCATGACTGGTATACCCCAGTCAGCAACGAGGGAAGCCGCAACGTCGTCCTGGGTCGACAGCGGATTGGAGGCGATCAACAGCGATTCCGCTCCGCCGGCCTGCAAGGTGCGGGCAAGGTTAGCCGTCTCGGTCGTGATATGTGCACAGGCCACAAGCTTAACGCCCGTCAGAGGCTTTTCAGCCTCAAAACGCTCGCGGATCTGCCGCAGAACTGGCATTTCACGGTCAGCCCACTCGATGCGCTGTTTGCCCTGCGGAGCCAGGCTAATGTCTTTGATATCGTATTGAATTGAAGTTTGTTCAGTTGCCATATGATTAAAGTCTAGAAAGTTTTACCGAGTCTAGAAATCTAGAAAGTCCGTTTCCGTCGCCGCAAGTGACCTTTAAGCAAGACTAAGAAGAAAGTCCATGCGAAGTCATTAAATTTGCACATCGCCGCGGACTCTGCGACTCGCCCGACTCACTTAAACCGTTGCCGCGTCGCTCAACGCGTGCAAAAGGGCATCGGCCTTGTCGGTTTTTTCCCACGTGAAAGCGTCACCCGTTCGTCCAAAGTGCCCAAATCGAGCAGTTTCCTTGAAGATGGGACGCCGGAGATCGAGAGCTTCGATAATGCCCTTTGGCGTGAGCTCGAAATTCCTGCGGACCGCCTCAGCTAGCTTGACCTCGTCAACGCGTCCCGTGCCGTGCGTGTCGATGTAAACCGAAACAGGCTCGGCAACGCCGATCGCATACGCGAGCTGGACCGTGCACTTGTCGGCAAGGCCGGCCGCGACGATATTTTTAGCGATATAGCGTGCCATATACGCCGCCGAGCGATCGACCTTCGTCGGATCCTTGCCCGAAAACGCTCCGCCGCCGTGGGGTGCATAGCCGCCGTAGGTATCGACGATGATCTTGCGTCCCGTGACACCAGCGTCGCCCATCGGGCCGCCGATCACAAAACGTCCCGTCGGGTTGATGTGAAATTTAGTTTTGTCGTCCATGAGGTCCGCAGGGACCGTGGATTTGATGACTTTCTCGAGCACATCTTTGCGAAGCTGCTCCGTAGTAACGTCATCGGAATGCTGAGTCGAAATAACCACCGCTTCGATGCGATAGGGCTTGCCGTCGCGGTACTCGATCGTCACCTGCGATTTTCCATCAGGGCGCAAATAGTCAAGCTCACCACTCCTGCGAACATCCGACAGCTTCCTGGTCAAATTGTGCGCCAGTTGGATCGGCATCGGCATCAGCTCCGGAGTCTCGTTGCAAGCGAACCCGAACATCAGCCCCTGGTCGCCAGCCCCCCCAGTATCCACACCCTGCGCAATGTCAGGCGACTGCGTACCCACCGCGTCGATCACGCTGCAGGTATTCGCGTCGTAACCGTAGGAAGCGTCGTTATAGCCGATCTCATGGATTGTGTCGCGAACGATCTGCTTATAGTTGATCTTCGCTGTGGTTGTGATTTCACCGGCAATGACCGCTAAACCCGTGGTGACGAGGGTTTCGCAAGCAACGCGGCCCGTAGCGTCCTGTTCGAGGATCGCATCAAGGACCGCGTCTGAGATCTGGTCAGCAATTTTGTCCGGATGGCCTTCGGTGACCGACTCGGACGTGAATAAAAAATTTCCGTTACTCAAAGCGATTTGTAACTCCTTATATAGTTATACGAATTGAAAGCGAGTCTAATAACAAAACTATAATGTTAACTTGTAGAAGATCGCTAGTCAAAATCTCATAGTAAATCTTTTCCCATCCAATCTCGACCAATTGCAGGCTACCTACAGGCGGGATTGCCGTTAGGGAAACGCGACATCGAATATTAGCGATCATCTGCGTCTGATAATAAGGATTATGTAAGGAACGCACGTGATTTGCCTTGGACAAGGCCGTTAGGTAGGACGCGGTGGGCGGTTCAGATAATTGCGCGTTACCTTAAATAATGCGACACCCGCCAAAGCAGCATTCCCCGTGAATATCCAGAAAAAGAGCCAACCGTTCGTTCCCGCCATTCCGAGACTCGACAACATGCCTAAGGCGGCACCGAACAGCCACGGCAAAAAGATAACCCATGTCATGATCAAGACGATCGGGCGCAGCGGTAGGTGAACTCCCTTGGATATCACGGCCCCCTCTGAGTAGATGGCACTCATTGGGTCGAGATTGTTTATCAGATCCAGGTTTGCACCGCATTCCGAACAGATCTGGGCTGTTTCCGGGTTGGGTGCCATGCATTTCTGACAAATGACGAGGGACTCGTCGTCCATAGCTTCGCTCACTTCGAGAAAAAGGCGGCTCAGATGAACCGCCTTGATAATTTTAACTTTGCTCGGGACTCGCTTATTGTCCAGCGGGACATCCCGCGATCTCGCTCTTTATAAACCGCCCATAAGTCGCCCCGTATGTCCCGCCGCCGGCGTAATCTTGGATGACATTGACGAATATCATTCGGCAATACGGGTCGTCGGTACCGGTTGGCTTCAGATAGATCATGCCGTATTTGTAGCGGTTGATCGGGAAATTATAATCGTCTTTCCCGATATTCCAGTTGGCCGAGGCCAGGCCGATCTTGAAGATCTTATCGTTCCCGAGGTCAGTTACCTGCTTTTTCATCAGTGCCTCTTCCGCAGGGTTGCGAGCCGCGAATTTTCCGGCTTCAGGCACGTAAAGATGAATAGTTTTCGCGACTGCCGCGGCGAGGTCATCTAAGGCCGGATCGAGTTTGTTGCAAGCAGTATCCTGTCGATATTCCGTCATTTTCTTGTCCGCGAACCATTTATCACGTCGGCTTTTGGATACGGCCAAGCGAATATAGTCATCCTGCGTCTCGGCCACATAGTAGATCTTGTCCTGTGGTCCCGTGTAAGAACTCGCCTCTTCCTGTTTTTTCTTGATGTCATCAACAAAAACACCGTAAACGAAGCTGTACTGATCGCAGCCGCCAGACTTTGCGTTTGAGGTCTGGTTATTGTTGTTATTGCTCGTGTTCTGCTGATCGTTGTTATTGCTGTTGTTATTATTGTTGTTCGTGTTATTTTGATTCTGGTTCTGCGTGTCCGTAGTCGGTTTCTTGATCTTGGGGATCTTAGGGATCGTGATGGTGAATTGGCCAAAAGATGCCGTTGCGAGGACCAACATGAGTGTTGATAGGGCAGCTATATTAAAGTATCGTTTTGTCATTTTGTGGATTCCTCCTGCTTTCAGGTTAATAAGAGTATCAATCTAAAAACATTTCGCTGATCTCCGCAAGTCTGTTCGGGCTTATTGCCGGCAACCTTGATCGGGACCGCCGGCTCTGCTGAGATCGGACAGCTGTTTAGGAGGAAATTGTAGAAACACCTCAAATCGATCTACTTAAACTGTCCGGCGAGCCTTGCTAATTTGAATCGGAGGAAAACATCGGAAACATATTCGGAAATCGTCGCGCCAAACAGTGTTTTTCCGGCTTCGACCTGTGCAAAGTTAACTGAATCGATCTCGACCCTTTCCATCAAAATACGTGGTTCGTTATAGGGACGGTCTCTTTCTTGGGTGTCTCTTCGATATACCCATAGTATTGCAGCTGGGTAGACAACTGGATTGTTACTGGTATTAGCTGTTCGTCGCAGAACATCAAAATAATTTGACGGGTCGTAGGAGCCTTGTTGCTTGAGCGGAAAGGTCACGTGCAGAAGTTTATTAGCGACAATTTTAAGAAATGCGGGACGAAAATCGCAGATATCATTCGAGCCCTCAAAGTTCTCGTTTGTATCCACTGACACATTTGAAAAAGCCATACCCGAACCCATGACCACATCGCCTGACAACCGTGCGCCTTGATAGAGATTGAGGCGAAATTCGAACAGTTCCCAATTACATCCCATGTCGTTGTCTCCTATATCCCGCAAAGATCCGTGCATCAGAACAATAGCCAATCTGTGCTAACATTCCGTTGGTCCTTTGAGCGAGAATTTAGTACGCGATCATCTAAATTGTCCTTAGAAATATGTTAGAAAACTTGTTAGAAGACGATTAGAGAGTTGTATGTCGTTTGAAAACAATGGTTTCGCGTTTGGCGATTTTCATATCGATATTGAGAACCGGACCCTCACGAACGGCGAAGTTCCGGTCTCGCTCACGCCAAAAACATTCGATCTCCTGCTTGAGCTTGTAAAAAATCACGGAAATCTTGTCACCAAAGAGTCTTTGATGGGCTCCGTTTGGAAAGGCTCCTTCGTCGAGGATGGAAATCTCACCTTTACGATCGGAATGCTTCGCAAAGCCCTAGAGGACGACGCAAAAAATCCTCGCTTTATCGAGACACTTCCCCGCCGTGGTTATAAATTCATAGCTGCTATTAATAGTTTTGACACACCCGCAGACGGCAGTTCGGGGCCTGCAAACGAAAAGGTCGGTTACAAATGGCGGCCTGTCTACCTCGGCATTTCTGCGATACTTATCGTCGGTCTGGTTACTTGGTTGCTTTGGCCCCGATCGATCCAAAAACAACAGCCGTCTTCGGAAAAGGTAATGGTGGCGATTCTCCCGTTCGAGAACCTAACGGGTGACGCCGATCAGGAATACCTTATCGACGGACTTACCGAAGAAATGATCGCTCGCCTCGGCAACCTTGCCTCCGACCGACTCGGCGTGATCGGGCGCACCTCCGTAATGCATTACAAGGGTGGTCAGGCGACGGTCGACCAGATCGGACGTGAACTCCAGGTCCAGTATGTCCTGGAGGGCAGTTTGCGTCGCGACGGCGATAAGGTCAGAATTTCCGCCCAGCTTATTCAGACCAAAGACCAAACCCGTGTTTGGGCGCAAGAATACGATCGCGAAATAACCAATTTATTGTCTCTCCAGGATGAGATCGCCCAAGCGGTTGCCAACGAGATCCAGTCAACTATCGGAGCGGGTAGTCAAACAAGCCCAATCCAGACGTCGTCACCGAAAAACTACGAGGCGTACGACCTCTATCTCAAAGCCCAGTACTTCTTTAACAAAAGAGGCCCGGAGAACCTTAAGCAGGCAATTGCGTATTTTGAGAAGGCAGTGTCGAAAGACCCCGATTACGCTCGAGCCTATGCGGGGCTTGCTGATTCTTACGCACTGATCAGCGGCTATACGGGTCGGCCGCAAACCGAGTTCGTTGACAAGGCGCGCGCGTCTGCTCTGCGGGCTCTGGAGATCGACCCCAATTTGCCCGAAGCTCACACCGCATTAGCGTTGATCGTTCAGAACTACGATTGGGATTGGCAGGCTGCTGAAAAAGAGTTTCGACTGGCGATCGAATTGAACCCCAACTACGCTACGGCCCATCACTGGTATGCCGAGCACCTCGCATTTTTAGGCCGCTTCGATGAGGCTTTACGCGAAAGCGAATTGGCACGTCAGCTTGATCCCCTTTCACTGATCATCGCCACCGATAATGGTGAAATTCTCTATCTCTCAAGGCGGTATGACGAAGCTATCCGAAAGCTTCGGACCGTGCAGGAATTGGAGCCGGGTTTCACGCGGAGCCATATCGTGATCCATTCTTACGTCGAGAAGCAAATGTTTCAAGAGGCGTTGGCGGACGTTGGCGAATGGCGCGAGGCAGTTTCGAACCCCTGGATGTGGGCTGAAGAGGCCTTCATATACGGCCGTTCAGGTCAGAAGGAGCATGCACGGCGTGCCTTGGATAAATTGCTCGCGATGAATGATGGGCAGGAAATGGATGTTGCTCCCCTCATTTGGGCGTCCATCGGAATGGGCAACAACGATCAAGCTTTGATCTGGCTCGAAAAAGCGTATGCTCAGCATTCCAATATTCTAACAAGCATCAAGGTAGATCCTGCCTTCGACCTGCTGCGCGGAGATCCTCGGTTTCAGGACTTGCTCCGTCGCGTCGGCCTCTCTTAACCGGTGACAAGGGCTTATCTTCGACTGCGTTTTTTCGTCACGGTCCGCCGATGAGCCGTGGTTTTTCTGGCCGTCGGGCTTTTAGGCTTTTCAACTTTTTTTACAGGTATTACCGGGATCGTGTAATCGTCAGGCACGGACACGTGATTGGCAGCAACAAGATCGTCTATCAGTTTCTTCTGCTTTTCATCACCAAGTTTCTGCGTTACGTATTCGCGGATCGGCTGCGGCTGAAACGTTGGATTTGCGGGATCATTGTACGTAGTCTCGATCAGAATATGCCGGACATCGTAAATTTGAGTCGAGACCCCGTTCTCGTCCTTTACCTCGGATTTCTTTTCAAGTTTTATTATATGAAAACCAAAATCACTCTCGACGAGATCAGGTGATATCTGTCCTGGCTCCAATGCCAACGCCGCCTGCTCGAACGGAGCGACCATCACTCCTTTTCTGACATCCGCGTACAAGCCGCCGTTCCGCTTTCCATTCACTCCTTTATTACCCTGATCCTCGGTAAACTGATTTGCAAGGGCTGCAAAATCCTCGCCCGCCTTCGCCCGCTTCAAGACCGCTAGGGCTTTTGTTCGTTTTGCACCGGTGTCGAATTCCGGATGCGCGGAAATATATTGTGTAATGTCCGCATCGGTTACTTTGATCTTCTCGAACGCCGTTTCCGCATACAGCTTCGACAAAAATTGTGCTCGCTGAAGCTTTACCTGAAGATCGGTTTTCTGTACGAAATTCGGATCGAGCGTTCCGGCTTTGACTTTTACGTCGTACTCGTCGGCGTAAATGTGTACCTTGGCGAAATAGTCTCGGGCCTGCTTTACGTCATCTTCATTTACGATCGAAGGATCGAACGAAGGATCATCGCGCTTCATAAACGCAAGTTTTGCGTCCAGAAACTGCTTAAACTCCGCTTCGCGAGCATCTTTCCGCGAAACATCACTCCAGAATTGTTTTACTTGCTGATCGGTTATCAAGCCAAAGGCAGCCTTGGCCTCTTTGTCTTTGTTTAGCTCCCGATCGTAATTGGCGGACACTACTTCTGAACGGATATTACCATACTCAAGCCGATTCGCGGGATCATTTACTAATCCATCTTTTTGGGCCTGGCTTGCGAACGCAAAGAGCCGCCTTAGGTCTTCGAGCTGCTTTCCCTTCATTGCCGGATCGTCGGTCAGCCGCTTGATCATGTCGGGATTTGTAACCGCAAGATCGGAGACGAGAAGTTCGATCTCCTTGCGGCTTATCCCGCTAAAGTCTCCGGCTGGCGTTTGCGAAGATCCAGTTTGAGCCTGGACCAGCACGGTCAAAACAACCAAAAGCGTAACAATAAATTTTGTCATGGCGATATTTCCTGTCACCGGACAGATAAGACGGAAGGATGAAAATGATTCGAACGCGGGCCTGGTCAAATATCGGCCTTATCCGCCTTGACGTCGTCAAAGGCTTCCTTGAGCGCTTTCAAAACGGCGGTCTTATTTAGCTGGTCGGCACCTTTGAACTTTATCTGTATTTTGAAATCACCGGATGCGGGAAGGTATTTAAAGATATTTTCGGCGGGGGCATTCTCATTCGGCTTTATGACTGTCCGTTCGGCTCGGGCGGCCTTGCGGAACTCGTCACGGTTGGCGGCGTTCGTGCCTGCGTTATCGACAAACCTCGCCATAGCTTCATCGTCAAACTGCCTCGCTACTTCAAGTAAGGCCGATTTTGAAGCGATTGACGCCGCTCTGCATTTTTCGCGGATCGGAGCGGGAATCCCCGCAACGGTCATCAATTCAGTAACCGTCGTCCGGCTTTTGCTTATCTTTTTCGCGATCTCTTCCTGGGTGTATCCAAATTTCTCCGCGAGAGCCTTCAATCCATCGGCTTCTTCCCAGATGGTAAGGTCCTTGCGCTGAAGATTCTCGATAAGAGCGATCTCGGCAATTCCCTGCTCGTCAATGTCGAGTTCGATGCACGGAACTTCCGTCAGACCCGCCAGGTTCGAGGCTCGCCAACGCCTTTCACCCGCGATGATCATAAAGCGGCCATCGCCCGTAGGTTTAACGAGCAGTGGCTCAAGCACGCCTTTTTCGCGGATCGATTCCGTCAATTCCGTCAGATCGCCAAATTCCGAGCGGGGCTGTTCCGGGTTAGGCGCGATGTGGTCGATCTGAATGATCTTTCCGATCGGACGATTGTCGCGGTTCAGTTCTTCGACGTAATGGTAATCATGCCGCATTTGCACTGCGGCGGGCAGGCCTCTCTTTGACACGTTTTATTACCTCCTTCGCGAGATTTCTATATTCGACTGCTCCCGAAGACCGCGGAGCGTATGTGAGTATCGACTGTTTATGAGCCGGAGCTTCCTCAAGCCGCACGCTTCGAGCTATTACGGTCTTGAATGCCTGTTTACCAAAGACCTTCCTGATCTGAGCCTCAACATCACGCGAAAGCGCCGTCCGCCGGTCGAACAGTGTGATAAGCACACCCAAAAGAGTAAGCTCAGGATTTGGCCGCGAACGTATCTTCTCGACTGTTTCGAGCAGATCGTCGGTTCCCTCCATGGCGAAATACGACGATTGTATCGGCGTTAGAAAATAATTTGCGGCCACCAGCGAATTCACTGTTATCATGCCCAGCGTCGGCGGCGTATCGATCAGGATGAGGTCATAATCCTGCTTTACCTTTTCCAGCCGGTCGCGCAGCCTGTAGATCGCGTCGAAATCGCCGACCAGCTTGGCCTCAAGCTTTGCGAGGTTTATCCGCGCCGGGATAATGTCGAGATTTTTAATACCGCTCGGATGAATAAAATCCGTTACCGGCCGTGTCAGCTCCGTGAAAAGCTCATACGAACCATTCGTTATTTCGTCCGGATGAACGAACGAGAGCGAGCTGTTGCTCTGCGGATCGAGGTCGATCAGCAAGACACGCTTCCCCACCTCGGCACAGGCCGCCGAAAGATTGATCGCCGTCGTGGTCTTCCCGACGCCGCCCTTCTGATTTGCGATCACAATTATCAT
Organism: Acidobacteriota bacterium; assembly: GCA_040006215.1. GTDB lineage: Bacteria > Acidobacteriota > Blastocatellia > Pyrinomonadales > Pyrinomonadaceae > OLB17. The sequence goes on from JBDTXM010000058.1 coordinate 15,027, forward strand.
TTCTTTCTATTTAAGAAGATCTAAAGTCCGCGGGCAATATCGATCGTATCTAAAACGCAGCAGCAAATTCTTTTGCAAAATCTTCGAGCTTTACCTTACCCAGAGTTTCGGGTTTGTGCAGGTCATAGTCTTTACGGAGGCGGCCGCTATGAACGCTGGCACCCAGCTCAGTAAAGTTAGACGCGATGTGCGGCGAGAAGCCGTTCTGCTCCATACCGGCCTGTGTCTGCTCGTCGGTAAACGTCACCCATTTCAGATCGGGCTTGCCGATCGCTTCTCCTAAGACTTTAGCGATGTCATCGCAGCTCCGGTCGTCGCTCGCAATATACCGAACGTCTCCGCCGGTCGGCTTTTCCAACTCTTCGGCGACAACAGCGGCAATATCTCTCGGGTGGACCATGATCATCAAGTCGTTGCCGCCGTAGTTGGCTCCGATCATGTCAGCAGCCTTTATCATGCCCGCAAAGTTAAATAAATTCGTATAGAAGTACGCCGGACGCAGAGTCGTAAGTTCGATATTTGGGACCGCACCCAGAATCCCCTCTACGTCATGTGACCCAAGGATGAACCCCGTGCCTTCGTCCAGGTCCGCGCCGATGCTACTAAGCTGGACAACGCGTGTTACTCCGGATTTCTTAATAGCTGTCGCGTAACTATCGCCGATCTTTCGGTAACGACCGCGCGAATCGCCCGTGGTATAGTCCGGCGGCACCATGGCGAAAAGTCCATCGGCACCGGTCAAAGTGGAGGCAAGGAAATTCGCGTCGTCGAGAGACCCAATTGCCGCGGCCGCATCTATTGACTCGATCTCGTTTTTCTTTTCAGGATTGCTGCTGATGACAGTGACCGCGTGGCCTTTTTCCACTAGGGCCTTCGTCAGAGGTCTTCCGATATTTCCAAGCGAACCCGTGATAACAAATTTCATATTTACGTAGAACTACCCGATCAATTCCGGCCAATCCTCTGGCGGCGTGTTGGGCTCGTCCGGGGTTGCTTCCAGTGGGTTCGACGAAGCCGAAAGATCGAGTACCCGCCGCTCGACAAATATCGGACAGTCAAGCCTGAGCGCCAACGCGATCGCGTCCGAAGGGCGCGAATCCAGCGCCATTGGCTCACCGTTCGCGTCTTTCAGTTCGATCTGCGCGTAAAAAGTATTATCAAGCAGGTCCGTGACCACTACACGGCTCGCGCTCAGTCCGCATTCCATTATCACGTTCCGAAGCAGGTCATGTGTCATCGGCCGCTGCGGCTCAATCTTTTCGATCTCAAGGGCGATCGCGTTCGCCTCGAACGCGCCGACCCAAATAGGCAGCACGGTCTCCGAATCTACGCCTTTTAACACAACGATCGGAGTGTTCGTGTTCGGGTCCATGATGAGGGCCCCGATCTTTACTTCGACTAATGTAGTTCCCTCTTCCATTTAAACGCTAACAGCCTCGCCGTAAAACGAATTGGGCTTGATCTCGGTTATTTTCACATCTACCAGCGTTCCAAGCAATGCTGCCTCACCCCTGAAATTAACCACCTTGTGACAAGTCGAATGCCCGGTCAGGTCCTCGTCCGATCTCGACGACCCGCGTTCTACCAAAACATTTAACGTTGAGCCCGGATAACGCTGCAGAGCAATGTCCTGATTGCGCCTCAAAACTGTATCCAATTCCTGAAATCGCGCATTTTTTTCCGTCAGGGTGATGTCGTCGCCCATCGCGTAAGCCGGCGTCCCGGGCCGCGGCGAGTACTTGAAAATATACGCCGCATCGTATTTGCAGTATTCAAAGAGATCTACCGTGTCCTGAAAATCCTCATCGGTTTCGCCGGGAAACCCGACGATAACATCGGTGGTAAGCGCGATGTTGCGCTTCGACTCTTTCAAGCGATCGATCTTCCGTTTGTAGGCGTCGATCGTGTGGCCGC
>JBDTXM010000059.1:0-16817 GCA_040006215.1 Acidobacteriota bacterium
CCCGACCTCGATGGCGTCACTGCGACGTATAGCGACGAGGCGGTGGAATTCCACGCCAAGATCGTTACGGCCAGTACCGCGGTTGTTTTTATTCCTGCTGTTTTATTGGGCCCGAATCTCATATTTGTTGTTTGATCGCCACGAAGGAGCCATCATATCGAGAAGGCTCGTTCCACCGTCGTCGATACACCTCATTCATAAACTGTGCGATTCTTTACATAAAGCCGCCACCCGCTATTTGGCGGCGGAGAACGTATCTCCCAGCCCGATGCCCGCGAATGAACTCGATCGCCGAATAACCCGCCGAGAATGCCGTACTAAATGCAGTTCGGGTAGCTTTGCGCCAAGCGGACGCGATCTTTCGATCTTGCTCCTCGATGAGCCCAATTTCCGAAGGTATTTCAATCGAAACCTGATCGCCCGCATTGGTCAGGTCGAAGTCGCACAGAAGCGGTGAGCCATGGTCATCAACCTCGACAAGTGCCTTTCTCGCTTCCGAGACCGGATCATTGACACTACCCTCCAGTCTTTCAACAACATGGCGGCTCGCCAACTGCCACGTAACCCACAACCGGTCGGTACCGTTGCGGTGTAGAAAACTCGGTGCATCCGAGCCATAAAAGTCGATCAAATATCGATCCGATACCACGCCCAACCGATTAAAATTGAAATAGGCATTCATGCTTTGCAGCGGGTCGAAAGTCCATGTCATCTCGCTAATACCATGTGCCAAAACGCGATCGCGCTGAGCACGCTTTAGACGGTATCCGACGCTGTGATTTCTATATGCCGGGTTTACCGCAAGCATGTGTGAATGATGCGTCGCTCGTCCGTGCTCAAAACCGGCAAAACCGTATGCAAATCCGATCAACTTTTTATTATCAAAAGCTCCGATCAACGCACCGCCAGAAGCTTTTGCGGCGACGAGCTGCGTAAGCGGCACAACATCGAGATCTGGCAGCCCCCACACTTCCTTCTGGAGTTCTTCTACGGCCCGTATTTCAGCTTGTCCGTCAATATCCCGGACGACGATATCAAGAGCCGTCATGGCTCTAAACCCGGGTCGTAGGTAGTGATAAATTCCAGAAATTTCGACACGTCGATCATGTCCTTGCCAATAAATCTTATGCTGTGCGAATCTGTCCGTTCGACGATCGATAAATAACTGAGCACCTCGGCCGGACGATAATTTTTGAAGCGCACATCCAGCTGGACCGGGGTCTTGACCTTGTACGGTTTGAAGCTCTTAATACGGCCCATCGCTGTTTTCACTTTCTCGCGAATAAGGTCGTAGGCAGCGTCGGGCATAATTGTTTTTGCGGAATGAAATCCATAATTCCATTTCACGACCGCTCCTTCGATGTCGCCGACCGCTGCCGTAACCTCCGCGACCGCGGCATCGTCGCCGGAGACCATGATCACGGGCACATTAAAATGGCCGGCCACCGCCGCATTGAAGCTCCCTTCTGACATTGAGACATTATCCAACCGCACGTCGGCCAACCTCGCGCTCGAAAAAGTGTGGGCCCGAACCCCTCGAGTATTGGTAGTGCTTGCGTGATAGCCGATAAAGATCACTCCGTCGAACGTCTCGTCAATTCCCTGCATCATCTCCAGCGGGCGAGGAAATCCGCGGACGAGCAGAACGTTCTTCGGCAGCTTTTCGATCAACAGATTTTCCGCGTTGCCATGCGAATCGCTTAGCGTCACTTCTGTCGCACCGGCCGCAAATGCGGCTTCGATTGCGGCGTTCGCCTCCTGCGTCATAAACTCTCGGAACCGCTGATATTCAAAGCCCGTCGGTATCAACTGGTCAGCTGTGACAACCCCGACTACTCCCTCCATGTCGACCGAGATGTATATTTTCATTTTCTTTACCTGTCCTTCGACGGTGGGAACGATCGCACAAAGCAGAAGTATTACACAGATCAGGTCGAACTTTATTCTCATACATTTATCCCTACCCGGCTCGGGCTATTTCGGAACACCTACGGCTCTTCTACAAACTAACTGTGCACAGCGGCTCCGCAATGAATGCAAAAATGAGTGCTAGTTATAATTGTTAGGGCGTTCTACCGGGTCCGTAGATCACCATTCCTGGTTTTGCACCCGTATGTTTACCTTTTTCTATTACGACCTGGCCGTTGACAAGCACATAATTGATTCCCGTGGGCGTCTTGTATGGGAATTCATAGGTGGACTCGTCCTGGATCGTTTCGTAATCGAAGACGACGACATCCGCCCACAAGCCTTCCTTTATCAAGCCGCGCCCTTCCAGGCGTAACTGCTCAGCAGGCCACGAGGTCATCTTTCGTATTGCATCCGGAAGCGTAATTGCCTTCCGTTTGCGAACGAATTCTGCGATCAAGCGTGGAAAATTCCCGTAACCTCTCGGATGTCCCATCCCGACCGTGTTGGGATCGGCCAGTTTAGCTGAAACCGCCGCATCGCTGCCTAGGCTCACCCAGGGAAATTTGATAGCGGTTTCGACATCCTTTTCACTCATCATGTAGTAGAGGGCCGACGCACGCCCGTTTGCCTGAAGGACAAGATCGAAAGCCGCATCGGCTGGGTCCTTATTCAACTGCTTGGCGATCTCAGCGATGTTCTTGTTTTCGAAGTGAGCATTGTCCTTACTTCCGGCACCCACCAAAACCACATTATTCCAGCCGCCCGAAGCCTCGATGATATTCCACCAGCCAGGTGATCCGGTCTTTATCTCATTTTTGAGCCGGGCACGAATTGCCGGGTCCTTGAGCCGCTCCATCAATTTCTCGTTCCCGCCCTCAGACGCCCAGGACGGGATCACAGCCGATAGCGATGTGCCCCCGGCGGTGTAAAGATACATATTTGCGGCAATGTCGACGCCCCGGGCACGTGCGGCCTCGATCGTCGCGCCGGCTTTCGGCATCAATACTCCCCAGCCGGGGGCATATGCCGCTTTGAGGTGATAGATCTCAACCGGCAGATGGCCTTCTTCGCCGATCGTTATTGCTTCGTTAATTGCGTCGATCAACTCCTTGCCTTCACCGCGAATATGGCTGATGTATATCCCGCCGTATCGTCCAGCGACCTTTGCCATTTCGGCTATCTCTTCGGTTTTCGAATAGCTCGCCGGAGGATAGATCAGCGCGGTCGAAATTCCCATTGCGCCATTCTTCATTGCCGTGTCGATGATCGACCTCATTTTGTCGAGTTCAGCGGGTGTTGGATCACGGGCCTCATTGCCAAGAATAGCGATGCGGGCCTGCGTCTCGCCGTAATAGGTACCCCAATTCATGCTTATGCCGCTTTTTTGCAGATCGGTGAAATATTGGGCCAGCTTGTCAGCCTCGACCGGAGCTCCGCCCTCGCCTGCGATCCCAGTCGTAACACCCTGGAGTAGTTTGCTTTCACCAAGCCCATTCTTTGGCAGAACTCCACCGGATTGGTCCTGCATATCGATCCAGCCGGGTGAAACATATCGTCCGCTCGCGTCGATCTCACGCTTTCCCTTGCCTACTACGCGTCCGATTCGGACAAACCGGCCGTCCTTGATCGCGACGTCCGCTAAGATCCAAGGATTTCCACCCCCGTCAAGCACTCGACCGTTACGTATGACAATGTCATAAACGGGCACATCGCCTTGAGCGGATACAGAAACCGCCAGATCGCTCAACCCAAGGACGGAAATGAGGGCAATTGTTAAGATAACTTGAATTTTCCTGATCATTTATTGACTCCGGTATCGGAAGGACCTGCGGGCTTTTCAGCCATCGGATATTGTTTCATCAGATCGATCGCACGATCACCTAACTTAAATAAATGCGGATGAGCGCTGTTGCCATTGGTGAGGATCGCGAAGCCGTATTTCCGATCGCGATCACCGAGTAGAAATGCGGTATAGCCGGAAACGCTGCCGCTATGGGCAAAATAATGATCACCACCGCGCTCCTGAACCCACCAAGTAAGGCCGAATCCAGCAGTTTCGTTACCCCAGATGCCTTCGATACCGCCTTTGAATTGGTCGTATTGGCGCGTGAACATTTGGTTCATTGTCGACTCGCTGATGATCCGCTTGCCCTTGAATACTCCCATGTTGAGGTTAAGGATCAGCCAATTGGACTGATCCAAAACTGTTCCGTAAACAATGCCGGCGGGGAAAACGGCCGCTCGGATCCGTGTCGCTGGCGTTTGTCGACCCGTAGCCTTATCCACTACGTATGGAACAGCCAATCTTTCATCCACATTCGGCGTAGGATCAAATACCGTGCTTGTCATCTCGAGCGGTTGCCAGATGTTATCCTGAATATATTTCCTAAACGGAACTCCCGACAACTTCTGGACAAGATAGCCAACCAGGGTGAACGCAGCGTTTGAATACTCGACCTTTGTCATCGGCGGATGGGCAACTTTTAGTGATTTATGAACAAAGTCGTCCAGTTTCGTCACGTCGTCGTTGCTCCAAACCGGAACAGCGCCGAAATCACCCTCCAAACCAGATGTGTGGGTTAATAGGTGGCGAAATGTTACCGGATTTTTCGGATCGTCGCCTTGGATCTGGAAATCCAGGTATTTACTGACTGGGTCATCAAGCTTGAATTTCCCCTGTTCCATTTGCTGGAGCAACGCGATCGTGGACATCGCCTTAAAGGTCGAACCGATAAGATAAACAGTATCTAGTGTAGCGGGCGTTCGAGTGTGCACGTTCGACTCCCCATACGATCCAGTCCAGATCACCTTGTCGCCCGACACCAATGCGATGGTCGCCGAAGGAATGTTTCCCTCGATCATTGCCCGACGGATATCTGGTTCGAGATCGGCTGCCACTTTTCTTACATCAACCGATTGTCCAAAGGCCGATATGCCGGAGGTACAAAGGACGATCGCCGCAGTAACGACATAAACGTCAAACCTTAAACGTAAGGTCCTGATCCTTTTGGTAAATTCATTCTTCATGAGCTATTTGGAGATGACAGGTAAAGCTATATACGAAGCATTGTTGCCTGAGCGATATATTCGCTGGATGGCCTTTTGAAAATCGGATTCCGTTGCCTTGAAAATATTCGGTACGAATTTCTGCGGATTACGGTCAATTGCCGGGAACCAGGTACTTTGAATCTGCACCATGATGCGGTGCCCTTTCTTAAACGTATGATCGTTGGCCGGATACGTGATCTGATATTTTTGCACGGAGTTTGCCGGGATCGGCTGCGACTTTTCCCAGCCTTTATAATATCTTCCGCGAAAAACGTCACCGGCGATCATCAATTGAAAGCCGCTCATGGTTGGATCGGGCTGAAAGCTGTCCGGATAAACGTCGATAAGTTTCACGATCCAGTCGCTGTCAGTACCGGTCGTCGAAGCAAAGATGTTCGCGGCGATCTTACCGGAAACGGTAACGTCCGCGGCCAGCGGCTCGGTCGCAAATGTAAGGACATCCGGTCGGTGATCGACAAAACGTTGATCCTGGACCTGCCAGACCCGCCACTCTGCGCCCATACCAACTTCCATCGGACGCGGCCGATATGGGACAGGATTTGCCGGATCTGAAACATATTCGTCAAATGCGGGCCCGCCGGCTTTCGGGGGGTCAAACGAAAGTTTTTTGTCTGCCTGTAAATATAGATTTTTGACGGAGGCTTCTTTGGGAGCCCATGAGTCGTGTCTGACCCACTCGTTGTCGCCGGTGCGAAACGTCAATGCTTCCGGCAAATTAGGGTCTGGCCTGTCTTTTAGATAATGTGCGAGGAATGGAGCTTGAACATTCTTACGGAAATAATCCGCGGTCGCACTGCCAAATTTGATGCGATCCAATTTATCGCCGTCGCCACGTGAAAATCCGCCATGATTCCACGGACCGACCACGAGAAAATTCTTATGGTCCGTATCGTGACGTTCGAGCAGTTCATAGATCTTTATCGGCCCGTAAAAATCCTCCTGGTCCCACCATCCGGCGACATTCAGGGTTGGAACGTTCACTTTATTAAGCCACGGAGCGAAGGCCTGTCGCTGCCAAAAAGCGTCATAGTCAGGATGTTCTTCAAAATCGTTCCAGGTGGGGTATTTATCGTGCAGATATTTTGGATCAACATTCGAAAGCGCACCGAGGTTGAGATACCACTCGTACTCGTCTCGTTTGTCGACGACCTGTGAAGGGCTGACCACTTCTTTCGAAGTTTCCATCATATAGGTATATGCAAACCCGTAACTCAAACGAAATGCCCCGTTGTGATGAAAATCGTCGCCGAGCCACATATCCGCCGGCGAAGCCTGCGGCACTATTACCTTGAGAGCAGGATGCGGATCTAGCATCCCCATAACGGTCAGCCAGCCTCCGTAACTCGTTCCTGATAATCCGACGCGACCGTTATTGTTGGGAGTGTTCTTTAAGAGCCATTCGATGGTGTCATATGTGTCGGTGCTTTCGTCGATCGCATTCTTATCCTTCGGATCGCGGGGTTGGCGAAGCATCACGAATTGGCCTTCGGATTTGAACCTTCCACGAATGTCCTGCTGGACGATTATGTATCCGTCCTTAGAAATCTCGGGAATTGCGGCATTGAGTTGCTCTGATGTAAGGTCGCCCACGCCATAGGGCGTCCTCAACAAAAGTATCGGCAATTTCTCATTCGTAATATCCGGAGTAAATACCTTTGTATAAAGGCGAACGCCGTCACGCATCACGACCATCGCATCGGTTTTCGAATAAACCCGAGCCGCTTGTTGTGCCCGGACGGGGACATTAGCCCCGAACAAGATGCTTAGAACACATGCCGCGAGAAGCATTACTCGGAAATTCGATAACGATCTTCGTTGTTGTAATTGGTCAATTCTCACTGCTCATTTCTCCCTACGGTTTTGATACGCGATCAATGGGTGCGGGCCGTGGCTGACGCTTGACTGGATCTGTCGTTAATAACTTCATTGCCTCAGCAACTGCCCGCTCGAGTTGTGCGTCTTTTCTATCTGCCGTCTCAATGGGGGTATTCTCGACTTCCACAGTGGGAGAAATACCGATGTTTTCAACATCCCACTTTCCTTCGAGGTTATAGAATGCGAGGGTTGGAGCCGTTATTCCGCCCCCGTCGATCGTTGCGGGCACGCCGAGCGTTCCGACCAAGCCACCCCAGGTTCGGGTGCCGATCAGGGGCCCGAGTTTGCGCAGCTTAAAGTAAAATGGCAGCGCATCACCGCCCGAGCCGGCCGATTCGTTTATGATCATAACTCTGGGACCATAGATACCGGCGATCGGCGAGAAAGATGGTGTACCGTCGCGCATCGCGAAGAAACCCATCGGTTTGCGGTCGAGTTCATTCACAATAAAATCTGCAACCATGCCGCCCTGATTGTAGCGTTCGTCAACAACGGTTCCTTCCTTGTTCTGCTGGGCGTAGAAATAACGAACAAACGAAGTGTACCCAGGGCCGCCGGTGTTTGGCAGCCAGACGTAGGCAAGACGACCGCCAGACAGTTTGTCCACCATGCGGCGATTGCCTTCCACCCACCCCCGCGTCCGAAGCCCATTTTCGCTCGCGACCGGAACAACCGTAATGAGCCTTGAACCTTCCACGGACGGCTTATCGTTCAAGCGAAGCACGACCTGGCGGTTCGCCATGTTCTCAAAAAAACTGTAGAAATTGATAGTCGCGTCGATCGGTTTGCCATTCACTGCGAGGACATAATCGCCATCTCTGGCGTCGATGCCCGGAGCGCTAAGCGGAGCCCGCAAGTCGGGGTTCCAATTCTCTCCGCTGTAGATACGGCTGATACGGTATTTTCCATTCTCAACCTTAATATCCGCGCCAAGGAGGCCGACGGAAACCGGATTGTCGGTCGGGACATCGCCCGGACCGGAAAGATAAGAATGTCCTACCGTCAATTCACCGCCCGTTTGGGCGATCAGATAACCGAGATCACTGCGATGCTGGACTGATGAGAGCAGCGGAAGATATTTCTTATAAACAGCGTCCCAGTCGGCTCCCTGCATTTTGGGGTCGTAGAAATATTCGCGTTGTATCCGCCATGTCTCACGAAAAATGTTTGCCCATTCGGCCCGCGGATCGACTTTCATTTCCAGCTGATCGACGTTGACCGCTCCCTCACCGGGTTTCGAAGGTGCAGCTGTGCCGACCACGCCCCAGCGTCCGCCTCGGACTCCATAAAGGAGTTTTTTGCGGTCGGCGGATATCGAATATTGGCTGATCCCTTCCAAAAACGGCACCGCAGCACCGGCCGCGACCGTGTATTTGTTCAATCGCAATGCCCCGATCGCTGGAACCAGCTCAGCATAGAAAAATGTTCCCGCAGGCCCCGCGTTGAGGCTGGTAAGGTTGGCAGCTCGTACACTTAGCGGCAGCACTCTCTGATTGATACCGGCAAAGTCAATTCGCACGGTGATGGCGGGGGCCGCCTTCGCCTTTGGGGCTTCGCCCGCCGCGGCCGGTGCCGGTTCGTCACCCGTTTCGGGCAGCAATGGTGATGGTTCGTCTGATGGCAGAACCACCAAATAGACCGATCTGTCCGTCGGATGGTCGATCGAACTCATTTCGAGCCAACTGGTTTTCGGCCCGAAATTCGTACTTGCCAGAAAATAAAGATACTTGCCGCCGGCGTCGAAGGAAGGTGAGATCGCATCCGCAAGCCCATCGGTAATTTGCCGCGAGTTTTTCTCTGCAATGGAATATACAAAAATCGCACTCATGCGACTGTCCAGATTTTTCGAATATGTGATCCACTTGGAATCCGGCGACCATGAAGCCCCAAAAGTGCGGCCCGGAACCGGAGCGTTATCAGTATCGATCTTGACAAAAACCCCGCTCTTAATGTCCATCGTCCAGATATTGTTGTGGTTATCTTCGATAACCATTTGTTCCCCACTCGGAGACCAGACCGGATTCGAAAAATAGCCGCTGGTCGGCAGATTGATCGCCCTTGGAGCCGTCAGGCCTGAGGCATCGCTGATCATGAGCTGATATTCGCCGGTGCCATCCGAAAGCCAGGCCAACTGGTTTCCATCCTGCGACCACGCGGGATCCCGGTCGTGAACACCAGAGCTATTCGTAAGATTGCGATAGTCGCCTTTGTCCGACGGAACGGTGAATATATCGCCTCGCGCCTCGACAGCAACTCGAACACCACTAGGGGAAAGAGCAGCGCTTCTGATCATGCTGCTTACCTTTTTAAACTGCGGTTGCGCCCATGGAAAATCGCCGGTCACCTCGATGTTGAGCTGCTTCGATCTTCCCGTTTTAGCATCGACCAGATGGATGTAACCTGCCTGCTCATATACCACCGCGTCAGGCCCACCAGATGCTGACATAATGTCAAAGTCATCGTGGACGGTAAGCTGTTTGACCTGTTTGCTGACGAGATCGTAGCTGAATAGGTTTGCGGTGAAATTTCGGTCGGATATGAAATAGATCGTGTTGCCGACCCACATCGGCGAGTTGTCGTTGCTGTCGATCCATGGCAGTTTCGTGATCGAATTGTCTGTTAAATTGATTACCGATATAGGATGAGTCCGCCCGCCCCTATAATGCCGCCAGAAGCTCGCATCTTGCCACGGTGGAAACATTGTCGTAGAAAATTCCTCATAAGCGAGCCGTTGGCCATCTGATGAGTATGAGCCGGTAAAAGCGCGCGCCAACTGAAGAGGTTCCGGCATTCCACCGTTTACGCTGATCGTCCAAAGCCGCCAGTGTGATTCGAGCGGAGCGTCGCCGCTAACGGACGAAAACAATATCCTTTGACCATCGGGCGTCCATCCGCGCACATGATCTTCGACGGGACTATAGGTCAGGCGTTTCGCGTCTCCGCCTGATGACGGTACAAAATAGACGTCGGTATTTCCACCGAACGTCGCAGTAAACGCGATCTTGGTTCCATCAGGTGAAAAGTATGGTTCGCTCTCGACCTGGGGTGTCGCGGTCAGACGTGTAGCCCGTCCGCCATTCCGCGAGACGGTCCAAATGTCGCCCGCATACGCAAAGGCCACGAGGTCGCGGCTTACAGCGGGATGACGCAGCATTCGCGTCCCCTGTCCCGCCGCCAAAACTGCAAAACATCCGAAAATTGTCAGGGCAAAAAATAGCTGTCGCATAATATGTTTTGTAATATTCGGAAGAGCTTTCGCTTGGGCCCAGTCATTCTACTGGGACCCCAACTTCTAAAGCTGATAATTCCGGCAATGGCGGTCGATCAAAATTCGATCCTGAAACCTACCTGGCCTTCACGTCCAGGCAGCACCTGCCCCGCCTGACCAAAAACCGGATCAGTGACCGTTGTTCGATTTTGTATCTGTCGAGGATTCTGGCGGTTTAGCACATTGAAAAACTCCAGTAGAACCTGAATCTTGACGTGTTCGCGAATGACGAAGCTCTTTGCGAATCTCATGTCAAAATCAACATACGGCGGTGCTGTAAAAGCATTTCGTCCGGCCGTAAAGTCAATGCCGTTGAAATTGCCGTTGCCGTCGGGGTCTCTCGACAATTCATCGAAGCGGCTAAAGTGAAAGCCACTTTGAGCGCGGAAAATACCGCTGATCTGAAACTTCCACGGCAGATTGACAGCACCGTTGACCTGAAAGATATGATCTAAGGCGAGGCTCGACGGCCCTTTATCGAGATCCGGACCATTTACGAACGTTCCCGCCTGAGCTACGAAATTTCCGTTTCTGCTTACAAATGATCCATTCGCGTTGGTCTGCCGCGTACAGCCCGGGTTCGAAGCTGCGCATGGTTCCGTAACCACCGGAGCGATTCCAATGAATTGATCGGTTCCAGTCGTAAATATGCCGAGCGAATTATCAGTCGCTTTGGAATAGGTATAATTAGCCCCGAGCGTATAGTGATTGCTCAGTCTCTTATTAAAGGCGATCACCAATCCGTCATAACGACCCTTAAAGAAAGGGCCAAAAGTACGTATTTCGCCGGTCGTATTCGGTGCGTCAAAACTGCGGCCGATACGGTCCACGCGCGATCTAAACGCAAGGTTGCTAAGTCTAACGCCTAAGAGATCGCGGATCTCGCGATGATAATAGTCTGCCGAGATCACCATATCCTTCGTCAACTCTCGCTGGACGCCGACGCTAAACCCAAGGGTGTGTGGGATCTTAAATGTTGAGTCGACCGACGTCGGCTGAGTTTGTGCCGGGATGACTGGATTATCCAACGCGCCGAACTGACCCCATTCAAAATATCCGTTTGGTTGGCCGATCGCCGCTGCCGCTTGCGTTAAGTATTGAGCGGGGCTCAGACCTGTCAAAGCTTGAACGTTGCTTATGTTAATAACGGCATTTGCTGGAATAGGTGCATGACCCACTGCTACTACATTATTCAGCCGGTCGACTCCAACAATTGGACCTCCGAAGGGACAGGTCGTTCCCATTGCCGCGATCTGCGCATCGGTCAGATTATTTGAGATACATGGGCCGGGAAGCCCAGATGCGAACGCCAGACTGGAGATGAGGCTGGGCGATCCATAAAATCCACGTGGAAAATAGAGAGATTGCCCAATTCTTCTATCACTACCGCCGAAAGCAGGGATCTGTTCAACAAGTCCCAGTCGAAATTGATCGTAAAATACTCCGAAATTCGAGCGAAGAACGGTCTTTGGTGTTATCGCCCACGCAACGCCGAGTCGAGGTGAAAAGTTCTTCTTCGCATCAAACCTGGAATCATTGTCGTATCTAATTCCAAGATTGACCGTCAGATTCTTTCTGATCTTCCAGTCGTCCTGAACATATAAACCGTTATAACTGTTCTTCAAATGGATCTCGTTCGCTTGGGGTGTTGGAGCTCCCGCAACCAAAAGCAGAAATATGCCACTGTTCACCGGGCCATAATTGATGTAATCGTCGATGGTGGCAAAGAGCTGGTTGGTCAATGTTTGGGAATCGGCTCCGTCAACTTTGGTTCGCAAAAATTGCCAGCCAAATTTCAGGTCATGATCGCCAAACAATTTGTTTACGTTGGCGGCCAAGGAGGTATATTTCTGATCTAGCTGCGTATATGTTGTTGCATTTCCAAAGGTAATAACTGGCAAGGTTGTAAAAAATCCGCATGTCGGCGGACAGATCTGTTGCGCGGGAAAGGCGCTCAATGATGTAACTCCCGTAAACTCCGAATGGGCCGGTTGGGTGTCGGATGGATCTCCGCGATAGGACCCACGCAGCGTGATTATCCACGGATCGCCCTGATCACCAAGCAGAAATGTATCGCCGACGCCAAGGAGTAAATTGCGTCCGCTGGTCGTCGTCCGAGTTGACGGCAACGCCCCATCTCCGGTAGCTCGATCATATTCGTTTGTATAATTTACCTCTTGAGACAATTGATGGCGTCCAAATTGCTCATTGAGTTTAAAGAAATTTCGTGTTGCGCGGCTTCGCTCCGGTATATTGATCGGATCTTCCTGCCGGTGAAAAAGTTGGAGCACTGTCGCCGCTGCCGCCGATGTGCCCAAGTCGGGATACTTAAAAACGAGCTCTCGATCTTCCTGGATCCGTTCAGATGAGCCAAAAAAGAAGACTCTATCCTTAATTACGGGGCCGCCGCCGGCAATGCTGTAATCGAATCTCCGCAGGTGAGGGGGTTCAGTTTGTGCCGGATCCAGCGAATTAGAGGAATCGAAAAATTCGTTTCTGTGGAATATCGATCCTATACCGTGAAACGAATTGCCGCCGCTCTTGGTGATAACGTTTATCACGGCTCCTGACGCTTGGCCGAACTCCGCCTTGAAACCTGTCGTGATCACCTGAAATTCGGCGATCGTTTCCTGATTGAACTGTGCGGCGGCTCCGCCGCTCACCGTGTCTTTATTTGGCTGTCCATCAATAAAGAAATTATTGTTGCCGCTTCGTTCGCCTAGTACGGGGTTCGCATTGTCTCCCGTCGATTGCCGGTTGATAGCAACGCCGGGAACGAGTTGAAGCAGGTCCAGATATTCGCGGCCGTTGACAGGTAGATCCTGTATCTGTCTCGGGGTGATCGTTTGGCCGGAACTCGATGCGGTCGGCTCGATAAGAGGCAATTCATTCGTCACCGTTACCACGTCGCCCGCTCCCCCGCCAACCTGAAGCTGGGTGTCAAATTTCGCTACTCGATTGAGCGTTAGTTCGATCTTATATTTGACCGGTGCAAATCCGGCCTGGGAAATATCGATGGCATAGCTGCCCGCTGGTAGAGCCGTCAAGCGGTAAAACCCTTCGCTGTCCGTAACCGTGCTGCGTTCGATGGCGACGGTGGTTCCGGTAGCCTTGACGGTCGCACCGGCGACAACCGCGCCATTCGGGTCCGTGACGGTTCCTTCTATGGTTGAAGTGATTGTCTGTCCATTCGCACTGAACGAAAAACCGATCAGTATGAACAAGACGCAAGAGCTGATAACGTAGTTGATCTTTCGCATTGTTTTCCTTTCACCTCTACAAGATCGAATATTTAGTAAACCTGGACCCGTGGGAATTGTCCGCCCATGTTCGAATTAAATAGCTTTCAGCCGTCCCGTCGGTCGGCTTGGACATTGCTGCGGTACCAGCGGTCGCCCGACGAAGATTCCCTATCGAATTTTTCGAGTAGCTTGAGAGCACGCTTGGGTCGGCTGTGAGCGCAGGCGACCAAAATTGCATTGATCGCAGCGACGGGAGCGACGTAAGAATCTATGAATGATGCACGCTCGGTCGATGCCGTGATGTACTGATCGCAAAGACTTGCGATCGGCGTCTTATCACTGTCTGTAATGCCAAAGGTCGGCACGTTACGCTGCTTCGCTCGCTGAACCGCCTCGACGGTTTCACGTAAACATTTTCCAAAACTGATGCCGACAAAAAGATCTCTTTCGGTCATGACACTGATCTTATTTTGGACGGAGCCGCTCGTTCCCGTTGGCGCTTCCGCATCGCAGCCTAATCGTACTAACCCATACGCAAAGGAAATGGCCAGAGACGCGGCAAAATCTATACCGACAATGACGATCCGTCGTGTTCCAAGAATTTGCTTCGCCAACTCGATGACCTTATTGACATCCAAACTCGATTTGAGCTCACTTAAATTCTCCCGGTCTTTGTCAATGCTGTTGTTGACGTAATCGGCGACACTTCGGTGCTTTTGCGTCGCCTCCCGCATTGAAGCGTACGGTGTGATCTGCGTAACGAAGTGATTTCGCAGATCGTGAGCAAAGTCTGCGAATTTCCTATACCCCATCACCTGGATCGTGCGAACGATCGTAGCCGTATCAACCCCGTAGCGCCGCCCCATTTCACGGGATGAAAGGTAAAACGTCTCGTCTGCCTCAGCCAGGATCTGGCTCAATAATCGCTGTCGACTGGGACTTAAACTCGTTTGGGCGTCTAGAAATCGGGTTTCAAGTTTTGTTTGAGCGTCCGCGACATTTTGGGTTGCCTCACGATCCGGGATATTCCCAACTACATTCGCAGCTCCAGATCGCTTACTTCCGTTGCTCCCAACATTTTGTAACTGCCTATTCTTTCCCATAGGAGAGTCTCAGCTGGCTGGATGAAGTTTGAATCTCAACCCGGCCTTATAAATAACTCTGAAAATTCAAGAACCTTTGACTTCAAAAGGGTCGTATTCCGTTTGCAAGACGTTCTCCGTGTCTATCGAAAAACTATTTGTTCATCTACATCCAGGACAGACACCTATCGGATGCCAAGATAGAATGGGGAGCGGAAATGCGTGCAACACTCGGTGCAATTGTGATTTTCACGAGCAATATACAGCTACTATTAACGCAATGTCAATAAGAAATCGTGGATATTTGCAACAGATGGTGCATTATGCCAAAGTTACGTTTAGATATCCTGAATTAAAGTATGGAATGCCGCGAGTGAAGAAGGATTACGTCGATCTGTCGTGCGGATCAAGAAGGTGCTTGTTCCTCAATAAAACAACGCGGAAATGTGAGTTTGGAGATGATCATGAAAAATGTTTTTTTGATAATTCTGGCGTTGGCCGTTCTTACGGCTCAGCTCTTCGGGCAAACAAAGGCGAAAGGAATTGAAGGTACGTGGAACGGCACGCTCGATGCGGGCGGGACGAAGCTACGCTTGGTAGTTACCTTCACTAAGTCGGAAACGGGAACTCTCGCCGGGAAACTTGAAAGCGTGGATCAGGAAGCCACGATCCCGCTTGACACGGTCAGCCTTAAAGATGACGACGTGACATTCGAAAGCAAACCTGCCGGTATCGTTTTCAACGGGGTTTTGAGCAAAGAACGCACGGAACTTGTCGGCACTTTCATGCAGGGCGGCCAGTCGATACCGCTTACGCTGAAACGAGGCGAACAGTCTGCAACCGTTGTAGCGACTCCGAAAGCACCGCCGCCTGATTATTCAGCACCCGCCGACGCGCCGTATACGGCCGAAGAGGTGTCGATAAAAACACCAGGCGGCTTTTCGCTCGCGGGCACGCTGACTCTTCCGAAAGGCGCCAGCAAGGCAAGACCTGTCGGGGCAATAGTCACCATTACAGGCTCGGGACAGGAAAATCGCGACAGCGAGATCGGGCTGGTGGGATACAAGCCCTTTCGTCAGATAGCAGATTACCTCGCTCGAAACGGCATCGCGACTCTTCGCATGGATGATCGCGGAATGGGTGGCTCCGGCGGAACATTCAAAGGATCGACCAGCGAAGATTTCGGAGAGGACGCCAGAGCGGGGTTAGCCTACTTGCGAACGCGGCCTGAAATACGTGCTGACCGTCTCGGAGTGCTTGGCCACAGCGAAGGTGCGGTGATTACACCGATGGTAGCCGTAAAGGAACCGAAGTTGCGGGCGATCGTTCTCCTTGCCGGAGTTGCTGAACCCGCACGAAGTGCCCTTCAGTTCCAGATGAAGAATCTCATTGAGCACGACGCCAAGCTCACGCCCGCTGAGCGAGAAGCTCGCATCGCGGAGATCCCAGCGAAGATCGACGGGATGATGGCGGCTGATCCGTGGTTGAAATTTTTCCTTACCCACGATCCGGCCGCAACGATGAGGCAGGTGAAAACACCGGTGTTAATCCTCACAGGCTCGAACGATCAGCAGGCTGCGCCGGCTCAGGTCGCCCTTGAAGAAGCTGCTTTCAAGGCCGGCGGCAATAAGGACGTGACTGCGAAAGTGATTCCGGGCCTAAATCACCTTTTTGTGGAAGACAGCAATGGCTTTCCAGGTAATTATAAGAATCTTCCGCCTCCGGTCATGATGCGCGCCGACGTAGTCAAGATAGTAACCGACTGGCTCGCGGAACGCCTCAGATAATGCCCGAAGGAGGGATACCAACGGCTCCGACCTGCGATATTTGTGCAACAAATTCCCCCTGCACTTCTGGAGTGATTCCGGGTGACCGGAAATTCAAGAAGCCCCAGTAACAGTGGGCCTGTGACACTCAGTGACATTCAGTGGAAAACGCCAAAAACTTATTTGTAATCACACGTCGGGGAGAAGCGTTATCACGGGACTCCGCTCACCAAGCCTTTGACTTCGAATCAGAGGGTCGCAAGTTCGAATCTTGCCGGGTGTACTAATAGAATCGATATGTTAAGAGGTGTGCCGTCACGCGTTTTATTAGCTACTCACCCGACCGTTCACCTATTGGACGATAATCTCATTTTATTTAGGTACTTTACGTTATACGTTTTTAACGTTTATCACTGCATTATTCCCCCACGAACACCTAGTGGGCTATAGTTTTCGTCAATTCAGCAGAGACGGGAACCCGATCACAATATTGCCCATCTGCGCGAAATGAACACGAGATTAGACTTTCAGTCTCATATCAGCGAGGTGCCGGTTTTTCCCCGAGAACTTGCCTGAGTACCGATATATTTTTGTTTAGATTGTT
>JBDTXM010000060.1:0-16528 GCA_040006215.1 Acidobacteriota bacterium
TGTCGCTGTTAGCCTCGGCCCGGCTCTTGATCGGGTCGTCGATGATTATCAGGTCTGCACCAAATCCGGTGATGCCAGCACCCACGCCGACCGCTTTCACGCCGCCTCCGGCAGCTGTTTCCCAGTCGTCCGCCGTTTTGAGCAATCCGCCTTTCGGTATTTCGGCGGCCGTCCCTAATTGCTCTAGATAGATCCGTCTAATTCGCCGTGAGAACCGGTTGGCCAATTTCTGGTTATAGCTCCCGATCACGACCCGCAGCTCCGGGCGTCGCAGCAACAGCCAGGAAACATACCTCACCGTTACAAGCTCGCTCTTGCCATGCCGCGGCGGCAGAAAGATCATCAGACGCTGCGCCTTCTTAAAATCGAATTTCTCAAGCGCCGCATAGATCATTTTTTGATATTTCCATTCCCAATCCCAGTTCCGCTCCTGCACTTTCAACCAGTCGGGAAACGCTATTTTCAAAGACACGTTTCTCCGCGGCTCTGCTGCCGTGCCGGGATCCGCGATCGTCTCCTCTTCTCTGAGCCGGCTCTCGATAGCGGCCCGTTCCGCACTCCAACCGAGGCCCGGAGCCAAACCCTTCATTCCCGCTTGATGATTTCCGACGAGCTCACTCGAGCAAAAATCCTCCCAGCCGTTCATTCGCATGGTCTTTACAACCCGCGAGTCCGACATCCTGGAAAAATAAAGGTCTTTCGCCTCGGCGATCTCCTCCTCGCTCAGCTCACGCACCGTGTTCGGCAGCTTCGCCGCCGCCTTCGGTGAAATAGATTTGTTCCACGGTATTCTTTTCTTTTTCATTACTCTCTTTCCCATTTTTTTTTCCTCAATTGCCCCTCGCTTTAGCGTGAAGATATGTGAACAATTTCCTGATTCCTTCCGCCGCTTTGGGCCAATAACCATTCAAAAGATCTCGCCATAGCTCCGTAGAGCGCAGTACTATCGAATCTGTCGCCCCTAAAGGGGCTCGGATCTTTATACATGTGCCCGTTGCTACAAACATTTGGCTCCTACGGAGCCGATCGATCCTTCGATCCCTGGCCTGTCACGCAAATATTTTCCGAGGTCCGTTAGGAGCGGCATGTTTGTAACAACGGTCATGAAATATTTTCCGAGGTCCGTTAGGAGCGGCATGTTTGTAGCAACGGTCATGAAATATGTTCCGAGCTCCGCCGGAGCTCAAGACCGCCTCACCTCAGCACCGCCGCGATCCCGACACCGATGAGCACATCGCCGAGTCGCTTCCACGGCGACGACTTTTTACTTTTGAGCGCCGAGATCAATTTGTCCTGCGACTCGATCACGGAATCCTTGGCGGCGATCGCTTGCGTTTTCGCCGCGACCGTCTCCCGCAAAGCATCCGTCTCGCTCTTCCGCGTTACGTCGAGTTCCGTCAGCAGATCGATCGACTGCGTTGCAGTATCAAGCTGTTTCTTCAACGCCGCATTCTCCGTCTCTAAACTCGCCGCCAATTCCCGCGTCGCCCGAAGGTCCTCAACCGCCGCCGCGCAAGCTCCGATCAGGTCTGTCGACTGCCGGCTGCCTTCCGCCTTCTGCCTACTGACATCCGTGCCCGACCTCGGCGAGCTTTGCGCAGAGGTCGTCTGCGGTTGAGGCGATTGCCCGAACGCTGCGTGCACGCCCAGCACTAGTCCGAGCAGCGTTGGTATCCACATTGATCTTTTCCAGTTGTTCATCTTGTTTCCTCGCTATCGCCTGTATCTCGGCGAGT
Source organism: Acidobacteriota bacterium (assembly GCA_040006215.1). Lineage (GTDB taxonomy): Bacteria > Acidobacteriota > Blastocatellia > Pyrinomonadales > Pyrinomonadaceae > OLB17. Next base: position 1,737 of record JBDTXM010000060.1, read on the forward strand.
TTTTGTTCCAGGTATCCCGTCTTGGCTGCGTAGACAGCCGACTGTTTTTCCATCTCGTCCGCAGCCTTCGTTTTTGCATCCGCCCGGGCCTTTGCCGATTCCACCGCCCGTTCGAGCGTGGCCGTTTTATGGCTGGACCACGCCCAGCTTCCCAATATCGCGATCACGAAAACACTCGCCCCCACTAATCCGATCTTCATCTTCAAATTCATGCTTTCTTTCCTTGCGGCTTGCCGCCGCGATGAGCGAAAAGGCTTGTCTTTCCGTCGCCGACTATTTGAATTTGGGAGGCTGTGCCTCCGCTCTTTTTCCTCTCCTCCCGAAGCCGAAAATAAAACTGCACCGCCACATCCACGGCTTTACCCACCGCGAAAAACACTGCCGGCAAAACGATCGCCGAAACTATCGTGATAACCTCGCGTCCCTCGATCGCCGTAAAAACCGCCGACACCGAACTCACCCACGCCAATAAAATATTTTTCAGATCATGCATAACTCACTCTTCTCTTTCCTTTTTCTACCTTTGCGACTCCGCGACTTTGCGGGAGATCAGTTTCGCCTTGATCGCTCGCCAAAGGTCCAAAACAAAGCTCTCGCCTACCTCTCATTTCTCACTTCTCATCTCCCTCATCTTCCCCAACGCGATCTGGCGATACAGGTACCCGAGCATTAACGCTCCCGCGATCACCGCAACCACCAGCCACACCACTCGCGGAACGCCCGCGATCAATCCGAACAAAGCCCACACGGCCTGCGTCGCCGTTCCCGCGACCGTCGTCCACAGCGACTTTGCCGCGTCCTTTCGCACCACGACCGATTCGATCATCGATTCCACCCGGTCAAACTTTGCCGCCACCGCGTTGATCCCCTCTTCCGCCTTATCCAGACAACTCCCCGACTGATCCGGCGGTTGGGCCTCTGTCGGAACCACCTCTCGTGAAGGGTGGGTGATCGTGGAGGGTTGCTGCGGAATTTGATTGGCTCCGTCCGCTTTCGCGCCCGGACCTATTGGGGGTTTTGTTGCGGGCCCAACCGCCGAAACTTTTATCGACTCGTCTGTTACAGGCACGCCCTGGACGCGAAGCGGCAGTCGAAGGCTCCAGTTCCAGACGGCGATCTGGTTTAGAAAAAATCGCGTGCGGTAGCGCGTCGCCGCCAGACGCTTGACCGATGCCAGCCACGCGTCGCGCTTGCGGACGTAGGTCGTGATCCACGCCCTCTCTATCGCTGCGCCCGCGTCGTCCGATTCCTGCGGCTTGCCTAGCCTTGCATCGTCCGTTTCCCGCGGCTTGCCGCCACGATGAGCGGAAAGGCTTTGGCCTTCGGTAGAGGAGGTCGAGGAGGCTTCCTGCGGCTTGCCGCCACGATGAGCGGAAAGGCTCTGCCTTTCCGGCGGACTCCCTTTACCTAACGAGGAGGCTACGCCTCCGGTAAGATCGCGGATCTTCTCCCAACCTCCGTGGTTGACCGAGTCATAGACCACTGCGAGAGACAGCGGCTCGGCGAACCCCATCTCCTCGCAAGCCTCGATCGCCGGCTTGAGATAAAGCTCCTCGGCGACCGCGTCCTGCGCAGCGCGCATCTCGGGCGTGGCCGCAGCCGCCTTGAGAGCGGTACGAAATGCGCTGTTCGCGCTCAGCCGCTTGATCGCGGCAGGTGTCGTCAGCCTCAGGTCGCTCATCGCCGATCGGAGCGCAGCGCTCCCGACGTTCGACCCGCTCGCGAGATATCTCTCGACCACGCGAAGCAGCGACCCCGACCGGTGCGTAAATTGATTGATCCCATACGAGACACCGGCCCCGTCATCGAGCACGGCCACTGCCGCATAGTCGCCCGCGGCCTTGCCCGTCTCGAAAATTCTCACTATCGCCAAAGCCTTTTTCTTGGCTGTTTCATCGAATGCCATTTTTATCCCTCGCATAACGTTGCATCCTTGCAACATTCTAGAATGTTTGATACTCTTTAACGGTCGGACGATTCAGCCATTCGGCTTCTGCCGTTTTGACCGTCATCCCCGCCGACACGATCAGGCTAACTCAGGTGAAATCGAAAGTGTGATACCAACTTTCCAGATATGCACGATTTTCTATCTATTCTTAACATTCTAGATATGCGGTGGTTTTCCAGATATGCCAGATGAGGGATCCAGATATGCACGATATTCCAAGTCAAGACGCAAATATTGCGGAAAAAGAGGTTAGATCAAATATGAAACAAAAGGTACAAACGTTGGATACTGTTACGAGGCCGAAATTACGCCTCATGGAGATAGAGCGGATCATCAAGCGGCGTCGCCTGATCGTTCCGCCGTTAAGTAGACGTACTCTCAACAACATGTGCGAGCAAGGCGTCTTTGAAACTGCGGGTTCTCGGCCTCATGCGCACATCGGTTGGCTGGTATATGAAGACTCGTTCAGGCAGTGGATCGATCAACTTGAAAAGGAGATCTGAGGGATCGTTTTGGGAGTGGATCCTGATGCGGCCGACGCGGGTGATGCGGGCGATGCGGTTGATGCGGTGCGGCGACTAAAGCTCGTATTTCTCGAGGATCTTTTTCGCGGCGGTGTTGCGCCAGGCGGCGCTCAGTGCGTGGCGGACGTCCTCGTCGTCGGCAGCGGCAATGTCGATCATGGTCGAACCCTTGCGGCCCCACGCACCGCTCGCAGGCTCAAACACCTTCGGCGCGACACGCACGATCACCTCTTGCTGATCGGGCGTCAGCTTGGCCATTCCGTGCATCCCGTCCGGCGCGATCGTAGCAAAGATCTTGCCGCCCACGCGGAAATCCGGATGGTCCATATGCGAGCTCTCCTCGGTCTCCGGGAAGCTCAGAGCCAGGGCACGAAATTCATCAGTGGTCATTGGCCAATGATAGGTCAATACGATGTTCTATACAATCAAGACAACTTTGCTAAAGTGATCAAAAACAGGAGACGACCCTTATGACCGATGACGCCGCCGTCGTATTTCACGGCTTCTTGAATTTGCCAAACCTCGAAAAACTTACCGTGGTCGAGGCGATCAATGATTACTTCGATTCGATGGATCGCGATCCGATCCGTGCCGAGAACGAAGAGCGGTTTGCTGCACTCGACCTCGTCGGCACCGGCAAAAAATGTAAATGCTGCGGGCGTTGAGTTGGCGCTAAAAAAGGCAAGACCTTCAAAACGTCTTGCCTTTCACCATCGATCGCCGTCGCTGCGTCGTTATCGCGTCTGCACTCGCGTACCTATCAACTCGCGCAATACGGCGGATCCGCTCGCTTCCGTACGAGCCTTCGCTATAAAATCCCTTGTGGCCTCGACCGCGTCCTCGATCACGAGCCGCGGCAGCCGCGTCCAACCGGTCGGGGCCGGAGACTCGATCGCGACCGTCCTTACGGTTTCGCGCTCGATTATTTCAACTGCATTTTCAATTCGGCGAGAAAAACTCGTGATCGCCATTAACTCTTTTCCGTCGGTTTTGATCGTCCTCATTTTCCTGTCCTCCTCAATGCCTATCGGCACCAACCCCTCGCAGCGTTAATTAGCAAAAGACGTGCCAATCTACCTAATTATTGCAATCAGGAAAGTTGCGGTTTTCTGTCGTTTTATGTCATATGCCGCCACACCTCGTTTCGCCGTATTTTGACCAAAAGGTATATCAAAATCGAGCGCGCGTTTATTCGGCAATATCAGGGAACAATCGAGTAATATCGGTGTCTAAATTTGGTTGTATCGCAAAACCCGAGATCTAGAGAGGAGTTGTATGAAAGGCATTAAGCTTGGCTGGACTGTGTTGGTCGTTTTGGCATTCGTCGTGGGCAGCGTGATCGCGCAGAACACACCCAAGATCATCCACGGCGGCGTCCTGAACGGCAAGGCCGTCAGCCTGCCAAAACCGATGTACCCGGACGACGCCAAGGTCGCCAAGGTTGGCGGCACCGTGTCGGTCGACGTGACCATTGACGAGGCGGGCAATGTCGAATCGGCAGTAGCCAGACCGGACCCGAACCAAATGGCAAAAGAAAACATGACGGTCGAGCAGGAATACCAGTCTCGCATGCGTGCATCGCTCCGCACAGCCGCCGAGAACGCCGCCCGGCAGGCCCAATTCGGGCCGACTTATTTAAACGATATACCGGTAAAGGTCACAGGGACGATCGTTTATGACTTCGTCGCGGACAAATCGATCGATAGCAGTGATTCGGACAAACCGGCGCGTGTCAGGACGGTCAACGGTGGCGTATTAAATGGAAAAGCCATTAGGCTACCGCATCCTGCATATCCCGCGGGGGCAAAATCAGTTAACGCCGGCGGTGCTGTCTCCGTTAAGGTTTTGGTCGATGAGAGCGGTAACGTCATTTCAGCCACCGCGGTTTCTGGCCATCCTCTGCTGCGGGAAGCTGCTGAAAAGGCGGCTTTAAAAGCAAAATTCTCCCCTACGCTCGTTGACGGTCCTCAGGTAAAGGTAACCGGCATTCTTATCTACAATTTCGTTCCGGCGAAATCCGGGAACCAGACCAAAAGCACAAACCCGCAGCAGTAGGCTTTATTGCTGGATTACTTTCGGGACGATAGGGTTTTGGCCCATCGTCCTTTTCTTATTTCCGTCCACCGTTATAATAAAACTGCACTTTTTCCCAAGGAGCTAATTCTTTCTGAATCCCGACCCCAGACTTTTTGATCATGCTCATCGCTTGTTGAAGACGCACGAAACCCTTCTGCGCGACGCGGTGCGCAACCGTGCGTTTTACGAGGCTTTGTGGCTTAACGTGACGGCGGATTCGGTAGTGCTGGACATTGGTTCCGGCGTCGGTATCTGGGCGATCACCGCCGCAAAGCTTGGTGCAAAAAAGGTCGTAGCCATCGAGATGGACCGGATGCTGATCGGCGTGATAGAAACGCTCGCGGCCGAGCACGGCGTCAGTGATCGCGTCGAGGTCATCTGCGGCAATTCGTTCGAAGTTTCACTGCCAAAAGAGTTTGATATCGTCGTCAGCGAAACGATCGGCTATCTAGGCTACGACGAAAATATTGTCGCCGTAATCGCCGACGCGCGTGCCCGGTTTCTAAAGGACGGCGGAGCGATCATTCCCGAAACGGTCGCTCTCTATGCCGCCGGGGGCCGCCTGAAGGTACGGTCCGAAACTATTCCCGTCGGGCTCGACTTTGATCTCGCGTTTCTCGACGATCTCAACCGCCACTCGCCGCGGGCATTAAAAAGGCGCGAGGACATCGAGTTGCTCACCGATCCTGCGTGCCTGATAGAGACCGATCTGCGCATCGCCGCCGAAAAACCGCTGCTGTTGAATCTATCGACGCGGTGGGACGCGGTTGAAGCGGATGATGTGGATTGCTTCGCCGTCTGGGTCCGATCGCGGCTGACCACCGGCGTGTCGATCAGCACCCGCGAGACGACATCCTGGCTCCCGAACATCTTTCGCGTTAAGCCGCCATCGAAAGGCTGTACCGCTATCGAATTCACGCTGTCGCTCGACGAGCACACCAATCGCTGGGCCGCCGCCTTCTCCGGCCCTAGCCGCGACATCGAGCAACAGGAATATTCCCCGGCGCTCGCCGCGTCAGCGATGCTCGCCACGCCTGCCATCGCGCTCCGGCCGGCAACCGAAACCGACAACGATTTTCTCTACGAACTCTACGCCAGCACCCGCAGCGATGAAGTCGCGATGTTCGGCTGGGATGCTCTGCAGGCCGACGCATTTTTGAAAATGCAGTTCGACGCCCAGCGGCATTCATATCGCGCACAATTTCCGGACGCCGATCACAATTTAATTCTATCCGGCGACTGCCCGGTGGGGCGCATGATGGCTTCGCGCAACGCCGGTCACATCCTGCTCATCGATATCGCCGTACTCGCCCAGCACCGCGGGCGCGGCATCGGCACTCAATTGCTCAACGAGCTGATCACCGAAGCGGCCGAAAGCCGCCGCCCCATCATTCTCCGCGTGGACAAAACCAATCGGCTTGGGCGTCAGCTATACGAACGCCTCGGCTTCCGCATTACAAACGAGAATGACCTCATGCACGAGATGACGTTCACGCCCGAAGCAGCCGAAGGATGACTCAACCCACCGACAAACGGATCAGCCTGCGGGCTGTCACGCCGGACGACGGAGAGCTTCTTCTCGAGGTCTACGCCGCTGCCCGCGCGATCGAGGTAGCGATGATGCCGTGGGACGACGCGGAGAAGGAAGTTTTTCTCCGTCAGCAGCTCGGGGCCCAGACCGCCTTTTACACCGCCGAGTTTCCCACCGCGACCCACGACATAGTGCTGTTCGAGGGGCAGCCCGCCGGACGCATCTATGTGGAGCGAGGGCGGGACCTGATAAAGATCCTCGACATCGCCATCCTTCCCCAATTTCGTCGAAACGGCATCGCAACTGTTCTGATCATGGACCTGACTAAAGAGGCTCGCCCCGTCCGCGTTAGTGTCGAGTCCTTCAATCCGTCACAAAAACTGTTTAACGATTTGGGCTTCGCAGTCGTCGCCAACGACAGCGTAAACATCGTCTTCGAGCGGACGCCCGCTGAAAAGTGAACCAAGTTTTTTTTCTGGCAATTTTTCACATTTCTGATATGATATTTTCTCGTTGACCGTATCCATAAAGTTTTTAGATCTTAATTCTCTCTTTATGATGGATTCTCCTTCGGCCCTGCCCACAAGGGACCAATTCTTTTCCGAATTGAACTCCGATTTCGGCGCCCGGATGGGCGATGATCCGAACATCCAACTGACCCTCATTGATACCAAGGTTCAGCTCTCCACTCCTTCGCAGGAGTGCTTTACGCTTCTGTTCAGGGCCCCAGCGGATCTTGATCCGCGCCAAGGTCTTTATCATCTTGAGAATAAAACACTGGGCGAGATGGATATTTTTCTCGTTCCCGTTGATCGAGACACCGACGGTCTCTACTACGAAGCTGTTTTTAATAAAATGCTGTCGGCTCAGGCCTAAACCGGCGGGCTGCATTTTTAATTGTCCAGACCGAATCGATCTGCACTCCCGCGATCCTGCGGCCCCATTTTCGGAGGTAATGAAAAATGAGTATTTCGCGTCGAAAGTTCCTCGGGACAGCACCGGCGGCGATCGGTGCCGTCCTTTTGATACAGGACGCCGTTGGTCAAAAGGCCCTTACGGGCCGTCTGCCTAAGTCGGCCCTGTCGACAGACGTGCTCTCGCGGCTCACATGGAGTTCATTCCTGCCGTATGTGAACACCGACTTTACGTTTCGTGATACGTCAGGACGCTCGACGACGCTTGTCCTTACGAACATGACCGATTCTAAACCTGAAAAGTTCGTACAGACATCGGCAAAGCAGGAATGCTTCGCTATGACGTTCAAGGGCCCCGCAAAAGGCTCGCTCTCGCAAAACACTTATTCGGTCGAGCACTTCGCTCTCGGAAAGTTCGATCTTTTTATCACGTTTCTTGGCAAGACGAGCAAAAGCTCCACTTATACGGCGGTTATCAACCGCCTCGTCTAAGGCGTTGACCGGCGTCAACGGCCGCACGTACACAGGAAGGTAAACTATGGGAGACCCATTTATAGGCGAAATAAGAATATTCGCTGGAAACTTCGCCCCGGCGAACTGGGCGTTTTGCGACGGCAGCCTACAGGCAATTTCTCAGAATGACACGTTATTCGCGCTGATCGGGACCACGTATGGCGGCGATGGGCAGGAAACCTTTGCGCTTCCCGACCTTCGCGGACGGCTGCCGATTCACGCCGGGCAGGGGCCGGGCCTGTCGAACTACGTTCTCGGCCAATTTGCCGGCAACGAGAACGTGACACTCAACTCGAATCAGATGCCGCAGCACACGCACATTGCCGGAGCAAACTCGGGCACCGGCACCTTGGGCAGCCCCGCCGGAGCCGTCTGGGCCGCGGCCGGGGCGACTATCTATAATACGACGCCGAACACGCCGATGAATGCCACGGCAACGACCAGTGCAGGAGGCAACCAGCCTCACGACAATATGCACCCGTACCTCGTGATAACGTTCATAATTTCTTTGTTTGGAATCTTCCCGTCGCAATAACTAAAACCGCCAGATGGTGCGTGGAGAATAAACTATGTCAGAAGCTTATGTTGGCGAGATCCGAATTGTCGCTTTCACCTTTCCTCCCCGCGGTTGGGCATTTTGTAACGGTCAACTCTTGGCGATCCAGCAAAATCAGGCTCTCTTCTCGATACTGGGAACGACTTACGGCGGTAATGGTGTCCAGACCTTTGCTCTGCCGGACCTTCGCGGCCGTGTGCCGGTAAATTTTGGCCAGTCAACGATTGGGAGTTTTTACAATATCGGCGAGACCGGCGGTGAGGAGAACCATCAGCTTCTCCAGAGCGAGATGCCGTTACATAATCACATCCCCGTAGCGTCAACCGCCGCCGCCAATGTACCTGCGGCGACCGGGAATTTTTGGGCGGCGGATCCGGGCTCATACGCGGCCGCCGCAAATACGACGATGCTGCCGAACGCGATCGGTACGAACGGCGGTAACCAGCCGCACCCCAATCTCGCTCCTTATCTGGTGGTCAATTTCTGTATCGCGCTGTCAGGCCTTTTCCCGTCACGCAACTGAATCTTTTGGAGAGTCTCATATGTCAGAACAGTTTCTAGGTGAGATAAAAATGTTCGCCGGCAATTTCGCTATCTTTCGATACGCGATATGCTCGGGCCAGATCATGCCCATACAGCAGAATACCGCTCTGTTTTCGCTGCTTGGGACAAATTATGGCGGCAACGGCACGACCACCTTCGCTCTTCCTAATCTTGGAGGACGTGCTCCGATGGGCCAGGGTCAGGGGCCGGGACTCACGGACCGGTTCGTCGGCGAGAGTGCCGGCGAGGAGAGTGTACAGCTTCTCCAAACCGAAATGCCGGTGCACACCCACGCGCCTCAGGGTTCCAGTCTGGCAGGTTCACAGGCGAGTCCGTCGGCCGGCACATGGTCGAGTTCGCTCGGTGGACGCACCCCGCCGCCGCTTTTTGCGAGTACGTCGAATACGACGATGAATCCGACGACGCTTGCCCTTACCGGAGGAAATCAGCCGCATAACAATTTGCAGCCGTATTTGACGATCAATTTTATAATTGCGCTCGCCGGGATCTTTCCGCCGAGGCAGTAATAACTTTTTCGCGCAGACGCCCACGCGTTCTTATATTTGTTGGGTCGGAACAAGCTCGCTGTTTCGAGTGTCTTTGTGTTTTCAGCCATTTGTCTGTCAGGGACAAGTGTTTTTATCAAACAAGGAGTCCGCCATGTTCTCAGCCAAAACCCACGTCCGGCTCGTCATTTTGTTCGTTTTCATTGTCTGCATCGCTGCGGCCGCGGCTTTGAAATTCGGCCCACCTGCTAAAGCCGATGAGTACTTTGCGGCAAAGCGTTCGATATCGCTGAGAGAGACGCTGGCCTTCGCCGAAGCCGCGACGGCCCGACGAGCGCCCGAAAATTCCCGGATCGTTAATATCCAGGACGGACGGGACGTTGAGACGGCGAATTTGCCGGCACGTCTCGCCGCCGAAGGAATCGATTTTTCGACGGCGCGGCCGCTTGCGCTCGCGTCTGACGATCTGAATAGCGACGGCTTCCCGGACCTGATCTGCGGCTACGCTTCGGACAAAGGCGGATTTCTTCTTGTTTATTACGGCAGCCCGCGCGCCTATGCCCCCAAAGAGCCGCAGGACATCAGCGAGCAGATCGCCCAGCGGTTTCCAGAGCCGTTCGACAGCGTCGACATGATCGCTCTCGATAATGCTCCCGACTTCATCGCAACCGGTGATTTCGACCGCGACGGTAAAATAGATATTTTGACCGCGCCCCTCGGCGGCTATGCGCTCGATCTCGCCTCCGGCAGCGGCGAAGGGTTTCGAGTCGCAAAGGCGATCGATCTTCCCGGCCAGGTCACTGCGTTCGTGTCGGGGGAAAAAACGCAGCCTGACACTTACGGCCGTCCGGTGGTCGCGATCAACGGATCGAACGGATCGCAGCTTCTCGAATTTTTCGGCAATGTCGGTATTGCCGACCAGAAGCCGACCGTCCTTGACCTGCCCGACAAAGCTTCGTTCATAACGACTGGCCGCCTCGACGAAGACCGCTCCGAGGATATCGCCGTAGTCGCCGGCGGACGCCTATATATTCAGCACGGCGACGGTATCGACCCTTGGCCCGACGGTGTTCACGCGGACGCAAAGGCAGGCAAGCTCGAACCGATCGATCTGCCCTTTGGCGTGTCGTCCGTTTCGGTCAGCGATTTTATCTGGGACCGAGATGACCGAATGGAACTTGCCGTGGCCGATGACTCGGGGATCGTAAATGTTCTGGCGCGCGGCGAACTCAATACAGTGCCGTATTCTCCCGCCGAGGCCAAAGGTTTGCGCAAGCGAATGATCGATACGCGAATGGGCCGGCTCACGGCCGACGAAATGGTCAAGCCGAATCTGTCGGACGGGTGGACGGTCGCCGAGACCGCTCCCTCAACCGTCGGCAAAGCTATTTCAGGGAAAACCGTAGTTCGCGGAATGCTCGCGTCAGCTCAAAATTCCTACGATATCCTCAGCGTAAATTCCGGCCGCAGAAACATCGAGATCGATTTCAAAAAGGCCGATGAGCCCGCGCGTTCTGTCGCGAGATTCTCCACCGCCGCCACACCCGTTGCCGTTCTGCCGATGCGTCTTAACATGCACGGCCACTCTGGTCTCGTCGTACTTCAGGACGGCAAGATCGAACCGACCTTCATGATGTTCGCTCCGACATCGACATTCACCGTCACAAAGGGCGCTGACACCAACGATGGTACGTGCAACGGCGATTGCAGCCTTAGAGAAGCACTGGTGGCCGCCAATTCGGGTGCGGGTGCTGACGCGGTTAGCATTCCCGCTACGACTGCCCAGCTTAGCATCGCCGATGTGGGCGGTATCGAGAATACTTCCGCCTCGGGCGATATCGATGTCAACGATGACGTGACGGTAACCGGTGCCGGTGCAGCAAGTACGGTCATCCAGGGCTCGACGAATGCTGCTTTTGCGGGCAATATGGGCGATAAGGCCTTCGGCATCAACCAGGATGGAACGCACACTACGATCATTGCGACGATCAGTAACGTTACCGTCCGTTTCACCCGCAACGACGTCGCCGTCAACGGAGCCTTCACCGAAACCGGCGGCGCAACGGACATCTTTTTATCGGGAGGCGGTGCACCAGGCGGAGTGGTCGCAGTCACCAACTGTATTTACGATAGCAACGCCAATTCTCACAGTTATGGCGGCGCTCTGAATATTGACAGCGCCGGCACCGGTACGAATATCTTTCGCGGGTCCGTACAGATAACTGGGAGCACTTTCTCGAACAACAAGACCCTCGGCTCGGGCACTTCCGACCCCCCGACCGGCGGTGGAATAAATATCTTCGGTGACAAGCAAAACGTGACCATCAGCAGCACGACGATCTCTGGCAATCAGTCGGTCGCACTGATCGCCGCGACAGGTGGCGGTGTGAACCTACGTCAAAGCTTTGGCGGAAGCGTGATCTTTAACAACGGTACTTCGATCAACAACAATACGTCCGGATCGGATGGCGGTGGCCTGGCGATCACCGGGCTCAGCAACCAGATATTTTCAATGACAGGCGGAACCATTACCGCCAATACCGCGCAGGGAACGGGCGACAGCGCTGACGGCGGAGGCGTTTTCAACGCCGGTGCGACGGGAAGTACCACCTTTTCCGGGGTTACGATCAGTAATAACGTTGCCACGGCGGGAACTGCCGGAACGGGCGGCGGTGTCAAGGACATCTCGACTGTGCTTGCAACGATCGACAGCTGCACCATAAGCGGTAACTCAGCGGATGTCGGCGGAGGCGTGGCGACCACCGGTGGGAGCAGTCAAACTGCCGTCACAAACAGCTCCCTCACAGGAAACACCGCTACAACAGGCGGAGCCTTGCTCGTCACTGCCGGGACCCTCAACGCCACACTCGATTACATCAATTCCAACACAGCCACTACCGGCTCCGGCATCGCGCAAACAGGCGGCACCGCTTCTACGACCAACGACTGGTGGGGATGCGATGGCCTGCCAAACTCCGCAGGCTGCCAGACCGCAAGTGGTACTGTCACGTCGTCGCCGCGCATTGATCTGGTAACCACTGCGGCGACATCGCCGATCGCCCCAAATGGAACATCGGTGATCACAGCGTCTTTCGCCTTTAACTCCATCGGTGGCCCGATCAACCCGAGTGTAATGAACGGCCGGTCCGTTTCTTTTGGTGCGACCAACGGCTCAATGGCACCGGCATCAGCCGCTGTTGCGTCGCTTTCGGCCGCTTCGACCTATACCAACAATGGAACCTGCGGATCGTCTACCGAATCAGCGACTCTCGATAACGGAACGCAAAACGTCACCGTCGCCGTCAATTGTCCGGCAACGATCACCAAGGCTTTTAACCCGACGACTGTACTTCAGAACAACGGAAATTCGACGCTTACGATCAACTTTACCAATCCGAATACCGTAGGGATCACAGGTCTGGGGCTCGTGGATAACTTCCCGCTGGGGACACAGGTCGCCGCGACACCGGGTGGTACGAATAGCTGCGGGGGAACTTTTACGCCCGTTGCGGCGGCAACCACAATTACTCTCTCGGGCGGTTCGATCGCCGCAAGTGGGACGTGCTCAATAAGCGTCAGCGTTACCGCTACGACTGCCGGCGTAAAAACCAACACGACCAACGGAGTCACCTCAACTAACGCGGGCACCGGGTTGACTGCTACCGGCGCGCTGACAGTGACCAATACCGTGACCTGGACCGGTGCCAGTAGTACAGCGTTCACGACGCCCGCTAATTGGTCGCCGACCGTTACTCCTGCGTCGACCAATGACGTTAATATTCCCGCGGCCGGCGTAACCAATGAACCCACGATCTCGACGGCGGTCTCGGTCGGAAATATTACCGAATCTGCGGGCCGGACTTTAACGATCTCGTCGCCGGGCAGCCTGGCCGCGAGTGGCACGTGCACTATTAGCGGCACAATGTCCGTCGCCGGAACATTTACCTGCGGATCGTTCACAGGCACCGGCACCGTAAATTTCACCGGCGCGTCCACACAGAACGTGCCGTCAGGATCGTATCAAAATCTCGGTGTGACCAACGCGGCCGGCATCAATCTCACCGGCAGCACCACGGTCAACGGCACGCTTACCATGAGCGGCGGCAATATCAACACCGGCGCCAATGTTCTGACCGTCGGCACAACTGGATCGATCACGCGAACCAGCGGAGCGATCATCGGTGACATTGCTAAGAGCTTCGCGGCCACGGGGCCGTTTACTTATCCTGTCGGCACTGCCACCGGTTTTTCGCCCGTGGCGGTAAATGTGACGGCCTTGACCATAAATCCGTCCACTTTGCAGGTGAAAGCGAACGACGGGACCGCACCGGCCGTGCCCGTCCTACAGGATACGACGACATTAAATCGTTTCTGGACGCTGACGCAAACCGGTAGTCTAACTGCAAACGTGACATTTAATTATCTGAATGGCGACGTTCGCGGCAACGAAGCTCTCTACCGGACGATCGTGGTCAGGGGCACGACGGCCGCTCTTATCGGCAATTCGGGGCCCTGTCCCGGTGCAGGAACTATCTGCGTGGACCCGACCGCTAACACGATCACTATCCTCGGACTCACCGCATTTTCGAACTGGACCGCCGGCGAGCTAGCACCAAACGCTGCCGATGTGAATGTCAGCGGTCGCGTATTCACGCCAAGTGGAACAGGCGCCCCGGGCGCTCACGTGTCCATCGTCGATCAGCAGGGCCGCACGCTGAGCGCAATGACTAATCCGTTCGGGTTCTTCCAGTTCACGGGCGTCCGTGCCGGCCAGAGCTACACGGTCTCCGTTAAGAGCAAATACGGAACGTATCAGCCGCGCTTCGTGACCGTTAACGAAGAACTGACCGATTTCAACTTCTTCCCGGCGCCGTAAAACTCCGGCCGGCATCGTGCAAAAAAGCCCGCGGAATTTCCGCGGGCTTTCTTTTGTTTTGATACCAAGTTTAGGTCAAACGCGAAACCTCGAATAGATCTGCAGCCGTTGCTTTAAGATCTCTGGGTCGATTCCTTCGTCCATGATCTCCTCTTCGGTCCGGCTCTCGATCCATGTTTTCGGCACCATAGCACATGCGGCAAAGGCGTCCGCTTCACACTCCTTTCGCGTCTTTTTACCGATGCCGTGAAAATTTGCCGTCACGCCTGCGTCTGGCGTATGCATCAGAAAGTGCGCGAATTCGTGAAACATCACGAAGAGCTTTTCCTGCCGGTCCAGCTTGCTGTCAACGGCGATAAAGTGCCGCTTCTTCATGCAGTAATAAAAACCGCTTACGCTCAGCGGCATCTCCTGCACGGTTATCCGGAACCGCTTGCATAGCCGGTAAAAGTCGTCCTCGGTCAAAACACGACTGTTCCAATTGATACGGAGGCTCGAGATCTTTTCGACGATGAATCGCATGAGACAAATGGGAGCGAAATTAGCGAATTCTGCTGATGCAACATTGTATCACAGTCGCATCGACGCGTTCAAGGCTTTTTAGGAGCGGCCTTTTTTCTGGGGCTCCGGCTTTCGCAAACTGCGGTCGAGAACCTTTTTCGCGTCGCGAAGCGCGTCTATCCGCTCCTGCTCACTGTAGGTTTCCCACCCTTGGAAAAAGATCACTGAGTAATCTTTCGGATATTTCCTGCCCTCGTACTTGAACCACTCGTTCATCACTTTTTGAGGGTCGGCGGTTTTCCTT
>JBDTXM010000061.1:0-16226 GCA_040006215.1 Acidobacteriota bacterium
GCTTCCAAGGTTGCGGAATCCTGCAACCCTCTATCATCCTCGACGTCGAGCTGCCTCTGCAGAACTTGCATGATCTGTTCGTGTTTTGCGGAATCGGCGACCATGATCAGGCCATTAACTATGAGCAGATCGTTCGAACCGTTAGCGTAATTCTCAAATGCCTTGATACCGCTCTTTTGCGCCGTTCGGGAAAGCCAGGCAAGTTTCGCACGCTCGGCACTGTGCTCATCTTCGTCGGCACTGATCAAACGGAGGCTCCATACTGCACGGACTGCGCTTGTTATTCCAACGACTCCGCGTCGAACGATAACGGCGCCTAAAGTACCGCCGCAAACGATCATCGCCGCGGTCGGATGCCACAAAAACCCGAGATAGAGATTCTCGAACCATGCGCCGCCTAAGATGGCGGCCATGCCGACGCCTACGCCAAATACGATGGTCCAATCAAATCGCCTCATTATTTCTGTTTTGTGCGAATGTGTGCGGAAAGGTCGTGGAGAGCTGACTGCTCGTTCTTATCGAGTAAGCCGGCTGCAGCTCTATTCGCTTCCATGATCTCAACAAAAACTTCATGGCGGTGGACCGATGTTTGGGCGGGAGCCGTAATGCCGAGACGTACGCCTTCGCTGCTGATAGCCACCACTTCGATGACGATCTCGTTTCCGATCACTATTTTTTGGCCGGTGCGGCGCGATAGGACGAGCATAGGTTTATTCCTGTGGTATCGACTCCTCAAATCCATATTTGCCATCGCTCAGTACCAACTGGGCCCCATCATTCGTTTCGGAACTGATGAATATCGGAGCCCGAAGATTGACCGTAGTTCTTTTCCAATCGGAAGAGATCTTTACGATTGCCAACGTTCGCATATTGGGGCGATCGGTCAGGTCTGCCGACACCGTTTGATAGTCAAGAAAGATATCGTTCGGATCGACTACAACGAAGTGCGGCCTATCGCTTTCGATCGACGCGAGCCAACTAAACGGGGCAAAGTCTTCCATCGGGATCAGGACCGCCCTTCGCATCTCAGGAAAACCGATCAATCCTTCAGCGAAATTCAGGATCTGACTTGCATCGTAATGATATTCCTGCTCGTTTATCGTAATCATTGGCATAATTCTCCGTAGGAAAGGGTGAAGATAGGCACGGAAGGGGAAAGTTTTCGGGGTTTCGAACAATTATCCGAGATAGTCAAACAAGGATTTGCGTCCCTGTGCAACCACCTGTAAAGTCGCGTCCAGCGCCCGCTGAGCATCTGTTAGAGCCACCGCAGTTCCGGCGAAATCTGCTCCCTCTATGTCGGTGGCGCGTTGATCCAAGGATAGAAAGTTGCTACTCAAGGCATCTTTGGTGATCTCGGTCGACCGCATATTCGTTCCGATGATCACTCGGGCATTTGCAACCTGGCCTGAGTAAGTGCCGAGACGTGAATTAAAATTTTGAAGGGCCGCCTTGTCGGCAACCGGATCTCCGGTCCCGCGCAAGGCCGCGGCGGCATTGGTTAAGTCGGCAAAGATAGTAGAGCTTGCGTCACTGAAAACCGACTCCGCTGTAACTCCGACTGCGATCGCATTTCCGCCAGGCTCGATCTGAATAAACTGAGAACCGGTCGGTGTGGCCGCGGGGGTTCCGGCAATTGGATCGAATGGGGGAGAATTCTGTCGCGTACCTCCGTATAAATATTCATCACCGTTCCTGCCATTTGCAACATTCAGGATGCGCGAGCGAAGTGAATCTATCTCCGTCGCGATCGCATTCCGGGCCTCAGGGGTCGTGGTGTCGCTTAAACCCTGTGCCGCCAATGTTTTCAAACGTTCCAAAATACCTTGATAGCTGTTCAGCGAATCATCTGCTGCCGTCAGTTTCTGGTCGGCAGTATCTGCATTCCGCTGAAACTGATGGATCTCGGTTTGTGAGGTTCTCAAATTCAACACCATCTCGGCACCCGAGGGGTCATCGGAAGGGCGATTGATCCGTTTTTGAGTCGAAAGTTGTTCCTGTAGAACACTCACCCGACTTCGTTGTGAATTGATGCGGGAAACGAAATCGGAACTGGACGTAATGTCTGCTATTCGAAGTGTCATTGTAATTTCACCTGTGATCAGTGATTACTGCCCGAGGGATATGATCATCTGGGTCATTTCATCGGCTACCTTAATGAAGCGGGTGGCCGCCTCGAAAGATTTTTGATATTGCAAGAGATTTATTGCTTCCTCATCGAGCGACACGCCCGAAACCGAATCACGCTGAGCCGTCGCTTGCGACAAGATCGCAGCTTGTGTCATCAAGCCATTTTCAGCGGCGTTAACATGCTCCCCAGCTTGGGCCAGCATTGAACCGAATATTGAGGTAAAGGAGCCAGTATGTGTTCCGACGGACGAACTGGTATCAGTGAGAAGATTTGCAATTTGTCCCGCGACCGTACCGCTTTGTCCCGGCTGCGTGAGCGGCGATGCAACAACCAGTCTCGGATTGCCCGTGATGGCCGCGTTGATCGAAATATTGGCCGCGGTTATCGGTGCTGTGTTGTTGAAAAAGTTCGTTCCCGCATTTCCGTCCAAATCGGTTCCCGAAGTGTGAAGATCGTTTACCCGCTGAACAACCGATGCCGCTAGTCCATCAAGAGTATCGATCTGGGTCGTCGTATCGGTGATCGAGGTCTGGAGGCCAGCGATCGTTCCTTCGTTAAAAACGGCCGGCTGCCCGTCGATGGTTATCGTGGACAGTCCGAGCGGCGGCGCGGCGTTCGTCTGAAGAGTAAAGGCTTGATCGCCGCTCACTATAGGACGACCCTCACCGATCGTCAGTGACACAGTTCCGTCGCTGTTATTCGTGGCGTGAACACCGGCCAATTCTGAAAGTTTATTGACGAGTTCGCCTCGTTGGTCCTGCAAGCTTGAAGCATCGCCACCTGCCGAAGTTGCGGACCGGATCTGATCGTTCAGATCGGCCACGCGTTGAGACAGGGCATTTACTTGATCGACCGCTGAACGGACCTGACCGTCGATGCCATGTCTGATATCGTCGAGCCGACTACGCGTTGTTTGAAAAACGTTCGCGAGAGTCGCACCGCTTTGCGCGACAGCGGTGCGAAGCGGAACCGAATTTGGATTCGCCTCGAGATCACGAAACGACCCGAAAAAATTGTTAAGGGCATTCTGCAGACCGCCGCCATCGCTTCCCTGAAGGGCGGACTCGACAGGAGCCAATGCGTCACGGCGCGCCGTGAGCGTGCCAGCGATCCCGGTCTCCGTTTGGATCCTGGATTGAATGAAAGCGTCACGAAAAGACTGAACGCCCGCCACTGTTACACCAGTACCGACGGTAAATCCATTAAAACTTGTCTGTGCCGACTCCGCCAACTGAACACCTCGGCGCGAATATCCTGGCGTATTGACGTTGGCAATGTTTTGCCCGGCTATATTGATGCCGAGTTGGCTTGCGTTCAAGGCCCGACGTCCGATCTCATATGCAGAAAAGTTGATCGTCATATTGTTTATCCTCTGCTGTATTTCAGGACCGGAGCCCGATATGTCGTAGGCGGTACACCACACATCTGGATATTGGCGGCGGCAAAGGACGAACCACCATGTGCCAGACTTGCGGCTCGGCGAGCCACCTTTTCAAACTTACGGGCCGCCTCAAGCAAGCCATTTGCTGACGATTCGAATTTTTCCCTCGTGTCCGCTGTTAAAGGGAGCAGGTCAGTTTGCCCAGCCCGGATCTCTCCAAAGCTGGTCAGACAAGAAGTGATCTCAAGTTGCCGCGAACGCATGCGGAAAAGCTCCGTTTCACCCGTTCGCGACAGCGATTCAATGCTGTGGGGCTCGCAGCGGGTCAAAGCGGCGATCAGGTGGGATGTCAGCGATTCCAGACCCACATACCCTGCAGTCTGCTCGGTCATTAGGCCTGCAATTTTTTTTATGAGATCGTCCTGCATATCTAAAACAATTTTGTGCGGCAAAACTGACTCGGCCACCGCTAGCGTGTCATTTTGACCCTACGCTTTCGCATCTTCTACGATCGCTTTTGCAATATCTTGATTCGATGGCCTATAAGTGCCGGCAGCGACCTGCTCACGTAGGCTATTCACCTTGTTCTGACGAATTTCAGGCATCTGCTTTAACTGCTCTACAAGATTTCCGACCTCGGAACCCCGGCTGGAAAGATCCAGTCGATCTTCGTTTGCCGTTCGTCGTTGAGCTAAAGAACGCGTTTGATCCCGAACGGGACCTTTAATATCGTTCTGTCGTTCGACGCGTATCGGTGTCGCACTTTCTATCTTGTTTACGTTCATCTTTCCCATTGTAGTTCCCCCTATCAAAAGGTTTCTCCAATCTACCTTTCGGCAAGATATGGCAAAACATTAGACAAAACTTTGATAGGGTTAACAACTTGTCCGTTCTCACGGACCTCAAAATGTAGATGCGGACCGGTCGATTTTCCGGTTGAACCAGATAGAGCAACCGTTTGTCCGGCACCAACCTGATTGCCTGCCCCCACGAGGAGCTTACTCAAATGGCCATATCGTGTAACGCGTCCGTCCGGATGTTCAATGATCACAAGGTTTCCGTAGTCGCCGTCGCGGCCCGAAAACGTGACGACGCCTTGTGCGGCCGCTCCGACTGGAGTTCCCATCGGAACCGCAATATCGATACCTGCGTGAAATTTCACGCGCTTATCGATCGGATGAAAGCGATTCCCGAAGCCGGACGAGATTCGCCCAGCAACCGGAAAGTGGTAGTCAACGTTGTGTGATGCGACCGAAGGACTGACCGGCGACGTTGTCGAAGCGGGCATTTCCGAGATGGAGACATTTGGGACGATCCTGGGACGGGTCGTGTTAGCGATCCTTCCGTCGAGCTCGAGGCTTCGCATGGATTCGTCAACTCCGTCTGTCCGGGCCTGATCTTCAAAGGTTGAAATTATCGCAGCATCGTTCGGGTCGCCCGAGAATAGTTTTCCTTGTTTCAAATTTGGGGCCGAAGAGCCGCCGGACGTTCCGATGATCTCATTTGAGGCATTCGTGTAGACTGATCCGTCTTTGATGCTTTTGACCGCGGAAAGAACATTTGACAGAGGATCACCGGCGTTTGCTCCCGGCTTCGATCCAGCCACACCGAACTGTTTCAATATCATGTCCGAAAGGCCGACACCGCCCGATTGGGCCATCGAGGTCGCAAGCTGCTCTGAAAACATCTGCTTTGAAAGGTCCGATCCGCCATCGCTTCCGAATAATGAGTCTTCATCGTCGCCCGCCGTGCTATTAAGAGACGACGTAAGCTGCATCAAAAGGACCGCCTCGAACTGCGTTGCCGCTTTGCGCAATGCTTCAGGCGACGGTTTGTCGGGCGTCGTCTTAAGGCTGTTTTGTTCGAGGGCTGAAACGTTCATAGATTGTGGATATCCTACTACTGCATTTCGAGATCGGCGTTCATCGCTCCGGCGGATTTGATCGCCTGCAAAATACTTATGATGTCGCGGGCCGAAACCCCGAGTGTTCGAAGGCCGCGAACGATCTCATCGACGGTTGCTCCGTTTGGCAATATCACCGATTCCGGCTTTTTCTCAGTAACGTCAACGCTCGTATTCGGAACGATGGCAGTATCGCCGGTACGCGAAAGAATGTTTGGCTGTATAACGTCGTATTGGGTTCCGACACGGACCGTAACTCCGCCCTGTGATATTGCAACCGCAGCAATTCGAACCTCGCTCCCCATCACGATCGTGCCGGTTCGTTCATTAATGATGATCTTGGCGATCTTGTCGGGTGTAAGGCTCAAATTCTCGAGTTCAGCGATAAAGCCGACGCGGTCATCCGCGTATTTAATGGGGAGAGTAACTTCGACGTTGCGTCCGTCTAGCGCTTTGGCTGATCCGGATCCAAATTTTGCGTCAATAACCTGGTTCAGGCGGGATGCGGTAGAAAAATCCTCGTTGCGGAGCACGACCGTTAGGCGGTTATTAGCGGCAAGCTGGGTTGGAACGATCCGTTCCACGTTGGCTCCATTGGGAACGCGCCCGACGGTCGGGTGATTTATCTCAACAGAGTTACCTTGAGTTCCCGCTGAAATTCCGCCGATCGAGATCGATCCTTGGGCGACCGCGTAGACCTGCCCGTCAATTCCCTTGAGTTCCGTGAGTATCAGCGTTCCACCCTGAAGGCTTCTCGCGTCTCCGATGGACGACACCGTGACATCGATCTTTGAACCCTGACGAATGAAAGGGGGCAGCGTAGCCGTAACTAATACTGTTGCAATGTTTTCCGGTTTAAGGTTGGCGGCGTCCGTCGAAATGCCCATTCTTTCGAGCAGGTTCTGCACGGTCTGCCGCGCATAAAGATTCTGCTGCACGCGATCACCCGTCCGATTTAGACCGACAACCAGGCCGTAGCCGATGAGCTGATTCGACCGCACACCTTCGATATCCGCCAAATCTTTGACGCGCACGTTAAGGCTCGTATCCGGTTTCTGACAGTCCGCGGAAAGCGGAAGGAACAGCAACAATAGCCCGAGCATGGTCGGAAACCAAGCCGAGCGCTTGCCTAAAAGTCCTAAATATCTGAATAGATCGCGGTATTTTCGCATTTTGTGCCCTAAGGCGCGTTTTCTAAAACGGTGAGACCTTATCGAAAAGCCGGAATAACCATCCCGGTGCATTGTCTGCAGATGCAATTCCCTTGCCATTGAATTCCACTCGTAGATCGCCGATCGATGTTGTCTTGACCGAATTGTTGCTGCCGAGGTCATTTTGGCGGACGGTTCCGGTAAGCGCGATTTGTTCTGTCTCGCGGTTTATCTTGACGATCTTGACAGCCTCGATCCGAAGGTCGCCGTTCGGCAACACTTCGATGACTCGGGCGGTGATACGGGCCTTAACCGAACTTGTTCGATCGGTGGTTCCGTTCCCTTCGAATTTGCGTTGACCTAATTCGCTAACTACTGAGCCCGCGGTTGCGGCACCGTTAACCGGCAATGCGCTCAATAGGGGCACCAACCCAGCGACGTTTCCGGAATCACGCTTGCGGGCGGCACTTGACGCAACTGTTGCGGTACTGGTCTCGACGATATCGACAAACACAAGGTCGCCGGTCTGTCGCGCCTTAAAATCGCGCAAGAGATTGCCGTTGACCGTGCCGTCGGTGTAGAGCGAGCCATTGGCCGGTTTTTCACCCTCGACTACGGGAGAAACGGGAGCAGTTTCTCTGAGCTGGACCACCGATAGGTTCGGCTGGTCCTTCTTTTGATTTTTTTTGGTTTTCTTCTTGCCTTGCGCGGAAACGCCCGCCACGGTTAAGAAGAGAATGACTAAAATAAATATGGTACGTAACTTCATAATTTTTATAAGATCACCTTCGCGATCCCCTCATCCACGACGATCGCCTGAACGATTGTGCCCGATTGGATGTTTTTCACTGCAATTCGATCGCCGATCTTGCCGGCTGAGCGGGCCTCGCCCGTCAGGATGATCTTTATCGGTCCGGAACGAGCTTCGAGACGAACCGGATCGCCGTATTTGATCACCACACGCGAAACAAAGCAGCTCGCGGTAAGTGCGTCTCCGCGCGACAGATTTTTGATCAACTGGATGCCGTGGAGTTTTGTGGCGTCAAAGGTGTACGTTTCTATCGGCTTCTCAAGGCGTCGCTTTTCAAGGCGTACATCCGTTTCATTGAGCTTTCCATTTGTCGAAAGATCTCTTGCGGCTACGAGTATGTTCGCGAAAGCCTCGATCTCTATGGTAGGTGCCAAACCTTGGGCTATTTTACCGTCAACCCTAATTTCTATGGGCAGAAAAAACCGCGCAAAAAGATTTTGAACTGACGAAACATTTACCCGGATCTCGACCTTTCCGAGTGGGACCTGTATGGAACGGGGCAGGTCGAGACGAGCTATTCTCACATCGACCTCATCCGACGAAAATCGCCCGGCGATCGCCCGTTCGATCTCGTGGCGGATCTGATCGTTGGAGACCATTTGGCCCAACCTTCGGATCAAGATCAAAGGCGGCGAGTCGGTTGCGATGTGGGCCGCTGGGAAGCCGGCAGCCATCAGTGACATCGTGATTTCTTGACGGCTGATCTGTCGTGTCGCCCCGATATTCGGCGTTAACCCGAGCGAGATCTCAGATGAGCGTTTCACGTCATCCGGGTCCCCTGAGATCTGAGATATATCGCCCAGTTTTACTCGTTCTCCGTTAAGCGTGCTTTCGGCCGCAATTCGGATCGTCAGATTTGCTTGCGCGGAAGTACCCGAGCTGAATAGCACTAAAGAAAGCGTTGCTAAAATGAAATGCTGGAAACGAATTTTAGGTAGCCTTCTCATCCTACGTGCGGCCTAAGCCATTTAATGCTTAGGAAACGGCCTGATTAATCGTGCCGAGCATGCGGTCGGCAGTCGTGATCACTTTTGAATTTGTCTCGTATATCCGTTGGGCCGATATCATGTTGACCAATTCCTCAACGACATTGACGTTCGATCCTTCTACAAATCCCTGATTTATGCGCCCGATGCCGTTTGCGTCCGGTGCACCGACGGTTGCCTGTCCGGAGGCTCCGGTTTCCTTGAAAAGATTCCCGCCTTGCGCTTCCAATCCCGCCGGGTTAGCAAAGATCGCGAGCTGGATCTGACCAACACTCTGAGCGTTCGCCTGGCCGGGCAAAGTCACGGACACCGTTCCATCCGTTCCGATCGTGAGTGATGTAGCCTGGGTCGGTATGCTAATTGCCGGTTCAAGTGTTTCGCCGGTTGCCGTGACTACCTGTCCCTGATTGTTCAGGTGAAATTGGCCTGCCCGTGTATAGGCGAGATCACCGTTTGATTGCCGTACCTGAAAGAAGCCGCTGCCCTCTATAACCATATCGAGAGGATTCTCGGTTTGTTTAAATTCGCCCTGGATAAAGATCTTTTCACTCGCGATCGATCGTGCACCTAGCCCGATCTGAAGCCCTACCGGAAGGGGTGTCGAGGCATTTGACGCGCCACCGGCCGAACGCATGTTCTGATACATGAGGTCCTGAAATTCAAGTCGGGTACGTTTAAATCCGACAGTGGATGCGTTCGCAAGGTTGTTTGCGATATTGTCGACGTTTTGTTGCTGGACCTGCATTCCTGTTGCAGCTGTCAATAATGCTCTGTTTGGCATGTTTCTATTCCTCCGTTAAAACTTTCCTATATCGCTCGAGATCTTTCGCCCAATGTCGCTCATCAAAAGCGTCACCGATTTTTGCAGCGATTCGAATTCGCGATTGTTGTTTATCATCGAAACCATTTCCGAGACCGAATTGATGTTCGAGTTCTCGAGTGAGCCCTGAACGACCTTCGAGCTTACGTTCGGTTGTGGTTGTTCGGCGCCTGTCAGCATGAACAGCGAATCCCCTTCCTTTGAGAGGGCACTAGCCGGGTTGTTAAACCGGACCAGCTTCAATTTATCCGTGACCGCTCCATCGGTTGAAAGACTTCCGTCCTCGGCTATCGAGAGCTGACTCTCTTTCGAGAGGGTTATAGGCCCGCTTTCGCCGACAACCAAGTCGTTGTTTTTGGTGGTGAGCTGACCGTTTGAATTTAAGTTAAGATTTCCGGCCCGAGTGAACCGAACGCCTCGCGGAGTTTGGATCTGAATAAATGCATCGCCATCGATCGCGACATCCATACTTCGACCGGTTTGCTGGATCGAGCCTTCCGTAAAATCGACTCCGCTCGATGTAGAAACACCGACCACTAGGCTTTGCTTATCGCCCGAACCTTGCTTGTCGGCGGCCACGGTACTGTAGATCAAGCGTTCTGCCTTGAAGCCTGCCGTCGACGCATTGGCGATATTATTTGCCTGCGCCTCAAGCGTATTCTGGCGGGAACGCATTCCAAGAAAAATAGAATAAAGTCCGTAGTTCATATTTATTTCCCCGCTGCGGCTCGATTAAGGCTAACGATCAGCTCAACCTCGCCAGGCATTATGCCCAGTGTTCCCGCGATCGTGGCAGCATCCTGCCCGCGAGAGGCGAGTGCCATGACGCGATGGCGGCGTTCTGTAATATTTACTCTTTGCGGCTCGGCGACCGCTGCATCGTCGATAATTTCTTCGGCGATGGGTTTGGGCTGCCGGACGCGGGCTTCGAGCCAGGCGATTCGCCGTGCCTGTTCTGTGGCGCGTTGGCCGTTCGCGTCGATGATCTCCTTGTTTTTCGCTAGGGCATATTCGAGATCCTCGATCTGCTTCGCCGCAAATTCGAGAAGGTCTCGCTGTCCCCGCTGCTTTCGGTAACAGATCAGCGAAAACCCAAGGTTAAATATGCCGAAAGCGATGGCAGCCAACATTGTGATAGTTTCAGAATTCATCTTTTACGCCTCCGGGATGTTTTCGGTATCAACGCTTGAAAAAAGTGTCTGTGTCCTCTCTTCTTGGGAGCCTATCTCAGTCACCCGGACACCATAGTAGCCGTCTATAACAACCACTTCGCCGCGTGCGAATGGCGAATTGTTAACCAAAAGGTCGACCGGCTCATCCACTGAGCGGTTGAGTTCGATCATCGTGCCGACGCCGAATCGGACGATCTCGCGAAGGGGTACCTCGGTCCGTCCGAAACGAACGGTGACATTCATCTCAACGTCGAGGAG
The DNA here is from genome assembly GCA_040006215.1 of Acidobacteriota bacterium. Taxonomy (GTDB): domain Bacteria; phylum Acidobacteriota; class Blastocatellia; order Pyrinomonadales; family Pyrinomonadaceae; genus OLB17. The sequence goes on from JBDTXM010000061.1 coordinate 10,614, forward strand.
TCTGTCCAAATTGTTGTTGGGCATGTTTTCTTGCATAAATTCAGTTTCGCTGGGTAGTGGTACGCTTCGGATCGTCCGGACACGAATCGGTGACCTGCACGACAAGATTTCGATCGCAGGATCCCAGGCTGCCGACGAATTTGACCGACTCGGCGATACAGATATTCACTGGTTTCTCAACACTGTGGTTTGTCCGGATCACATCTCCGACTGACAACTCCATCAGGTCGGAAACTGCGGCCGGAACCTTGTCCAGTTCGGACGTCAGCGGGAAGGACGCCAGCGAAACCGTTTTGAGGAGCGAGTTGGTTTCTTCTGGTGAGATCGTGTTGTCGGCCGAATAGGACGACTTGTTGAAATCGGCAATTACGGGCTCCAGCATTCCGACAGGCAGGCAAATACTCATCAATCCCTTCGAATCGCCGATCTGGACCTGATAAACAACGGTCGCAACGATCTCGTTAGGCGGAACGATTTGAAGAAGTTGCGGCCTGGTCTCGCGGCCGATAACTTCCGTCTCGAACTCAATCACCGATCGCCAAACCTCGCGGTAGTTTTCGACGATCACCGTCAGAAAACCTTCCAGCACTTTCAGTTCAAGGTCTGTGGCCGGCCGCTTTTCAGTCAGCTCTTTTCCTTCACCCCCAAGCATCCGGTCGATAACCGGAAAGGCGATCGACGAATTTATCTCGAAAGCAAACAAGCCGCGCAGAGCATTCGCCGTGACCGTAAAGATAGTTGTCGGATCGGACAAACCCCGGAGGTAGTCTCCATAAGACTGCTGTTCGACGGAGATCAGATTAACCTCAGAGACGGCACGAAGGAACAACGGGAGACTCGATGAAAGGGCGTGAGCGAAAAGATCGTGGAGAAGATACAGGGAACGCACCTGCTCCTTGGAAAGTCGGTCGGGCCGGCGAAAGTTGTAAGGAACGACACGCTTTCTGCGCTCGCGCTCCTTTGCAGCCTCGCCAATCGCGCCTTCAGGAAGGAGAGCAGACATCTCTTCGTTCGTCAATAGTTCGTCGTTAGTGTTCATTGGGAATTCTTAAGATCAGTTTTGAGGCGAGTTGTGGCCTGAGTTCGCAGTTGGGAGACACGGGACTCAGTGACGCCGAGCACCTCACCAATCTCTTTCATGGTCAATTCTTCCAGGTAGTAGAGGGCGATAACCTGCCGTTCCCGTTCGGGCAGTCTTCCAACCGAAGCGGCCAGACGATTCCGAAGCTCCTTCTCTTCATATTTGTCGAGCTGCGAGATCGCTGTATCGGAAACGATATCGGACATGCTGAGCCCTGTTTCTTCGTCTCGTTCATCAAGGTTGCCGACCCGAAGGCCGCGCATATCCTGCTTGATCTTTCGAAGCTCAGCGATCGAAATATTCATTTGTTCGGCAATCTCGATTTCAGTTGCTGTCCGGCCCTTGTCCTGCTCGAACTGTGTCGAGGCGTTCTGGAGCTCGCGTGCGCGCCGCCGCATAGTTCTCGACGCCCAATCGAGCGACCGCAGGTTATCGAGGATTGCTCCGCGAACTCGCATTTCCGCGAACGTCGTGAAAGCCACGCCGCGTGACGCGTCATACCGCTCAACCGCATCTATCAATCCCACGACTCCCGCGCCGTAAAGATCGTCACGCTCGACCGAAGGCGGCAGCTTTGTCGCGATACGATCGGCGATAAACTTCACTTTTGGCAGATGCGCCATGATCAGAGCATCACGCGCCTCTTCGGAATAAGCGTTCGCACCAAAACTGGTCGGCTTCTGATAGGTTGTGGGTGACGAATAGGGGAGCATTTTCTAAAATTAGGCTGTGATGGGGGAAGTCGTTCTTAGATCAGTCCTTTGCTAACTGTGTCCAAAAGGCTCCGATCTGGGACGAATTGGAGCCCGGCTTGGGCTGTTTGTGAAGTTGTTTTGCGATAAGACGTATCGCCCGGCTGGCGGCCGAGTCTGGCGCAAAACGGATCACGGGGACCTGTTCGCGAACGGCCTCCTGCACCCGCATGTCATGCGGTATCATTCCGAGAAATCCGACCTCCGATTTCAGAAAGCCGCGGGTCGCGGCGTTGATCGATTGAAAAACCTGTTCCGCGTCACCCACACCAACGATGTTGTTTATGACGATCGAGATGGGCTTTGACGGGGAACGACGGAGAATGACCTTAATAGTTGCGTAGGCGTCGACGATGGAGGTAGGTTCGGGTGTGACAACGACGATAACTTCCGAGGCGGAAACGAGTACGCTTGAGACGTTTTCCGCAATTCCCGCAGCTGTATCGATCAACATAAAATCAAGATCTTGTTCCATGGCCCGAACCTGGGCAAACGCGTTCGGCTTGGAAATAAGCGAGAAATTTGCGAGTTCCTCGACGCCGCTGCCACCGGGAATAAGACAAACATTTTCCGAAAGCTCGATGGTTATCTCTTCGAGGCGTTTTAGTCCAGCCACCACATGCCCAAGATGAAATTTCGGCAAGACCCCGCAGAGCAGATCGGCATTGGCTAAGGCAAAATCGGCGTCCAGAAGCCCGACCGTGTCACCTAGAAGTCCGAGCTCTAGTGCGAGATTTACAGCGAGGTTCGATTTGCCTACGCCGCCCTTGCCTCCGGTTATCGCGATGCATCGTCCGTGTTTCGAAGAGAGAACATCGGTGTCGATCACACTGTTGATAGGCGTTGCGGAAACCATCGTTCGCAATGTCACGGCTTGGTCGTACATCATTTGTTTACCTGAATAACGTGGGAATGGTCAGTTGGAAGACCAGTTTTATAAGGTAAGAATTCGCTCGGTAAGTGAGTCGGCTGTTGCCACCTGCAGATCTTCCGGGACGCGTTGGCCAGTACACAGATATGCGAGCGGTAGGCCATTCTCAGTGATCGCGTCGATCACTGATCCCGGACGCAATGTCTCGTCAAGTTTTGTAACGGCAACACAGTCGACGCCGTAGACACCGAATTTCTTGATCGCCGCTGACGAGTCGATCGAATTGATCGTAGCTTGAATGACGAGGCATTTGCGGATCTCCGGACGTTGGCGGAGATAGTCGGAAAGCTCGAATTGATCGACCAGGTCGAACGGGCTTCTTCCCGTCGTGTCGACAAGGATGGTTGCGTCGGACGGCAGTCGGCGAATTATCGCGTCGAGTTCAAAGACGGAACGCACGACATGGCAACCAGCTCCGATGATCTCGGCGTATGTTTTTAACTGTTCGACGGCCGCAATGCGATATGTGTCGAGCGTCACTAATTCGACGCGCCGATGCTCATAGAGGGCGACGCGGGCGGCGAGTTTGGCGATCGTCGTGGTTTTACCCACGCCAGTTGCGCCGACAACAGCCACTATCGAAGGTCCATCCTGCGCCAATACATCGGGCTGGAAGCACAACCTTGACGAGATGCCCCGAAGAAGCGTTTCGTTAAGCAACCGCTCACGTAACATCGGTTCGGCTTTATATGGCTGAATGATTTCAGAAACAAACTGGCTCGCTATTTCGCCCGAGACGCCTTTTCCGGTCAGTTGGAGAAAAACATCGTAGAAAGGCGGATCCGCGATCTCGGAGAATTCAGGTAGCTCAAAATCGGTTTTAGCAGGATTGGTCGACCGCTGTTGTTTGGCGAAGGCGTCCAGGGAAAATTTAACGTCGCGCATTTCGGCACGCAGAAGTTCGATCTCGCGGCTATTCACGTTTCCGGCGATGGGGTTGACTCCAGCAACCTGTGGGTCAAGCGTAGTGTCGCTATTGATCTCCGCCGCGACCACCGCTTGCCTCGGATGGACAATTCGCGGTGCCAGTGAGCTGACCTCAACTGACTGGATCCTTGGTCTCGCGAATTCGTCGATAATTGCTTTTTCGAATTGATCGGAAGAATCGGCTCGTGCATTTAGGGCAGCCATCAAACTATCGCGTTTGGGATCTGTCGAGCTCGGAAGAGCCGGCGAATCATCCCTAAGGTTCAAGATACCGTGAGCAGGAAACCCCTTTTTAGCCGCCTTTTTCGAAGCGATCTTTTCACTGACTGGTGAGAGAGCCGCGCTTACCTCGATCTGCGTACTAGAACGCAGCCCAAGGAACCCACGGGTTCGGACCTGTTTGGTTTCTACAACGAACGCATCCTCACCGAGGTCCTGTTTGACCAATTCGAGTGCATCACGCGTCGTTGTTGCCCGGTATTTTTTTAAATTCATCATAGAGCAATTAACTATCTGTTTTCCGTCTATCCGACCATTCCCATTGACACGAGCCGCACGTTAGAAGCTACTTCGCCGTGGGCCATCACGACCAGTTCAGGCAAGAACCGTTCCGTTAGCTTTCTAAGATGGGGGCGGACCATCGAGGAACACAAAACTATTGGCTGCGACATGACCGCGGCCCTGCAAGCCGTCTCGATCTTTTCGAGAAGCTGTTTTCCGAATTCCGGTTCAATTACTTGATGTGAGGCCCCACCAAGCAACCCGAGGCGTTCGGCAAGCTGTGTTTCAAGCCTCGGATCGAGGGTCAATACCGTGAGTTCGCCGCTCTCATTCGATAGACTTCCGCAGATCGTTCGCGCAAGTGCAACACGAGCCGCTTCTGTCAACGAGTTGACATCCCGCGTCACGACGCCGACATCGGTGATCGCCTCAAGGATGGTTGCCAGATCACGGATCGGAACTCTTTCGCGAAGCAGATTTTGCAGCACTCGCTGAACCTCGCCGAGTGACAAAACCTTAGGAGTGGCCTCTTCGACGGTTTTCGGATGAGTTTCGGCAAGAGCGTCCAGTAGTGTTTTAGTTTCCTGGCGTCCAAGCAGTTCATTGGCGTAAACCTTTATGATCTCAGCAAGATGCGTGCAGACGATCGTGGTCGGATCTACTACCGTGTAACCCGCAGCGACGGCGCGTTCACGGTCCTCACTGCGGCGAACCCAAACGGCGGGCATGCCAAAAGCGGGATCAGTAGTTTGGATGCCGTCTATCTGCTCTCTGACAACGCCCGGATCGATCGCTAGATAGCCCTCAGGGTGGATCTCACCTTGGGCTATTTTTTCTCCCTTGAGAAGTATCGCGTATTCGCGGGGCGGCAATCTGAGATTATCCGTAACATGAACAGAGGGAACAATTATGCCCATTTCGGTCGCCGCTTGGCGCCGGATCTCGCGTATACGATTCAGGAACGTATCGTCGCCGCTGACCAAGCCGATCAGGCCGTAACCGACCTCGAGTGCAAGCGAGTCTACCTTGAGCAAGCTCTCCATTTTCTCCGGCTGACTGGCGTTCTCGGCGAGCAATTCAGCGGCTTTGTCGTCACGCTGTTTTACAGAGCTGTTTTTGGCCTGCTGCACCGACAGATAGCCAACCCCGCCCACGCCAAGAGCGAGCGACAGAAAGGCAAAATGCGGCATTCCCGGTAATATTCCGAGAAATACTAACACCCCGGCGGCTATTAGCAACGGCCTCGGATTGGTCAATAGCTGACCGCTCATTTCCGCTCCCATGCTTGATTCGGTAGCTGAACGGGTCGTAATTACGGCAGCTGCAACCGAGATGAAGAGTGAGGGGATGGCCGCCGCGACACCATCGCCAACCGTCAGGATCGTATAGGTTTTGAGTGCGTCCGCCAGTGATAGCCCGTG
>JBDTXM010000062.1:0-16126 GCA_040006215.1 Acidobacteriota bacterium
TTTTAGTTGTAAACCTATTTCTTGACGAAACAGACAGAATGGGAACTGGCGATCGTCACTGACGACTAACAACTTTTCCTTTCAAAGATCAAGCCCCAATGGCACAGCTAAAAAGACACCGGGTGTGGCGTAGATGCAACAGGGTATCATATACAAGTATTAGCGGAAAGAAGTTTTTGAAGGGTAAGGCGAAACTAGGTGGGACTCGGAACCGAAACTTGAATTATCCATTAGATCCAAATTGACGATTTGTTGTTTTCCGATCTAACATTAGGCGCTTTATCCTTAAACCGAAAAACGGAGCGACCTCACATGCAGCGACCCACCGCTTTAGTGTTTCTTGTACTTGTCGATTCAACATTCCACTTAGGTCATAAAATATCCCTGGACAATGTATGAATCGTTCCTTTTGGAGAAAAAAAACGAAGAGAATAACCAAAACGAGGAATGACGATTCTTGATTTTCACGAATATGTGTCGAGAGGGTGTCGGCTTGAGGTGAAGGCGTATCTGGGGAGGAAGTGGATAAACTAAAAAATCAACTATGAGTTTCGACCTATATTTTTACAAGAAGAAAGGAAGCGCCGTGTCAGAAAAGGAGATAGCTGCTTTTCTAACGTCAAACGGATGCGTTCGTGAGGGCGAATTTCCGCAGTGGTTTTATGCGAACGATGCAACGGGAGTTTATTTTTCGTTCGAGATCCAGGCCGAAAGTGATGACCCGGAGGAGATCACAAGATTCGAAAGCTTCGACGAATTTGATAACACTCGATTTAGTTTCAACATTAACTTCATCCGTCCCAATTTTTTTGCGCTCGAAGCGTTTCCGATCGTCGAACGATTGATGTCCAAGTTTGATCTTTCTGCGCTCGATCCCCAATTCGATGAAGATCCTGACAATCCGAGAAAACGGACCGCTGAGGAATATTACCAGGAATGGTCTATCCCTAATCTCAAACTTTGTTCGGAGCGTTTCGACCAGTTTGGCTTGCTTCATTTTCCAATGGAAAAATCGAACGACTATTGGCGATACAATCTTTCTGTGCGCGAACTGCAGAATAAACTGGGGGACGACTGCTTTGTGCCGCGATTGTTCCTTGCTAAACGAGTGGAAACAGGCGAGCCGATCACACTGTCAACGTGGAACCAGCACATACCCACCATCCTTCCGCCGGCCGATTTTTTCGCGATCAGCCGGGAGAAAAAGAAATTGTTTCGTACGATCAAGGAGAGTGGCGTCATTTCCGGGCCAAAATTGCTAGAGACGTTTGAGGGCTACCTGGGTAAGTACGAGGTCAAGGATTGTCACATCATAAGTTCTGAGAATTCCGAGAGGGTTGCAGATGCTTTCAACAACGTCAGGTTCGACTATGCCTTCGAGGGTTTTTCGGAACCGATCGATTCGCAACATCTTACAAATGCCGAAAGATCGCCGAATCAGATCAGCGACTAACCGCCGAGCGCAGTAGAACTCAAAGAACGTTGAAACGCCCTTTTGGTACGTGATGCTGATCCGACCACGCCGTGAACGGCGTGGCTAGTAGCCCTCCGGGAAAGACCATCTCGCTGGTTTACACCTCTGCATTAGAAAAAGCCGGCACGGTTTTATCCGTGATCCGGCCTTTTTTATTTGATCCAGTTAAAAGGTTGCCTATTTGTCTGCGAGATACTTCTCGATGGCGGCCGTGACGGTATCGCTTTCGGGGGTATCTTTTGACGAGAAACGAGCGACGACGTTGCCTTGGCGATCGACGAGGAACTTGTTGAAATTCCATGTGATGTCGCCGGCGAACTGGGGGTCGGTTTCCTTGCCTGTCAGATAGGCGTAGAGCGGATGCTGATCTTCGCCCTTGACCGATATTTTGGAAAACATCGGGAAACTGACGTGATATTTCAGCGTGCAGAATTCCTTGATCTCCGTTTCCGTTCCAGGTTCCTGGGCACCGAAATTGTTAGCGGGGAAGCCGAGGATCACGAAGCCTTTGTCTTTGTATTTCTCATAGATCTTCTCCAAGCCTTCGTACTGCGGAGTATAGCCGCATTTGCTGGCGGTGTTGACGATCATTACGACGTTCTTTTTATATTTGCCGAGACTTACGTCCGCACCGTCGATGTTCTTCATTGTGAAGTCATACATATTTTTAACTTTTGCTGCATCGGCCGGCGTTGCCGGCGCCGACGCAAATCCAAACGCGTAGATAGCCGCCGCCAATCCGATCGTACAAACCAGAATCAGTCCACCAATTATCTTCATAAAATTACCTCTTTCGTTTTTTATTTATCTAATTCACGCGGCGTTCTAGGTGACGGAGGGAGACGGTCCTTCGGTTCCTCGGTCTCGCCGGTGGCTGAAAAAATTTCCTTGAATGCCCCGACGCTTGAGAGCACTCCTGATGTTTCTGTGGGCATAAAGATCACTTTCGAGTTAGGTGTTCGTGCCATGTCACGCAGCGAATCGACGTACCTCGAAGTGATCAGATATTGTGCGGTCTTACCGCGATCGCCGATCGCACCTGAGATCTGTGCGATGGCCGACGCCTCTGCCGAGGCCGATGTCAGTCGAGCCGATGCGGCACCTTCCGCATCGAGGATCGCGGACTGCTTGTTACCTTCAGAACGAGTAATGGCCGCCTGCTTTTCACCTTCTGCGCGAGTAATGGCTGCCTGCTTGTCACCCTCGGCGGTCAAGATCAAGGCGCGGCGGTTTCGTTCGGCGGTCATCTGTTTTTCCATCGTGATCCGAACGTCTTCAGGCGGCGTGATGTTCTTGATATCGACACGGGTAACTTTCACGCCCCACTTGTCCGTTGCCTCATCGAGGATCAGTCGCAGCTCGTTGTTTATCTGATCACGCGACGACAGCGTGTGATCCAGATCGAGCTTTCCGATGACCGAACGCATTCCCGTAAAGGTCAACTGCACGATACTTCCGACGAGATCGTTTACTTCATACGTAGCCTTGACTGGATCGGTTATTTGCCAATAGACGACAGAATCGACGGTGATCATCACGTTATCGCGCGAGATCACGGATTGCGGAGGCAGGTCGATGAACTGTTCGCGAGAATCGATAAACGTCGTGCCGGGGCGGACGTTTGTCCAATACACCGCTCGCGGAGCCTCGAAAAACGGGACGATGATATTCAGACCACTGGCGGCGATGCGATGAAATCGCCCAAGCCGCTCGATCAGAAGAACGCTGGATTGCGGAACGATCTTAATGGTTTTCCAGGCCACAACGAGTAGAGCTATGGCAAAGATCATCAAGAAGACGAATCCTAGACCGAATAAAGGTTCCATTCATTTCCTCCGAAAGGGGATGGTTTTGAGAATCAGATTCTGCAAATATAACTTATTTCCGCCATAAACGCGACCGTTATCCGACAAGGCGTTATTTTGCTATAATTTCCGCTAATATGGCCGTCCATCTTCCGGATATTCAGAGTGCCCGCGAACTGCTCGCCGGCATAATCATCCCGACACCGATTCTTTCCGACGAAAAGCTCTCGACCGAGATCGGTGCCGATGCTTTTCTCAAGGCCGAGTGCCTGCAGCGAAGCGGTTCATTCAAAGTTCGCGGAGCCTACAACAAGATCTCGCGTTTGTCCGATGACGAAAAGAAACGAGGTGTGATCGCCGCCTCTGCTGGGAATCACGCCCAGGGCGTTGCACTAGCCGCGAGGCTTCACAATATCAAAGCGACGATCGTACTGCCCGAATTTGCTCCTCTTACCAAGATCACTGCCACCAAGGCTCAGGGTGCAGAAGTCGTACTGTTCGGGTCCACCTTTGACGAAGCCGTCGGACGTTCGCGCGAATTGCAGTCGGAGCACGGCTACACTTATGTTCATCCTTTCGACGATGAGCTGGTCATTGCAGGGCAGGGAACTATCGGCTGCGAGATAGCCGAGGACCTGCCACAGACGTCCGTGATCGTCGTTCCGATCGGCGGCGGCGGAATAATCTCGGGTATAGCTATCGCGGCCAAGGCGCTGATGCCAACTGTTCGTGTGATCGGTGTTCAGGCCTCGAATGTTGCTTCCGTTAACAAATCCCTGAAAGCCGGTGAGCCGGTCGAAGCTGACCATCAGCCGACCATCGCGGACGGCATAGCCGTTAAGCGCCCGGGTGAGCTAACACTGCCGCTTATACAACAATTCGTTGATGAGGTCGTAGAAGTTACAGAAGAAGAGATCGCCCGAGGGATATTTCATTGCGTCCAGAACAATCATCTGGTTGTCGAGGGTGCGGGAGCGGCCGGTGTTGCGGCCCTGCTGGCAAAAAAGGTCGGAGTGAAAAGAACCGACACCGTCTGTACCGTTCTCTGCGGAGGGAATATCGACGCTAACCTGCTCGCCCTCGTTCTGCAGCAAGTTCTTGTGCGTCAGGGCCGATATATTATCCTCAAACTACTGGTTCTCGATCGTCCGGGTGCCTTAGCCGAACTTCTCAACCGTACCGCGGATACTGGAGCCAACGTTATCGAGGTCTTTCACCGGCGTGCGATGTGGCTAGCTCCGCTTGGACGTGTCGGCATCGAACTGCTTTTGGAGGTCCGTGACGAATCCCATGCCCGGGATGTCATCGAATCTCTCCAAGGCTCAGGCTACCACGTAGAACGCGAAGGCCAGGGAGATTGGGAAGAATAAACCGGCCCTTGGACGCCCCTTTTGATCGTTGTAAAACTTTTGCCGTCCCCACTCTCATCCTCGGCCCAATCGAATACCGATAAGATCGATATCGATCAGCAGAAATGCCTGTCGGTCCAGCAGGGCCCCATTCCCGAGTCAAAGTGCTACAGAAATTTAGGATGGCAGATAGAGTCTTTACGTCAATCGCGGAACGTCTGGGCGACCCTGAAAACGTGTCCGTGGCCGAAACGATGGTAATATTCAGCAGTGAATAATTTGAGCAAATCGGGGGCGGGGCGGCTTCTGGGATTGATATTATTGCTGGCAATCGCTGTGTTGACACCGGCCGCGGCGAGGGCCCAGGGCGGGCCGCCGATGATCACTGACGATACGGAAACCGTACCGAAAGGGCATTGGGAGATCAATTCGGCGTTCACAGTCGAACGGGCGACGGACGGACGATTGTTTGGTACGCCTCTCATGGATATCAACTACGGACTCTCGGAACACTATCAGCTAAAAGTCGAGATACCGTGGCTCGTGCTTCATCAAAACGGACAGACCGGTGTAAATGGTTTGGGAAATGTGAACATCGGCGTCCGATGGCGTTTTCGGGACGAAAAAGAGCATCACCCCGTGGCACTTTCGATGTATCCGCAGGTGGAATTCAACACCTTCAACTCGTCGGTGAACAAAGGCCTCGTGGACAAAGGGCCGGAATTCCTAATGCCTTTCCAGATACAGACGCAGGTCGGCAAATACGGTATTAACGGCGACATCGGTTATCGATTCAAACGCGGACGCGATGCAATGATATATGGCGTAGTGGTCGGCCGGGAATTGAACAAGTCGCTCGAGGTTTTGGCGGAGATCCATGGCGAAGGAGAGGCTTATCTCCTTCGCCAAAGCGATATTGTCGGTAACGTGGGATTTCGGCTGCAGATGTTTAAGTACGCCGCGCTTATCGGCTCAGCCGGTAAAAGCATCAGGCGGCACTACGATCCCCGATTTATCGGTTACCTGGGAATTCAATGGACTTTCTAGCGTCCGTAGACGAGTATCACAAAGCTGTTCGGGATCATTGGTGCACGCGGCCGAGGCTGGGCCGTTGTCGCGGCCGGAGTTTCACCGAACTGGGCTGTCGGTAGATAGACCTTTTGCGTTTTTGTATCGATCGCCATTGTTCGGGCGCCGCGGCGGGTCGGAACGTTCTCGACCACGCTGAACTTGTCCTTGGAATCCTCGCGGACGACGGTTAGCGTTCCTTCTCCGTTCGACGCAAAAGCAAAGGGCCCGCGCGGATCGAACTCTGCACCATCGGTTCCTTTGCCGGTTGGAACATCCGACAGAACCTTTCCGGAAACCGCATCTAAGATCACCATTCGCTGATCGCACGAGCTAAAGAGCCGCATTGTTTTCGAGTCGAGGGCCAGGCCGGTCGGCCCTTCACCGGGTGCGAGCGGCCAGCGGGCTCGTACAGTCATTTTTTCGGCGTCGATCGCCAACGTCTGGCTTTTGTCCTCGAGATTTACAAACACAGTACCTTTACCGTCGGCTGCGGAAAATTCCGGTTTGCCGCCGAGCGGAAGCGTACCAGCTACCTTTCCCTCTGCCGCGTCGATCACGGTGACGTCCGACGAACCGCCATTGAATGCGAAAATCCGCTTCGACGCGGGATCATAGGAAATAGCATCCGGATTTTTGCCGGTCGGAACCGTTCCCAGTACCTTCAAAGTCTTAAGATCGAATATCGTGACCGTATTATCGCGGCCATTGGTAGTGAAACCGCGCCCGAGCTTTTCCGCAAGAGCTATGCAGTGGACGCCGTTCGTGTTCGGGATCTCGCCGACGACCTTATCCGTTTCGGTGTCGATGACTACTACGCGCGTCGCGTGGGAAACGTACAGGCGGTGCGATTCGGGATCGGCAACCAGACCGTCCCAGCCGCCTTCGCCGCCGACCTTGATCTCATCGATCAAATGATACCCGCTCGTTTTCTGCGCGAACGCATTTAGAACTGAACCCGTAATTACTAGTAAAACGATGCAAAGCGATCTGTAAGTTGTCATTTTAATGGGCCTCCTCAGCCGGCTTTTGGGGGAAAACGAGAATGCACAAAATTACGGCGGCAAGCAAAATGCCCGAAGCGACGTAACGGCTCAATTCGAGGCCGCCATCCTCGGGCGGTTTGTCGAGGAAATCGCCGACGACTGCTCCGAGCGGCCGTGTAAGTACGAACGCGATCCAGAAGAGCAGCGTGTGGGATAAAGACGTGAAGCGATAGAGAAGATAGGTAACCAGCAAGGCTGCGCCAAACACGGCGGCCGCCACCAGATAACCCAAGTCGGCACTGTCAGCGAACCAATCGCCGAGCGCCGTGCCGAGGGTTTGGGAAAACATTATCGTTATCCAATAAAATATCTCGACACGCGGCGTATTGACGCTGGCAATCGAAACGGTTCCCATCACGGCACGCCAGATAAGTAAGGACGCAACAACACAGATGAGGAGGATCGTCGATCCGCCGGTATAGCCAATGCCTAACGAGCGATCGAGATAATCGGCAAGCGTGGTTCCGACAGTGGTAGTTGCGATTATCGTGAACCAATAAAGGAAGGGGTGAAAACGCTTTGCTCGGATCTGTATCGCCACGGCGATGATAAAGATCGCGGCAAAGATCGCGGTGCCGATCAGGTAGCCGTGCGGATTGGCATCCTCGGTCGTTTCACCTAAAAACGACATGGTCAAAGAGTCTCCGCCTGTCTCGCCAAGCGTCGTACAGAGGATCTTGATGATCCAAAAGATGAGAGTTACCTGCGGAACCTTGCTGATGGCGTCTGAAACCCGATTTTCCATTCCCGTCCCCCATTGATCGTCGTATTTGACTTAATGCTAGTGGATTGGGATAAGAATGTCGAACAGTTTTAGACAGGTAGCGATCGGTTACTGGCGATGATGCTAGTACGAATCAAATTAGCGGTTATCAGCGGTTCGGTAAACGGTTTATCATGTTAAATATGATGGTTGAACCAGTTGTGTTGGAAGGCGAGGCCGTTCGGCTCGAGCCCATGGATCTACGGCACGCGGAGGCTCTTGCGAAAGTTGGGCTGGAAAAGGAACTTTGGACTTGGGTCCCGACGGCGTGTGACACACGGGGAGACATGGAGGCATATGTACGGTTGGCGCTGGCCGACCAAGCGCGGGGATTCGCGTTGCCGTTCGTGACGATCGAGCGGGCAACCGGGACGGTGATCGGATCGACACGATTTGCGAATCTAGACACCGTGAATCTTCACGCCGAGATCGGTTGGACGTGGATAAATCCAAAGTGGCAGCGGACGGCGGTGAACACCGAGGCAAAGTTCCTGATGCTGCGGCACGCATTCGAGGTGTGGAAATGCATTCGCGTTGAACTGAAAACCGATGCCCTGAATGAGAAATCGCGAAACGCTATTTTGCGGCTCGGAGCCATGCAGGAAGGCATTTTTCGAAAGCACATCATCTGCGCCTCGGGCCGCGTCCGCGACACCGTATATTTCAGCATCATCGACGAAGAATGGCCGGAAGTGAAGGCAGGTTTGGTGAAGCGGCTTCGATGAACTGCGGGTGCGTACTGCGTAAGGAGATGATTGCCGCAAAGCCGCAAGGCGGCAAAGCAAGGCACCTCCGTTCCTTTGAGGCCGCGACTTGATGTATAATTTGCGTCGGTATGGAACGTTTTACGCTGATTTGTCCTTGCTGCGAAGCCGCGCTGACGATCGATGCGCAGACGGGAGCGATCATATCGCACGAAGAGAAAAAGAAAGTGCACGGGTCATTTGAAGACCTTGCGGGCGAACTCAGCAAGAAAAAAGAACTGCGAGAGCAGCTATTCGCTCAGGAAATGTCGTCGCAGAAGGACCGCGAACGGCTGCTGGATGAGAAGTTCAAGGAAGCGTTGAAACGTGCCGATACCGATTCGGACAAGCCGTTCCGAAATCCGCTTGACCTAGATTAGTAGATGACCGAAGCCTCAACAGCGAAAACACCCGCGATCAAAACAAAAGAGAGAATTATCGTTGCCTTGGATGTCGAAACCCCTGATGCCGCCCGCGAGATTGTGAGCGACGTAGGTAATTCTGTCGGCGCGTTCAAGGTGGGTTTGCAGCTTTTCACAGCAGCCGGGCCGGGTTTTGTTCGCGAGTTGACCGCTGAAGGCCATAAAGTTTTTCTCGATCTGAAATTCCACGACATTCCGAACACTGTCGCCGCTGCGTCGGTCGAGGCGGCGAGGTTGGGCGTATGGATGTTCAACGTTCATGCAAGCGGTGGAAACGAGATGATGTCGAAGTCGTCGGATGCGGTTCGGGAATTTTGTGAACGCGAAGGCCGGGATAAACCGCTAATGATCGGCGTAACGCTGCTGACAAGTTCGAATTCGGACACGCTGCGAGATCTTGGAGTCGACACGCCGGTCGAAGAATACGTGGTCAAGCTTTCACGGGACGCGGCGGCGAGCGGCCTGGACGGAGTGGTTGCGTCGCCAATGGAAGCCGCGGCGATCAGAAGGTCGATCGATGTCGATAATTTTATTATCGTAACGCCCGGGATCAGACCAAATAATGAAACTAGCGACGACCAAAAGCGTGTAACAACACCAGCGGAGGCTCTCGCCGCGGGCTCGGAGTATTTGGTGATCGGTCGGCCGATAACATCGGCACCGGACAGGCAGACGGCAGTTCAAAAGATAATTGAGGAAATCGATCAGACAAAATAAGTGATCATCTCGTATCTGAAAAATTTGATTAGCGTTGGTTGTCTTGTGCGCGCAGGCTTTGCGGGCGCTGTTCTGATTTGTTTGGGAATCGGTCTCACATTCGCGCAGGGGCAGACCGACTATTTTCGGATAGGCGAAAAACTCACCTATAACGTCTCGTTCGGGCAGCTTCAGAGCGTAGCGTACGGCGAGCTTTACACGGTCTCACGCGGGAAGTTGAGTGGACGTGATGCCATCGAGTTGCGAAGCAAACTGAAAACGCTCGGCCTGGTAGGCGCTCAATTCTTTACGATCGACGAATCGCGAACGACATACGTGTCGCCAGAGACCGGATATCCGATCTTCATTTCGAAAACGCGAAATAACTCGGTCGATCCGCAGGAAACTACCCAGAATTTTCTCACCTCTCCGGCCACGTCATACGATCTGCTCACCTTGATAGCAAAGTTCCGGGGATCGGGCGGATCGGGCTCATTCAATTTTTCAGATAACGATAGGGTCTACACGGTAACGCTGACTCCGGCGGGAACCGAACGAGTGAAAACGGGGGCGGGGGAATTCGATAGTACGGTTTCGACAGTCGACAGTACCTATCTCTCGGAGAACGGGATCACGGAACTGAAAGTGTATCTATCGTCGGATGACAAAAGGCTGCCGGTTCAGTTTTCGTTTAAGGCGAAAACCCGAAAGGGAATATTTATCGCATCGCTTGCGAGCGTCGAGGTAGTTAAATCCGACACCGACACAATACCGGATCCGACGCCCACGCCGATCGTCGTGCCGACGCCAGTTGTTATTCGGATACCGACGCCGACGCCGACACCGCTGCCTTACGTTGAGAATCGACCGCTGTCGCCCGATCTTCCATTCGAGCTTGGCGAAACTCTGGACTATCGCGTGACGTCGGGCCCACGTGCCGTCGGCGTGATGACGTTATCAGTGAAGGACCGAAAGCTGTTCGGTAATTCCGACAGCCTGCTTTTGTCGGCGGACGTCAAGCAGATAGAGCCGGGCGAAACTATGCTTGATCCGAAAGACAACCTGATCGCTCGTGTCGATCCGGATCTCTTGTCGCCGCAACTCTCGGAGTTTCGATTGTTTGGTGCTCTCAGCCTTTTTAACCGGAGTGAGAGATTCGATCAGACGCTAGGCAAGGTAACATTCGGCCCGGGGAACATTGCGGATGCTCCGGTCGGGACGCAGAGTCTATTGTCGTTTCTATATGCGATCCGAACGTTCAACCTGAAGCAGAACCGCGATCTGGCCAATCCGGTGAACGACACACGCGTGGCCGTTTTTTGGGATTCGAAGGCGTACATTTTCACACTGCGGCCGACCAACGCGACTATCGACACGCCCTCGGGTAAGAAACAGGATTGCGTTTTGATCTCGGTAACTACCAGAAATCCACAGCTTGACGCGCTGGCAATTAAGGTCTGGCTGAGCACGGATGCAAGGCGGCTGCCGCTTCGGATTACCTTCGGGCCTTATCAAGCGGACCTGATTCGTCCATAGCTCGGGTCGAAATTGTCGAAATCAGAGTTTTTCTTTTCGCTAAATGAAATTGAAAACGGTTTTCAATTATAGTAGAATGGCTTTGGCTGGATATATTTTATTTCGGGTTTACCGCCGGCCAAGGAATTATAAGATGTTTTCAGACCTACTAAGTAAAGGCTACACCCTGACAAATGTACCTGTTGGTTCATCGGCCCGCGTTGTTGCAGTCAACGGCAATTCACGCATCTCCCGTCGTTTGATGGAGATGGGCGTAATACCCGGTGTATCGGTCGAGGTTGTGAAGACCGCCCCTTTCGGCGATCCGATCGAGATACGGGTCCGGGGTTACAGCCTTGCGATGCGTAAGGCCGAAGCTGATTCCATCGACGTTTCATTTTGAGGTTTTGAGAAATTCAGGACCGCGGAATGAAACAGAACGGCCATAAATCTCAGCTAACGATAGCGCTTGCCGGTAATCCCAACGCCGGAAAAACCACGCTTTTTAACTCTCTTACCGGACTAAAACAAAAGGTCGCGAACTATCCCGGCGTAACTGTCGAGCGTAAACAGGGAAGCTGGAAGCTCGAGAATGGTCATGCGAATTTGATCGATCTGCCGGGTCTTTACAGCCTGGACGCGACCTCTGTGGACGAGCAGATCGCCCGTGATGTGATCACCGGAGAACAAGCCGGCGTTCCCAAGCCTGACGTGATCATCGCCGTAGTCGATGCGACCAACCTCGAGCGAAATCTCTACCTCGTAACTCAGATATTCGAATTTGGCATCCCGGTTGTCATTGCTTTGACGATGATCGATGCCTTCGAAAAACAAAAGCACGAGATCGACCTCGACAAATTATCGGAGCTTTTGAAAACACCCGTAGTCGCGATCAACGCGAAGACCGGCCGCGGCAAGACGCAGTTGCTAAAGAGCGTAGGCGAAGTGCTCGACAAGCCGCCGACCGTACCGTTCGAGATGAATGGCAACGCCGAGGACGGCCAGAACGCCAAGATATTTGCCCGCTACAATTTTATTTCCGAGGTCGTTCAGGAAGCGGTCAAACACAACGATCGTAAGGAACACCGGGTTTCGGAGAAGATCGATCGCGTTCTAACGCATAAAGTTTTCGGATTGGTGATTCTCGTTGCGGTTTTGCTGCTGGTCTTTCAAACGATCTTTTCGTGGGCGAGCCTGCCGATGGACCTGCTCGACAAAGGTTTTGGCGCATTGGGTGATCTCGTCCGAAGCGAAATGCCGCCGGGTATTTTGACCGATCTCATCGTGGACGGGATCATTGCGGGAGTTGGGGGTGTTCTGGTCTTTTTGCCGCAGATCCTGCTGCTGTTTCTTTTTATTTCGATACTCGAGGACACAGGCTATCTCGCTCGTGCGGCATTCCTGCTCGACAAACTCATGAGCCGCGTTGGGCTTCACGGCAAAGCGTTTTTGCCACTTATGAGCAGCTTTGCGTGCGCTATTCCGGGAATCATGGCGACGCGGACGATCGAGAGCCGGCGTGACCGTTTTGCGACGATAATGATCGCGCCGCTGATGAGCTGCTCGGCCCGATTGCCGGTATATACCTTGATGATCGCAGCGTTTTTTGCGGGCCGGAAAGTGCTCGGATTTATCTCGCTCGGTGCGGTGCTAATGCTGGCGATGTACGCGCTTGGGATAATCGTCGCAATAATCGTGGCATTCGTTCTAAAACGCACCATCCTCAAAGCGCCGCCGCCGCCATTCGTCATGGAACTGCCGCCATATCGGCTGCCGAATATTCGCACCGTCGTACAAAATATGTTTACGCGCGGATGGCTGTTCGTGAAGCGGGCGGGAACGGTGATCCTGGCGATCTCGATCATCCTGTGGGCCTTGACATATTTTCCTCGGACTGCCGTGCAGACGGTTGATGTACCTGCCGCTGCGAACGGGGGAGTTTTCGTCGGGACGGCTCTGCCTGAGATCTCTACCGAAAGCGAGCAGCTTCGCAATAGTTTTGCGGGCAAGCTCGGGCATGTGATCGAACCGGTGATCAGGCCGCTCGGATTTGACTGGAAGATCGGCGTAGCACTGATCGCAAGCTTTGCCGCTCGAGAGGTGCTCGTGTCGACGCTAAGCATCATTTATAATGTGGGCAAGGATCAGGATGCACAGTCGGAGACTCTGATCTCCGCAATCCGCGAAGCGAAAAGCGACGACGGCGGTGTGACCTGGACGCCGCTGACGGCGGTTACGCTGATGGTCTTCTTTGTGCTCGCGATGCAGTGCATGTCCACGGTGGCGATCGTGAGGCGTGAGACCAACTCGTGGGCGTGGACATTTTTTATGATCGGGTACATGACCGGACTCGCGTGGATCGCGGCGTTCATCACTTTTCAAGGAGGCAGGCTGCTCGGGTTTGGCTAATGTTATGAACCTTCAATTCGTCCTTGTGGTCATCATCCTTCTCGGTGCTGCATCCTATGCGGCCGTCGCTTTTTGGAAGAAAACGAAAGCATTCTCTCCAAGATCCGGTTGCGGATCTGACTGCGGATGCGGTAACAAGAAAGAACCTCGACACTCCTAGATTTTTATCTCTTGAGCATTTACGTTTAGAATCTTAAGTTACGTAGATGGCAAATACCCCGATCAAAGCCGCAGTTGTTACGGTAAGCGATTCTCGCTCGCCCGCTGACGATCTATCCGGCGATGCTCTTGCTGAGATTTTGTCGTCTGCGGGAGCCGAAGTCGTTGAGCGTAAAATTGTCTCGGACGACCTGATAGATATTCGCGAGACGCTTCATATTCTTTCACGAAGCAGTGAGTTCAATTTGATCATCACGACGGGCGGCACTGGTTTTGGGCCGCGAGACAATACGCCCGAGGCGACGCGGGCCGTAATTGAACGCGAGGCTCCGGGAATCGCCGAAGCTATTCGCCGCGAGACAGCGGCGAAAACTCCGATGGCGATGCTTTCGCGGGGTGTTTGCGGTATCAGAGGAAATACGCTGATCATAAACTTTCCGGGATCTCCTAAAGGCGTGCGTGAATGCTTCGAGGTGATCCGGCCAATCCTTAGCCATGCCATCGATCTGATAAACGGCGAAACGCGCCATTGATCCTTATCCCCTCGTCTCATTTCTTCGACGACGACGCAATGAACGACGCTACGTCGTCGTGAAGTTTCTTGAGCGAATTTTTCTCGAGATAGACCATGTGTCCCGACTCGTAATATTGGAAGCTGATATTTTTGCGAAGCGACGGGTCGAGATTCAAGGCAGACACGGTGTATTCTGCTGCGTAGAATGGCGTGGCCATGTCGTAATAACCGCACGCGATCATTATCTTCATGTAAGGATTTTTCGCCATCGCATCTTTTAGCGGAATGCTGGTGTCCGCGTATCCATTACTCGTGTTCCAGTTCCACGGGGCCGTGATGCCGCCGCCGAGAATGTAATATTCGACGTCCGATCTGTAGCCTAGCTCACGGCGGACATAGTCATTGAAAACGGCTGTATACGGTGGCCGAATCGCGTTCATGCTCGGGTCGGTGTCCGGCTCAGATCCGCCCGCGTCACGGTCGATGCCTAGAAAGCGGCCATCGAGACGGCCAGTAGTTCGGCGTTGGTCGCGCATCAGTTCTTTGTTGAATTTATCCAACTCAATACGGAAATTATTGTTATCGACGAACGATTTGCTGAGCCCGGTATACATGCTGAATTTGTCGAGCAGGTTTTGCTTTTCCTGGCCTGAAAGGGCGTCGATGCGCAGCATCGCCGGAGCAAATTCGTTGGCGGCGAAATTCTCGGCTTCACGGGCGATCTGTGCGACCGGTTTGGCCTGCATCTCGGGCGAAAGCCGTTTGTGATACCACGCGGTCGTCGCGTAAGAGGGAAGTATCAGCACCAGCGGCAGGTCGTTGTTGTTAGCGAACCGCAGCGTCTGGAAATTCATTACTGTCGAGATCAGCACGATGCCATTCAAGCCGATCCCGTGCTCAAAAAGAAAATCGGAAAGGCCGGAGGCTCGCGTCGTTCCATAGCTTTCACCCACAAGATAAAGGGGCGACGACCAGCGTTCGTAACGGCCGAGATAAAGCCTGATAAACTCGCCGACCGATTCGATGTCTCCGCGAACTCCGAAATATTTTGCGGCAAGCTCGGGTTTTGTCGCCCGCGAATATCCTGTTCCGACCGGATCGATAAATACCAGGTCCGTCTGCTCTAGCCAGGTCTGCTGATTATCCTCGATCTCGAATGGCGGCGGCGGCATCATGCCGTCGTCCATCATCTTTACACGCCGCGGCCCGATCGCTCCCATGTGCAGCCAAACTGAAGCGGAGCCCGGTCCTCCGTTGAACGAGAACATCAGCGGACGTGTTTCCGTTGCTCCATCGAGCGTGTACGCCATGAAAAATATGCGCGCCTCGGTCTCGCCCGACACGGCGTTTTTGAGCGGCATAAAGCCGGTCGTGACCGTATAGTTCAAGGTCTTTGACCCGACGTGAACCGAGTGTTTGGTCACGATCGGCGGTTCTTCCTTGGGTTCGGGCGTCGCTGCCGGCCGCGTCTGGGCCTGAGCACCATCCGGTGTTGGGTGAGGCGCACCTTGTCCGCCGGGCATCCCCGGAGCCTGAAAAAGCAGAAGAATAGGCAGAAATATGATTGCTAGCATATCTTTTTTCTCAAGTTTGAATTCGAATTTTGGAATGCGGAACGAGAGAGAATTTAACACAAAGACCTGAAAAACGCGATTTCGCAGCGGTTTTCGGTCTAAGCCCCCAATCGACAAGTCCACATCTGTCTCGCTTGTCCCGAGCCGGTCGGGACAAACCGTGTTCCCGTAAGTTGTTGCAGATCAGCATCTTACGAGATTCGCCATAAGCTTGTCCCGCCGTCCCGCTACTTTTTTAACTGAGGCGTGTTCCACGATTTTCGCACTTTTTGTAGCACATTTCGTGTTCCCTAGATCCAAAATGGGCATTCCAAAATCCACGACCGAGGCTACCGACTAGGACAAGCATTCATTTCAAAGATCAAACACCAACGGCGCAGGTAAAAAGACGCCGTCCGCGTCGTAGATGCAACAATGTATCATAGCAGGATTGCTTTGGGAAGAAGTATTTCTTAGACCACGAAGAGGATGATTATCCAGCGGCGAGTCGTCATTCACATGGAAAATCCATTAGTTGGATCTTTGGAGGGTTTGGGCGCTGTTTTTTATATTGGTCGCGAGGTTGATCACTGTATCTAGAGAGCGAGCG
>JBDTXM010000063.1:0-15935 GCA_040006215.1 Acidobacteriota bacterium
GTTGGTCATTACCAAGACCAGTAGCCAAGTCACGGTAAAAAAGGACATTTCCACCAGCCGCGTGCATGCAAAACAACGGAGGCTTAGTACCTTGGACCTGAATGGGAACGAGATATTTCCAGGCGGTCGGATCAGTTTCAAAATCGATGATTCGAGCGAGCTTTTCTATTGTAGGAGAATCGAGCAAGCTAGATATTGGAAGGCGGCGATCGAACTGTTCCTCGATTTCTAGAAAGAGCGTTACGGCAACCAACGAATCACCTCCGATCTCAAAGAAATTGTCCGCTATTCCGATATTGTTTGCATTCAAGAGGCGTTCCCAAATTTGCGTTAGAGTTCTCTCGGTAACCGTTCCTGCACGGCGAAACTCGCTCCGCAAGGTATCCCGTGACAAATCAGCTGATATTCCGTTAAACGACAAATATCCGCTCTTCGAAAGTTCGTTTGCTAATTCAATGTAAACTTGAAAACGATCCGGATCGGAGACTCGACTCGACATGCCCGTCTGCAGCTCCGCACCAACGATGGAGGCTGATGGTTCCTGTATCTGCGCTCGTCGAGGCGAGGATTCTACAGCGACAATCGCCGGTACTTTATAGATCACTCGACCAGTATCGGCCGTTTCAAGCCCTTCATTGATCTCCGTCAAGAAATTCAGTATCGGCGCATTTTTTGCCGTCGGCGCATAGTCGAGTGTTACAAACTCACGATCGGCAACAAGTGCCTTCTTGCCTAGCGCTTTTAGGATCTGGTGTTCAACCCCGCGTCCAAGTACCCGACAACTCAGCATGAACGACTCAACCGATATCGATCTTTGTAACACTTCAAAAATGACGACTCCTACCAAACCGTAATCACCGAATCGGTCGCTGACCCTTACCGTCCAGATGACTTTATTGTCTCTTGAAATACGCTCGCGTACGTCCGCCTCAGACAACCTGAGCGTAGTTGAGTTGAATTGATTGGTCCGTAGTGTCAGCTGCGAGACTCGAGGTATATCTTGACTCTTCAGTTCGGAAATTTCACAGACAAGCTTGAGACTCGCCAGAAACTCGGTCATGTCACCCGCCTGTGACTGAAGTTCGCGGCGAACACCCTGATCTCGATATGACCGCGTTCGCTCCCGGTCTTCCCGTGTGATTTTTAATTTGTCAAATATCCACAAGTGTTCAAAAAATTTACAATAGTCATCAGAGCCGAGTGGCAACAGAACCGTCAGGGCTTCAGGGCAATTCCGTCTGACCTCGTCGCAAACCACCGGGTCATCATCGACGAACACAAAGCTGTCTAAAGCTAATTGAAGTTCATCAGCGATCGATCTCAGATTCTCCGACTTTGGGAGCCAATTAATTCTTGACGAAACAATATGCTCCTTCTTTAGAACCATATCCGTTCGTTTGTCAAAGACCTCCCATACATCGGCCTCATTGTTTTTACTGTTGAGACAGACCACCATTCCCGATTCGCTCTGCTTTACTGCGAAGTTCTGAAGAAACGATCTCTTCTCCGAGCACCCAATCCCTTCGACACCGTCTTCGCCAACAACCCCGTCCCAAAGCGTGTTATCACAATCCAAGACCAATACCTTAAGCGGGCTACGTCTGTAGGCATCGATCTTTCGAACGGCTTCTACGGCCAAGGCCGACATGTAGCTGTCAGTGTATGGTACGTGTCCTAAAACATTTGCCCTCGGGTTATCGATCGCCGCAACTTCATAGCGAGACGCAACATAATCGGTCGGGAACACGAACAGGTTGGAGAAATCTGACGCTGTTTCGTGAATTACTTTCTCCACCCCATCAAATGCAGTTGTGAGTTCAAGGTCCGTTTGAATTCCAGTCGAAGCCTGGCAAAGAAAGACGAACAAGGGAACGCTAAATCGTTCGGCAACACCAAGCATTTTAGCCAAATCAGCAGCGTTGGACTTGATCTCGTCCAATTTGCTTCGAATGTACTCAATATCTGCGCCTCGAGACTCGATCAGATCCTCGAGGCGCACGAAAAGAATGTTGACGCCATTCCTGTTCGTATGAAATAGGCTTGCAGGATCCAGTAACTGTCCGAAAATCTGGTTGTACGGCGCAAAAACGAGATCATGCATCCCGGTTATTTTTGTGAGCAAACTTGTAAGCGTTTTACTAATCGGCTCGACGGTGAAGTTTGCAGCCACAACAACCCTTTCGGGAATGTTCTCGTTCATATTACCGATAAAATGAATATAGAATTACGACCCGAACGGCCAGGATTGATAATGCGATTTTGTTAGGATGCGCGCTGTCCATCTAAGAAAAAGCTTTTATTAGACTATAAAATCAATCCTGACCATCCGGCAATTTCCAACGACTGATGGCTCCGATCTTTCCTTCGACCACCAACGCAGCCTTGAAATCATCATGGATGCTGAACGACGTCAGCGACCAATCTGTGGACTTGTTGTTCTCAAAGGACCGATACAAAACATCTGCGTCGCTAACGAAAGAAACGGCCGCTTGCAGCTCGTCGGAACTTGATAGACCGTCCCCTAATGCTTTCAAAAGGGCTTCTTTGCGTGTCCAGGCGGCAAAGAAAGCGAGGACTTGTCCGTTTGGCGAGAGCGCTTCAAAGCGAAGATATTCTCCCGCCGAAAAAACATTCCGAGCAACGCTGGAAACGTCGAAATCAAAATTCACAAACTCGATATCGACTCCAACTTCCCGGTTCAATGCTACGGCGATTACTGCCATTCCGTGAGAATGAGAGACATTAAATCGCAGGTGACTATTCCCATTGGACAGGTCGGGCTTACCATAATGCCGCAAGCTAAAGCGTAGAGCCTCCGGAGATTTGTCCAAATAGCCGCCGAGTACTTTTCTTAGCGTTCCTCGGCCCGTAATGAAGTACTCTTTGTTTCTCGCGAAAACGAACCTTTCCGCACGGTGCTTTTCATCATCCGACAGCAGATCGAAAAACGAATTGAGTGACTTCCGGCCCTGGTTAAGATCCAAATGCCAGATATGTACCTCATTGTCCCTTAAAGTTGGCGGAACCGAAGTAACCTTCCACTTATCGTCTAAAATACCGCCGTCCATTGCTAATCTTGAAGTCAGTCGTCGACCTAAACCAAGGTGATTAGAGTATTGCCTTTCTTCTGCTCTCTACGTATTTTTAACCGCCCGTGTCGGTATTGACGATAGTTGATCGATAGACTCGTTCTTTTCGAAAAAGCGTCTGAATTTCAGTAGCGGCTGCTCAAGAAAGTAATAAGATACGGACGCGGCTATAAATGAAATGAGGCACGCTCCTACTTGGTAGAAAACCGGATTTGTTCTTCCTTCGAAGAATCTCCGCAAAACCTCAAAGATGGGAAAGTGCCATAGGTAAAGCCCATACGATATCCTCCCAACCCAAACTAGTGGGGCAAACTCGAAGACACGAGAAAGGTTGGAAGGAAAGACCACAAGATCGAGGATCAAAATTGCTGCAGCTATCGAAATAAGTGTAAAACCTCCGTTATATACAAATCCGCCGTCATAGCGGGCCATGACCAGCGATACCAGAATACCGAGAAGACCTATCAAAGCGACAAGGCGAAAAACCACTTTCAATCGATCGCTCGGTCGAAAAAACCCCCATGACAGTAAAAGAGCGGTTGTACAACCTATCAAAATCTCATTCGCTCTGGTGTCGGATCCAAAATACATTCTGAGATACGGCACATTCGTTTGCCAAAACCAAACATTCAAGAAAACAGAAATCCCGATAAGGGAAAATAAGATCAAGAAAATAGTATGCTTGCTTTTGAGCTTCAACAAAACAAGAAGCATAACAGGCCAAATTATGTAAAACTGCTCTTCCACGGAAAGCGACCATGCGTGACTAAGCAATCCAAGACCGGGAGATCGTGGCGGTGCCTGAGCCCAATTCGCAAGATAGAATACCGTGTAAAGCACCCCGCTGGGCTTGATAACAGGCCGTTCCGGCTTGAAAAGCAGAGCGTAGGCGACGCAAGTCAGAATTAACGCTGCTAAAGCTGGGAACAAACGGAGTGCCCGCCGAAAGTAAAAGTCCCGGAGATCGATTCTCGAAGATTGATAAGAGCCCTGAACCAGCAACAAAGTGATCAGGAATCCGCTCAGAACAAAAAAAATATCGACCCCTATAAATCCACCGAGCATGAACTCAACGCGACTATTGAACATCATGACCGCTAGTACTGCGACGCCTCTCAAACCGTCAAATGCGGGAATATAACCAACTGGTCTGAAAGTAATATCTTTATGTTTAATGCTCGGGGTCAAATCCACAGGCTCACCTTCCCGACTCTCGTTGGTAAGTTTCACAATCAGTTGGCCTAAGGTAATGCTGGTAATCCGGCTTCGGCCACACTCCGTCTTGAGCGTTTCGCAGTAGAAACCATCGAGCCTCCTCCAATAACAAGATCGCAATCAGTCAAATGAAAGCCGCGTATGGCTAACTTCCTGGGAGTCGCTCAAGCATTCCTTTACAACCTGTGCCAGGAATTTGACTTTGGGCTCACTGAACATATCTAGGTGATCCCCAGGCACAACGAAATGTTTGAATCCCCCCATCGCGAGCTTGCGCCATCCCAAATGACCATCTTTCCGTTTCAAGGCATGGAATTCATCACTTCTAATAAGCGTCACGCATCCATCATATCGGGACGCCAAATAGTTCTTGGCGGCAATTCGATAGGTCCTCTCCAATTCCCGGTTTCGCATCAAAAAAGATCCGGTGAGTTTCCGATGTTTTCTCAACCTCAGCTCATCACCCAGCCGCCGGGCGAATTTCCGTTCGCCCAGCCATTTGAAAAACACGAGATGGAATTGCCCCGATAGCAGGCTGCGCCACGAACTTCTCGCATAGTGGTTAAATGTCTTCGTCCGCACTTCTGGCAAACGCTCGATCGCTGGCGCCCCGGAATCGAAGACGATAAGTTGTTCAACTTCTTGCCCACCTCGTCGCAGTCTCTGAGCGATTTCCAGCGCAACGTATGCTCCGAAACAACGTCCACCAATGAAATACGGCCCCTTCGGTTGTACCTCAGTAATTTCCTTGAGGTACCTATCAGCAATATCTTCCACCGTCTTTTCAACGAGCTTGTCGCCACTAAGCCCCTGAGACTGCACGCCGTAAACTGGTTGGTCATCACCAAGGTATCGAGCTAGATCCTTCAGAAAAAGTATATTACCGCCTGCTGCGTGGATAATGAAGAGAGGTATCTTTGTGCCGCCAGAATTAATTGGAACCATCGAGGTCCAGACATCTTCTGGTTTCTCTTGACGGATCAGCTTTGCGAGTTCTTGGATCGTGGTCGCCGTAAAAAGCGTTGCCAGCGGGAGATTTACCTTTAGTCGTTTCGCTATCTCATCAAAAAGTTGTGCCGCGAGTAAGGAATGGCCTCCCATCTCAAAAAAGTCGGCATCGGAGCGTATCGAGTCAATGTGCAGCACATCCTGCCAAATCTTTGCCAAACTTTCTTCAATCTGGTCTTGATCACTCGAAGCGGCCGCACTCGCCGGTGTCCAAACGGAGCCAGATGCAAGGCCATCCGTTTTCTCTTCTGGCAACCTCAGCGGCGTGGTCCAGTGAAGCAATTCGGAGGCCTTCCGGTTTACGTCAAGCACGGCCGATTTAAGGACGCTCTGAAGATCCATGAGCATCAGCTTTGTCGTCTCGGCCTTGAACAGATCGGTGTTGTATTCGAGCTGAAGTCGTATTCCTTCTTGCCTCTCAACAATTCCAAGTGATAATTCGAAGAGGGATCCGGGGCTCACTGAACGCATGGGCTTGATCGAAAGTTGGTCAAGTTCCATTGGCTGCATAAAGGCAGTCTGGAATATGAACATAATTTGAATAAGCTGTCCTCGTTTTCTGGCCGGTCTGATCGTTTCCGCCAGTTTCTCGAAGGGAATAGTTTGGTTACCAAAGGCTCCAAGGGAGACTTCTTTTACCCGACACAGAAGCTCTTTGAACGAAGGGTCACCGGAAAGGTTGGACCTCAGCAAAAGGGTGTTTGCGAATGCCCCGATCAAGTCTTCGGTTTCACTTTGCTGCCTATTGGCGGTGGGTGAGCCGACCAAGATGTCTTGTTGTCCGCTATAACGGCTAAGCAGCACATTGAATGCCGTGAGAAAGATCATGAACGGGGTTACATCCTCACGTTGACCCATCGCCTTGAGGGCTCGCACCAACGGCGGCGGCAGCAAAAGCGATTCCACGGCCCCGAACGATGCACGGTTCTTTTTGCGAGGAAAGTCTGTCGGTATCTCAAGGTTCGGCAATTCGTTTCCAAGCTGCTGTTTCCAATAGGCGAGTTGATCCTCAAAACCTTCGCTGTTTATCCAGTCCTGCTGCCATGCGGCGAAATCGCCATACTGGATGGGAAGCTGGTCGTGCGGTGAGGGACGCCCGTGCGAAAACGCATCGTAAACCTCGCCGATCTCACGCACTAACACCCCATTCGACCAGCCGTCACAAACTATGTGGTGCAATGTTAGCAGCAGGACATGATCCTCTTTTCCAAGTCGCAGTAGTTTCGTTTTGAACAATGGCCCGCGCGCAAGGTCGAAAGTAATATGAGCTTCTTCAACCATCAAACGGTCCACTTCGCCCTCAGGTTCCTGATGGCTACTGAGATCAACAATCTCTAGATGCTGCGATCTCTCGGCTGTTACGACTTGAACAGGTTTACCGTGATTTTTCGAGAACGTGGTTCGCAACACTTCGTGTCGCGAAACTATCTCGTTGAACGTTCGCTGAAGAGCTGCTGTATCGAGCTTGCCGGTTAGCCGTAAAGCAAGTGGCATGTTGAGCGATGTGTTGCCGGGTTCAAGTTGATCTAGGATCCAAAAGCGTTGTTGAGCAACAGACGTCGGCATTACATACACGTCGTCGGAAGCAGCCTTCGTTAATTCCCCCGTAACTTCAAATTTAGGTTCGGAATATGCCGAAGTCATATCAATTCCTATTTCCTTCATTATTATCAGTTTACGGTTTCAATAGCCGATCTCATGACCCGATTTGCCGCGCGCGATACGCGTGCGATCGAAGGTGCAGCGACCTTTTCGAGTGGCGTTCCATCCGCCGTTAGAGCCTTGACGATTCTGGATACCGTTCGATGTTCGAAAACCTGCTTAGGCGTAATCGGCAGTCCCGACTGAGTCGCTCTCGTGACTATCTGGAATATCAACAACGAATCCCCGCCTAGCTCGAAGACATCATCGTTGACCCCGACCTGGTCAAGCCGCAAGACCTTGGACCAGATCTCGCTCAGCATTAGTTCCTCCTCGTTAGTCGGCGGATCGTAAACCCTGTTCTGCGTAAACGTCGAATTGTCAGGAGCCGGAAGTGCTTTGCGATCGATCTTGCCGTTAGGCGTAAGCGGTAGTGCGTCGATGATCACAAACGCCGCGGGCACCATGTAGTCAGGTAATTTGCTCGACAGGTGCTTTCTCAGGTCGGCCGCAAAATTTTGAGTTGAAAGCTTGTTTGCCGGATCGTTGCCATACTCACTCATCTGTTTTGGAAAAGGCTTGTGGCGATATAGGATGGTGCGCTGAGCTTCGCCATTTTTTTGAAAGACGACGTCAAAGTTTCCGTTTGAACCGCTTCCCGACCATCGGATATCGGCTGCATACCCAAGCGTATCTTTTAAGCCCCATAACTCCTCGGGGTGAATACCCTTTTCAACCGAATCGAGGATTTCGTTCAACTCGCCGACCGTCTTCAGCCTCGTGCCGTTTGAGATCAGATCACGAGCACGGATCTGGGATTTAATTCGTGCGTTAGGTACATCGGCGAAGCACAAGACCTGCGGTTTCTCTTGCTCGAGCCGGTTACGCAGACCATCCAGATTCATTCCGGTTTCTTCCCATGGGAACCATTCGCGGCTTTCTTGAATTGCTGGTCTTTCTCCGACACTGATGGTTACGTCGTAGTGGTATTTCGTGGGTTCGTTATCTATGCGGCCCCGACGAAGGTTAATTTCCACGTGCCCGATCTGAGACATATCATCTTCAAGAACCAAGAAGAAATCTGGATCGATAGTTAGTTCGCTCTCGAGTTCGGTTCGTTTTCGAATCCTTTCCTTTAGCTCTGCGATTGAAAGTGAGCTATCAGACCGAGCGATCATCGCCTCGGTATGAAAGGTCTCGAGGAGAGCAAGGTTTTGGACATCCCCGATGAATAGTTTTCCGCCCGGTTTGACCAGCTTGACGGCACCCTCGATCACTCGCCGCACGTAATCCATGTTCGGGAAATACTGAACGACTGAATGGATGATCACTAGATCGAACGACTTCTCGTCGAAACCGTCAAACTCGTCTGCTTTGCGATGAAGAAGCTCTATTTTTTCCGGATCGATTTGTGAGCCGGCTAAACGCTGTCGAAGATTTGACAGCACAATTTCTGAGTAGTCCGTACCGACGTACCGCGAACACTTTTGACCTAAACCGAAAAGCAGCAGTCCGGTTCCACATCCGATCTCAAGTACTCTGTTAGGACTCCACCTCGAGATCCGTTCGACAACGGGGTCGATCCATTCCCGCATCTCCGACTCGGCATCTACGATATCGTCGGTCCAACGCAAGACCTTGAGAGTTGGATCTTCGTTGGCCTGGGTCCAGTCTTTTTCTTCATCGATCGCTGTTTTGTAAAGCATGTCCCACTGCTTTTCCCAGTAGGATTTCAAATCGCCAAGCTCGGCGACCTCGACGCCCTGTCCCGCCGTGGGAACGACATAAGCTGCAAGCCGCTTGTTCCCGGGCGTGTCCTCCCGCGCGGCAACGACGGCGTTCTCTACTGTCGGAAGTTCGAGTAGAGCGGACTCTATTTCACCTAACTCGATTCGGTAACCTCTGACCTTGACCTGGTCGTCGATTCGTCCGAGGAACTCAATATTTCCATCTTCCTTACGGCGCACCAGATCACCGGTCTTGTAGAGTTTGGTCTGATCGCCGTTGGCAAACGGACTCGGAATAAACTTGGCATCCGACAGTTCCGGTTGGTTGAAATAGCCGCGGGCCAGTCCGTGTCCACCAATGTGAAGCTCACCTGCAACGCCGATGGGCAGCGGCTGGAGACCTTCGTCCAGCACATATAGCTGCGTGTTCGCGATCGGTTCTCCGAGAAAAACAGGTCCGTTCGTTGAGGTGATCCTGCTCGTCGATGACCAGATAGTGGTTTCAGTGGGACCATACATGTTCCACAATGAACCGCAGCGGCTGATGAGTTCGTTTGCCAGATCGCGGGGGAGTGCTTCGCCTCCACAAAGGATCTTGAATTCGTGGGAGCCTTTCCACCCGGCCTCAATTAAGAGTCTCCAGGTAGCTGGCGTTGCCTGCATCATCGTTGCGCCGCTCCTGGCGATCATATCGGCTAACGCGTTGCCGTCTGAGGCAACTTCGCGTGTTGCAATCACAACTTTTGCACCCGTTATTAATGGCAGGAAAAGTTCCAACCCGGCAATATCAAACGAAAGCGTCGTAACGGCAACCAAGACATCGGCCTCGTTTATTTCCGGCTCGCTTTTCATCGAGCAGAGCAAATTGACGAACGAGCGGTGTTCGACTTGAACGCCTTTTGGTTTACCCGTCGACCCCGACGTATAGACCACATACGCGAGGCTGTCCGCGGTGGTGTGGGTTTTTGACGGGTCCTCTCTTTTTGCGGCTACTTTTTCCCATTCGATATCAATGCAGATAACCTGCTCTACCTTGTCTCGGAGATCAAAAGCCAGGTGCGCTTGTGTCACGATCGTCTGGACACCCGAGTCCTCGAGTATCCCTTTCACACGCTCCAACGGAAAGGCGGGATCAATAGGTACGTAGGCCCCGCCGGACTTCATAATTCCTAGGAGCCCGATCATCGTGTCGAGAGAGCGGTCAACACATAGTCCAACGAGCGACTCATGCGTAATACCGGTGCTCCGGAGATAATTGGCAAGTTGGCTCGCCCTTAAATTCAGCTCCGAGTATGTTAATTTTCCGTCGTCCGCTTCTACCGCGATTTTATTCGGCGTCCGCGCCACTTGTTCCTCGAAAAGTTCGTGGACACATCGATCACTCGGATAATCACGAGCCGTAGTGTTCCATCCGACCACTTGCTCGTGACGATCGGCGGCGCCAAGCAGTGGCAGCCGAGAAACTGTTTTTTCAGGTTCTTGAACCGCACCTTCGAGTATCGTTCGGTAGTGTGCCAGCCAGCGCCGGATACTCGTTCCGTCGAAGAGGTCGGTATTGTATTCGCAGTCGATAACAATCCCGCGATCGGTTTCGAGCATGTTGAAGTAAATATCAAAGGTCGCAAAAGCCTTTCGGTTGGTAGTTATCTCAAAAGCGAGTCCGCCGAAATTGAGACCTGTGAAACCGGAGCGATCCATATTGAACATCGCCGAGACAAGCGGAGAACGGCTTGGATCGCGGGGCAACGCCAATCGCTGCACCAACAATCCGTAGGTGTAATTTTGGTTCTCGTATGCATCGAGTACGGTCTCTTTTACCCGTTTAAGATATTCGGAAAACGATTCCGAACCGATGACGTTGCTACGAATGAGCAGCAGGTTGGCACAATGGCCTACCAAATGTTCCTCACCGATCATCGACTGCCCGGCGGCCGGGACCGCGACAACGATGTCGCTCTGACCCGATAGGCGGTTTAGCAGTACGTTAAAACCGGTAAGTAGCGTTGTAAAAAGTGTTGCTCCGTTCTTTGCACCAAGCCGTTGTAGCTTTTTGTAAAGTGATTCGTCGAGCACAAAGCTTTCTACGTCGGCGCTAAATGTTTTGTTGGAAGGACGCGGGCGATCATAGGGAAGGTCGAGCGATACCGGAGGCGTCGAAAACTGTTCGAGCCAATAGTGCTCGGCATCCTTGCACTCTGTGCCAAGCATCTTCTCGGCGTCCCACGCTACAAAGTCGCTGAATCGTGCCGCCTCGGGGATCTCGGCTTGTGCGCCCGTAATTTCCGCAGTGTAAAGTACACATAACTCCGCCAACAGAACTGCGAACGACCAACCATCACAGACTATGTGATGCCCAACGAATACAAGCACGTGAAGCTCGTCCGCCAGCCTGATCAATCGCACCCGCGTTAAGGGCCCTTCGACAAGATCGAGCGTCTCTCGAGCTTCGGCCCTAAGTACTGCGGTGAGCTCCGCGTTCTTGTCCGGTGCCGACAGTTTGGAATGATCGACAAACGCAACTTCCATCGCGCCCGATGCTGCGATCTGCTGGTATTCGCCCGATGAGTGGAACGTGGTTCGAAGTGCTTCATGCCTGGCAACAAGCATATCGAGCGACCTTCTCAATGCTTCGACATTCAAATCACCGGTAATGTGAGCGACCACCGAGTCGTTGTAAGCCAGTGCAGCCTCATCTCCCAATTGCGAGGCGTGCCAGATCTCCTTTTGCGCTTCAGTTAGAGGAACCGTCCTCAAACCGTCATTCACAGTGGCTTCGATGGCCTGCGCGACCGGACCATCCACCGGTTCCGGGAAGAAGCCGCATTTTTGCATTTCGGCGACGCACTCCTCGAAAGCACGGGCCACGAAATCCAGATCCTCTTCGGTATGCGCCGTAGTAAGGAAGCATGGGAAATTCTCAAGGATATGAACGCCCTTTTCCCGCAGCAGGTAATAGAAAAGACTTGCGAACCGCTCTTCAACAGGAAAGTGCAGATAGAAGATCGATGCGAAGTTCTCGACCGTTACCGGTATATGGTTTTTCTCAAAACAACGGTTAATCCGCGTTACAAGCTGCTCGGCCTTTACGGCGAGCTGTTCCTGGAGCTTCGGCCCTTGCTCCTTAATATGGGTTAGCGAAGCGTGAGCTGCTGCGAGAGCAAGCGGATGTCGAAAGAAGGTTCCGGCGTAGAACGTTACGCCGGACTCAGGCGCTGACTTATCACCGTAGCTCCATGGTCCACCATCGAGTGCATCCATGAATCTCGACTTTCCGGAAAGGATACCGATAGGCATTCCGCCCCCGAGCACCTTGCCGTAAGTAACCAAATCCGCGCGTATGCCGAACAATGCCTGCGCGCCGCCTGGATGCGTGCGAAACCCCGTTACAACTTCGTCGAATATCAACGCCGTTCCCGACTGTTCAGTTAGTTCGCGTAACTCTTTCAAAAATTCTACGGGCCGTAGATTGGGATGACGGCTTTGTACCGGTTCGATAAGAACTGCGGCGACCCGATTGGCATGTTCCTTAAGGATCTGCAGCGATTCGGGCGTGCCGTACTCCAGCACCAACATATTGTCGACGCTCTCTTGCGGAATACCGGGAGCGACTGGAGCCGTAGAGATGAAGCCGTCAACGTTATTCGATCTGACCAAAACCTCATCAAACCCGCCGTGATAGTCGCCGGCAAATGTCACCACGAGTTGGCGGCCGGTTACCGTGCGAGCCAACCTTAGTGCGCCTTGTACCGCTTCGGATCCTGTATTGCAGAATGTCACACGGTCATTTCCGGTGAGGTCGCAGATCAAGCTGGCGACTTCACCCGCGAGGTCGCTCATCGGGCCAATTTCGTATCCGCGACGAAGCTGTTCTCCGACCGCGTTTGAGACGAACGCAGGGGCGTGCCCGAAGAGCGTCACGCCAAAACCGTTCAAAATATCAACGTACATATTTCCGTCAACATCCCAAAGGTACGCGCCAGAGGACCTTTCAACGATGATCGGATAGATCAGTTCTTTCCACTGAAGGCGAAAGCCGGCCGTGGCCCTTGGGTCGGCCAAGACCGAACGATATTTCTCGGTCATCGCTTTCGATTTGCACGTACGCACGGTGAAACGCTCGATCAATCGGTCAAGAGCGATCTGTTGTCGCGGCGTGAGCGTTCCGCCCCGGCCTTTCTCGACCGGTTTGAACGGAGAGAATGGTTTCTGTTTCTTTTCGGCCACCCCTGTCGTCGAACGCTCTGGCGCCTTTATCATTAGCCTGTTCGTCGCGGGTGCAGGTGCGACTGCCGTTGCAGACGAAATGTAATTCGTCGCCGCGTTCGATGGAACTTGGAATCCGTGATCGCGGAGCGCTTCAAGCTGTTGCGATGCCAATTGCGACATTGCGTCGAGCTGCTGCTGAATAATTTGCGCGATCATATTTTCCGGTGGCACCGGTTTCCCGTTCGAGCCGACGCCTGTGTCCGCAACAAGCCTAGGGGGCGCTGTTTCAGATATCGACCGAGAAACCAGTTCGGATCCTGAAACGGCCGCCACAGGACGAGCTGCGGGCTGCATCTCGGCGGGCAGTTTCTCCGCGATGTATTCAGCGAGCGTTTCAATCGTCGACAAATCGTCCAGCATTTGACGGAATGCAACTGACACGTCGAACTTGGTTCTGATCGCCTGACTCACCTGGGTAAGAAATAAGGAATCGAATCCTAGTTCAAGAAATGTTGCCGATTCATCCAGATCGTTCGATTCGACACCCGACAGATCGTGAAAAAGCGTCTTCAAAGAGTCTGCTACAACCCGCCGTTGGGGTAGCCGCTCCTCTGACAATGTTGGGCGTTTCGGGATCGATGACATTACTTCCTCCACAGGTAGAACATTTAGATGATCAAGCTGACTGGGTGTATCGTTAGCCGCTTGAGCGGACGCGAACGACGCCTGACCTGATACGGGTTCGATCCAGTACCGCTCACGCTCAAAGGGATAGGTTGGCAAACTCACGCGCAGCCGCTGCTCATGCTCGTAATAGCTATTCCAATCAATTTCGACACCGTGAATCCATAATTGACCGACCACTGTCTGGAACGCATTTTGATCCGACGCGTTTGAACATTCGTCGCCCAACGAGGAGAAGACGACGTGCTTCGATTTGCTGCAGGTCTGTCGAACCAACCGGCCGAGCGTCTGACCGGCACCGACTTCCACGAAGATGCCTTCCGGGTTTAACCGGAGCTGTTCCAGGGCCGCAGCAAACTGCACCGTTTCGCGGAAATGGCGAGCCCAATAGTCCGGATCCTGCACATCACTCTCGCTGATCCATCGTCCCGTCAGAGTCGAAACATACGGGATCCCGGGCAGATGAAGCGGCGTTCCTTCCATCAATTCAACAAATTTCGGCAGGATCGGCTCGATCATCGCGGAATGAAAGGCGTGCGATGTCTGTAGGAGACGCCCAGCGATAGACTTCTTCTCAATCAGCGATCGCACCTCCGCGATCTGATCCTTCGGGCCGGAAAGAACGCACAGGTTCGGAGCGTTGACCGACGCTATCGAAATGTCCTTTGTCGCGTATTCACTTATAGCCTCGACCGACAGTCTGACGGCGAGCATCGACCCGCCGGGAAGTTCTTCGGTCATTCGGCCACGTGCCGCAAGCAGGCCGAGGGCGTCCTCAAGCGAAAACACGCCGGATAGGCAGGCGGCCACGTATTCGCCGACACTGTGACCGATCATTGCGTCGGGCTTGACGCCCCAACGCTCCCACAATTTCGCGAGTGCGTATTCGATCACAAAGATCGCAGGTTGGGTGACAGACGTTTGGTTTAGTCGGAGACGCGCGTCTTCGAGATTCTCACGGGAGGGGTACAGGACGTCGCGCAAATCGAATCCGAGATGCGGCTTAAGTATTTCCGCGCAACCGTCGATTTCGGCCTTAAAGTCAGGCTCGCTCTCATAGATCCCTCGCGTCATATTTACCTGTTGAGTGCCCTGACCAGGAAAGATGAAGTACACCGGAGGACGAGTGGAACGTATTCGGGCGGTCTGGAGCAGGTTCGAATCGCTCGCATCAAGGACGGCCAAAGCTTCCACACTACTCGAGCAAGTAAACTTTCGCCGATGTTGAAATTCACGACGGCCGACTTTGAGCGTATAGGCCATGTCGGCCAGATCTAACTCGGGATGTGCCCTAATGAATTCCGCAAGATTTTTCGTCGCGGTCTCGAGTGCAGACTCAGTCTTGGCAGATAGAACTAGCAACTGCATCGGCCTGGAATCGGACGAGACAACTTCTGGAGCTTCCTCCAGAACCACATGAACGTTCGTTCCGCCAACGCCAAACGAACTCACCCCGGCCCGGCGGAGCGTCTCACCTTTCTTCCATTCGGTGAGCTTATCGACAACGTAAAAAGGACTTCCCTCCAAACCCAGCTCGGGATTTGGACTCTCGAAATGTATCGTTGGAGGAATTAGCTGCCGATCAAGAGCCATTGACGTTTTGATCAACCCGGTGACACCACTTGCGACCTCAAGATGACCGATGTTCGTCTTTACGGAACCGAGTCCGCAGCTCCCTTTTTCAACCTTCTCACCAAAAGCTTTTTTAAGAGCAGCGACCTCTATCGGATCGCCTAAGGGTGTGCCTGTACCATGCGTCTCGATATAACTGATCGATTGCGGATCAACGCCCGAAACTGCATGCGCCGTGGCTACGACCTCGGCTTGGCGGTCGACGCTCGGAGCGGAGTAGCCTACCTTGAGAGAACCGTCATTGTTAATAGCAGAACCCTTGATAACCGCGTAGATATGATCGCCGTCTGTCACAGCATCTTCTAGTCTCTTGAGCAATACGACGCCCGCTCCGCTGCCGAAGATTGTCCCGTCCGCCTTAGCGTCGAATGTGCGACAGTGACCATCGCGCGCTACCATGCCGCCCTCTTGATAAAGGTATCCGCGCTTCTGCGGAAAAGTGACAGAAACCCCGCCGGCAAGCGCCATGTCGCATTGATAAGTAAGCAAACTCTGACATGCCTGCACAACCGCGACGAGCGAAGTCGAACACGCCGTTTGGACCGTCATACTCGGACCGCTTAGATTGAGTTTGTAAGAGACGCGTGTAGATAGGTAATCCTTATCGTTACCTAAAATAACGTTGTATCCCCCGACCTGATACTGACCAACCAGGCCAGTGATAAAATCGCGGCTGCCGCAAAGGTTGGCCAGCAAATACGAATTAAAACTTTGCCCGCCATACACGCCTACT
>JBDTXM010000064.1:0-15698 GCA_040006215.1 Acidobacteriota bacterium
GAAGATAGCAATGCGCTTGGGTCACATGGGTATCGGCGTGTTTGTGAACATTTGACGGGCGAACGGACCGTTGAAAGTGCTATCGAAAAGACCCAGCAGGACATACGAAATTACGCGAAACGGCAGTTAACCTGGTTTCGACGCGAGGCTGGCGCGATGTGGCTCGACGGGTTTGGCGACGAAATAGACGTTCGCGATCACCTTTTTGAACTAACCTCTGAATGAAAAAGCCCATTTTGTCTCAAAACACTTGCCGTTCGGGATCAAATTTTGGGATTTTGAGAAAATTGTTGTTCTATCGGCCAAATTTGGTATAATCTGAAACGCAACTTAAATTCAAGCAAACAAACGAGAAAATGTTATGGAAAAACAAGCCGCCCAGAACATTCAGGACGCATTTTTGAATTCAGCCCGCCGCGAAAAGATAGCGGTGGTCATTCATCTTTTGCAGGGTTCGACTCTGGCAGGCAGGATCAAGAGCTTTGATAAATTCTCAGTTTTGCTTGATTCGGGTGGCCAGGATGTCCTGATCTTCAAACATTCGATCTCCACGATCTCTCAGGAACGAAAGTCCGCCGCCTCGGAATAACAAGTCTTGCAGGGCAAATTCATAACTTTTGAAGGAATTGACGGAAGTGGAAAGTCAACGCAGCTTCGTATGCTGGCAGGCGAACTGCGCCAGCGTTCGATCGACGTTATAACTACGTGCCAACCGGGCGGCACACCGTTAGGACGCCGATTGCGGGAAGCATTTCTCGAAACCGAAGAGACGGTGGCCCCGATGGCGGAACTACTGCTTTTTGCCGCGGACCGTGCTCAGCACGTCGAATTTCTAATAAAACCCGCGTTGGCCGAAGGACGAGTCGTCATTTCGGATCGCTACGCCGATGCAACGTTCGCCTACCAGGGAGCAGGCCGCGGTTTCGACGAAAAAACCGTCAATCAAGCCATCGAGCTCGCGACTGGCGGGCTGAAACCCGATCTGACCATTTTTTTCGATATATCGATCGGAAACGCTCTTCGCCGGATGTCCGACCGTCATCAAACCGAAAAGGCGAACCGGATGGACCTCGAAACGGCAGAGTTTTATGGCCGTGTCCGGGACGCGTATCTTGGCATTGCAAAACGTGAACCGAAACGTTTCAAGACGATCGACGCCAACACCTCGGTAGCCGAGATCCATGCGGAGGTGGTTACCGCCATTTCGACGTTTCTCAAAATCTGAACGCTCAAGTGTTAAGTTACCTGATAGGAAATAACAGAATCAAGGATGTGCTGACCAAATCGGCGGCCGGCGACCGGCTGCCTCATTCTCTTCTTTTCGTCGGTGACGATGGAATCGGTAAAAAGCTCTTTGCGATCGAGACGGCGAGAACGATGGTTTGTCGGTCACCCAAAGACGAAGGTGCCTGTGGCAAGTGTGCATCGTGCAAGCGGGCGGACAAATTTGTTTATCCCAAGCCGGAGGACAAGGACGAATACAAAAAGGTGATCTTCAGCGAGCATCCGGATATCGGGATGGTTTTGCCTTCGGGGCGAAATATCGTGGTCGACGCGGTCCGCGACTTGGAACGCGAGGCTAATTTCAGACCCTACGAAGCCGAGGCTCGCATATTCATTGTCGACGAAGCCGATAAAATGAATGACGCCGCGTCGAACGCTTTGCTGAAAACTCTGGAAGAGCCGGCAACGACCACATATATCTTCTTGATCACATCACGCCCTGATTCGCTGCTTTCGACCATTCGATCGCGATGTCAGGTTCTCAGATTTGCCCCGGTGGAGACGAGCGAGATCGAAAGTCATCTTATC
Organism: Acidobacteriota bacterium; assembly: GCA_040006215.1. Classification (GTDB taxonomy): domain Bacteria; phylum Acidobacteriota; class Blastocatellia; order Pyrinomonadales; family Pyrinomonadaceae; genus OLB17. The sequence goes on from JBDTXM010000064.1 coordinate 1,813, forward strand.
TCGAAAGGGACATTCGAAACTGCGGATGCTGACTTGGCTGCTCGCCTTTCAAATGGAAGTGTAGGTCGCGCGTTGTCCCTAAATCTCGTTAAATTTCGAGGGCAACGAGAGGTGATGCTGGGCGTTGTCCGATCAGTTCTGCTAGATGACGACCGGACGGCGATGCTGCGGATAAGCGAACGAATGAACGACGCGGCCAACAAAGACAGTTACGAAGAAACTCTGGACATTCTTCAAACCGTAATTCGGGATGTTTGGCTTGTGCGCATCGGCGACGAAGCCAAGGTCGTAAACGCTGACATTCTGGCGGAACTACAGGAAGGGGCAAAATATGCGGTGCCAGATCGACTAGCCGAATGGGAACGGCAGATCGAAACTATGCGCGAAGGCCTAGAGGTCAACATTAACCGAAAGATAGCCACCGACGCATTATTTATGGAGATGGCATCAGGCTGAATTGCCACTGACGCCTTTTCCGCATCAAATAGTTTTTATCGAGATGAACGCGATATTAGAAAACCCGGAAAAATACCGATCGGTCGCTCGAATGACGGCAGCGGGTGGTATTGCCGCTCTGCTCGGCGGGTCGGCTGTGGTCGCCTATTTCGATCCGACGCAGGCCCATTTTTTCCCCGTTTGTCCGCTGTATTCTTTGACAGGTTTTGCGTGCCCCGGATGCGGTCTGACGCGGGGTTTCCACGCCCTCTTTCACGGTGACGTTGCGTCGGCGATGCATTTTAACGCACTCATCCCGGTCTGGGCATTCATGTTCTCCCTGGTACTGGTTTCTCTGGTTCTGTTTTTGATCCGCGGTCGCGGTCTGCCGATCGGGAGAATATCTCCCCATTGGCTGTGGGTGCTCCTGGTAGCGACGATAGTTTTCGGTGTGGTGAGAAATGTACCCGAGTATCCGTTTACGCTTCTCTTTCCGGGCGGATAATTTTTTACCCGATCTGCACAAGAGGCTTGCTTTCTAACAGGGGCTTTGCGTCCGAGCCTTCTTTTCTGAGCTGTTCGACCTCTTTCACAAACTCTTCAACAATATCTTCGCCCGAGACGCGGCGCATGGGAACACCATTTTTAAAGATCATGCCGACGTTGCGGCCAAAGGTGATGCCGAGCTGCGAATCGTGAGCTTCACCCGGTCCGTTTACGGCGCACCCCATGATGGAAAGATGCAGAGGCTCTTCGACGTGTGCCAGGCGGCGCTCGACCTCGGTGACGATCTCGACGAAATTATCTATATCGAGACGGCCACAGGTCGGGCATGCGACGACGGTTACTCCGCGTTTACGCAATTCGAGCGATTTCAGAATTTCCCACCCGACGCGGACCTCTTCGTGCGGCTCAGCGGCGAGTGAAACGCGGATCGTGTCGCCGATACCATCGTGCAGCAGCAGTCCGAGACCGATCGCCGATTTGATAGTGCCGCCGAACGGTGTTCCGGCCTCGGTCACGCCAAGGTGAAGCGGATAATCGACCTTTTCCGACATCAGCCGATACGCAGCGACCATACGATTTACATCCGACGCTTTGAGCGAAATGATGATGTCGCCGAACCCGAGATCTTCGAGGATCCGAATATGCCGCATGCCGCTCTCGACCATCGCCTCGGGCGTGGCCGTGCCGTATTTCTTGAGCAGGTCTTTTTCAAGCGAGCCGCCGTTGACGCCGATGCGGATCGGTACTTTTTGAGCCTCAGCCGCGCGTACGACCTCGCGGACACGGTCGATGTGGCCGATGTTGCCGGGATTGATGCGGAGCTTGTCAATTCCCGCATCGAGAGCTTTGAGTGCGAGCTTGTAATGAAAGTGAATATCCGCGACGAGCGGCACGTCGGTCCGCTTGCGGATCTCCTTCATCGCATCGGCCGCGTCATCGTCGGGTACGGCGATGCGAACGATCTCACAACCCGCTTCGACCATTTCTTCGATCTGCCGGATCGTCCCGTCAACGTCGGTTGTGTCGGTCTTGGTCATCGACTGGACGACGACCGGTGCTCCGCCGCCGATCTGGATATCGCGAACTTTGACCGAGCGAGTCACTTTTGACATAAAGTTATTTGCTGAAAAATCGCGAAACGTCAAAGAACGTGACCGTCACGATAAGCAGCAGAACGATCGCGAGCCCCGTCAGCTGTATCCGTTCTCTGGCGACCATTGACAGCGTGCGGCCAAACCACGACAGGACCTTTTCAACACCGAGTACCGCGATCTGCCCGCCATCTAGCATCGGTATCGGCAGCAGATTCATAACACCCAGACTGAGACTGATCATCATCAGGATCGAAAGCACGCCGATAAACCCGCCGGCGAAAACTGCGTTTATGATCGCCTGCCCTATGCCGATCGGGCCGGACAAAGTGTCGCGGGCCGCTCTCTCGCCGGTGCTGACCTGTCCTAGAGCTTTGCCCGTAAGACGCAGGATCCTGAGATTTTGATTGACCGAATACCCAAGAGCGCCGACAATACCGGTCGGCTCACGGTGATCTAGTAACGTGTCATCGGGGTAAAACCCGATCGCCCAGCCCTTGTCTTTTTGAACTGCCGCGACGGTTATATCGAGATGCTGATCTGCGCGAGTCAGACTTAGCTTTATCGGCTGGTCTTTTGCTTCGCCGATCATCGTGCGGACGTCCCCCATGTTCTTGACAGCTTTGTCGTTGATCGACGTGATCCAGTCGCCTTTTCGCAGTCCGGCCCTTTCCGCCGGTGTATCGTGATCGACGGCTCCTACTACGACCGGTTCCGTGCCCGGATCGGGGTCCATATCAAGTAACCCGCCCGACTGGCCGTCTTTGGTCACCTTGGTGGGCGAGATCGTCAATGGAACACGTTGTCCGTTTCGCTCGACAGTGATCGTAACCGGTTTTTCCGGTATCAAAAGTGCGTCATCCGCGACGCGTTCCCATGACGGGTTTTCGACGCTATCGAAGGCGACAATACGGTCACCGGGCTTGATACCCGCGGTGTCGGCCGCTCCACCGGGCTTGACATAATTTATGACCGGTGCGGGATTTGTCGGGACACCATAAAGCATCGCCATCGCGAACGGGATCGAGAGTGCCAGGACAAAGTTCATGAATGGTCCACCGAGCATCACCAAAAACTTTTGCCAACGCGGACGAAGCTCGTACAACTCGGAATCCGGCACCGGTTCAGCCGTGGCGTCTTTTGCCTCAAGCGGCCCGGCCCCGTCGTCACCGTAAAGCTTTACGTAGGCACCAAGCGGGATCGCAGAAATTCGATAATCTGTATGTCCGATCTTTACGCCGAACACTCTAGGCCCAAGCCCGAAAAACGAATACGCCTCGACCCGCATCCCGAAGATCTTTGCCACCAGAAAGTGGCCGAACTCATGGATGTTGATCGCAACACCGAGAACAAATAGAATCGCTAAAATGGCTATGACTATATCTGACATTAAGAAAATCCTGTAAAACTCTAAATTAGACCCGGGTTGGCCCACATTACGTTGCCAATCCAATCTTTAAATTCCACTTCCATTATAGCGCTCCGGCATTCAATTTGGCCCCGGGAAGCTTATTTTGGTAGCTCATCCTTACGCGGAAGGCGCGGTGCCATTTCGATCACGGGAAACTTGACCTCGAAGCGGCCAAAACGATCTCGGTCGTCTCGACCTTCTCGTTGTTGAGAGCGTGCGATTCCAAGGTTATGAGTTTTGTCAGCCGTCTCTAATCCATCCAGAATAACCTTACCTTTGTCACCGGCACGATCTAACGTACAGATAAGGATCAGAGCATTGTCCCAGTGAATCCCGTTCTTTTGGATCAATTCAATAAGAAACTTCATTGCTTCCGGGTTTTGGGACGAAGCTAGGGCCTCATAAATTACCCCGATATCGCCGTTACTTAGTTGCTTGCGAACCTCTTCTTTCAACAGCGGCAAGGCCTTATCCATGTGACGGGCCAGGACAGAAACCGCGATATTATTACGGCCAAATTCGCGTGAATTGGCGAATTGGTAAGCGGCCCCGATCAGCGGCGACCAGGCTTCAGCTTTCTCAGCATCATAGATATCAAGCGCCGCTTTAAGATTCCGCAAGGGAATTCCCTCAACTGACTTCTCTCGCGTCCAAGCGTATTTTCGCATTCCCTCCGCAATGACAGGCTCATTTATAGCACTCACGATGTCTCGTAGATCCTCCAACTGTCCAGAGCTGTAGTAGAGCTCGGCGAGATGCGTGTCATCCGCTTTCAAATACAACGGAATAGCTTCATTAAATCTTCCCAGTCGCTCCAGCGTTATGCCTTCAACCGTTTCGTTTCGAAAATCGCGGATTCCACACGATTCTCTACGTCGACTAAATTTCTCACGGCTCGTTCTATAGGCTTCCAGAGCCATTGCATAATCACCTTGACCAAAAAAACTGTTACCGATCTCCCACAGCGCCTGGCGATAGTCTGACTGCGCTTCTACCGGAGCATCCTTGTCAATGTTCATCAACAATAGCTCCTTAAAACTCTCTACGGATTTGTCATACTCCCTCAGCATCTGAAAAGCCTTTCCTAGATTAAAACCTATCTCAACGCGGGTCGGAGCGTCCGCAGTTTTATCCAGCAGCTTTTCATAAGCATCTGCCGCCTGAGCATACTGGCCCTGGTTGAAGTAGGTTTGAGTAATTTCGTCTAACCTTGACCGAGACTGTCCCAACGAAATGCTGCAGAGAACGAGGGCGAGAATCGCGGTCCGTGCGAGTGAAGACAACATAAAACCTCCGTTAAACCGATGTAGCGCTTTGGCCGTTCAAAATGCCTTCGGCCATCGCTCGAGCCCAGCCATCTGCCTTTAGAATTTCAGAAAGGTCAACGTTTTTCGCTTTTAGATTCTGATCAAGAACGGACTTATTCAAGATGGCGATTTCGTTCAACCGAATTCTTCCCTCCAAAAAGGCCTTCACTGCTATTTCGTTCGCGGCATTCAAAACCGTGGGTGCCGTGCCATCCTCGTTCAAAGCTTGATACGCAAGATCAAGACAAGGAAAGCGAACGAGATCAGGTTCTTCAAAAGTCAGGTTACCAAGAGCACATAGGTTGAACGGCCTGAGATCACTTCTCTTGCGTTCCGGATAAGTCAAAGCATATTGGATCGCATGTCGCATATCAGTAACGCCCATTTGAGCGATGATCGAACCATCTACCATCTCGACCATCGAATGAACCACCGACTGCGGATGCACTATGACCGAGATCTGATCGGCATCAAAACCGAACAGCCAGCGAGCCTCGATAACCTCCAGGCCTTTGTTCATCAGGGTCGCCGAATCGATCGTGATCTTTTCGCCCATCTTCCAGTTTGGATGATTCAGCGCCTCCTCGCGCGTGGCGTTCTCGATCTCGGTTTTGGTTTTGTTGAGAAAAGGTCCCCCCGATGCAGTCAGGATCAGACGCTTTACTTCGTGTTTTCTTTCACCCCGCAGGCATTGGTGGATGGCGTTGTGTTCGGAATCTACAGGAAGGATCTCGGCTCCGGATAGTTCTGCCGCCCGGGTCATGAGTTCACCAGCCATGACAAGAGTTTCCTTGTTGGCCAGTGCAACGCGTTTGCCTGCCTCGATCGCTCTCAAGGTCGGGACAAAACCCACGGCCCCTACGGTGGCCGAAACAACGATCTCCGCGGCCCCGTGTGTTGCAACGGCGATCAAACCGGGTTCACCGACCTCGATCTTCGGAGCCGCCGAACCGAGAGTGTGAAGTTCCCTCAAAAGGACCTCGGCACACTCCTCGTTATCAACGGACACGACCTCAGGCGAATATTGCGCAGCCTGCTCAGCAAGCTTTTTCATATTCCGTCCGGCTGCGAGCGCGACGACATTTAGATCGCCGAGGTGGTCAATAACTTTTAGCGTATTGCAGCCGATCGAGCCGGTGGAACCGAGGATGGAAATGCCCTTCATAAAAGTGCCAAAGAACAGATTACCACAGGGCGGATTTTAAGGATATTAATTGCTTCGTTTTCGGACACACGAAGCTCGTAAAGCATGTAAATAATACATTTACAAAGCCTTACAGAAAGTCGGGACAACGCGTTGTCGCTGCCTTACCGTCATACCAACGGTCGCAGGCTTCTCCCGCCATCGGCCAAAATTTGAAGTAATGGAGAAAATAATCATGAAGAAAGTACTTTTATCAATGTTGATGTTAGGTTCGATAGCGTTTGCCGTTCCGGTGTCTGAGGCGTTTGCCGCGACGCCCGTAATTTCGGGAGGCCCGCAAATAAAAATTAAGATCGGCCCGCAACGCAATCGTCGTCGTATCCATACGACTACAACCACACGCATAACCCGCGTCGGACGATTCCGTTACCGCGAAACGATCCGCACGACGTATCTGCCCAATGGACGGACGCGAACACAGGTAGTAAGCCGTGTTCGAATTTTCGGAAGAGGTTAAGGCTGGTAGGTTCGGCTAAGAACGAGCGGGCTCACACGGGTCCGCTTTTCTCTTTCTCATCTTCAGCGAAAATTCCCGCGGCTTCCATGCGGTCGAGCTTTTCCACGCCTTCCTTCTGCTTGTCAGCCAGAAATTGATTGAATTGGCCAGATCTGTTTTTCGGCACGCTTAGGTTTTGCCATTCGGCGGATCTGAGGTGCTTTGCGAGGAAAACGATCTGCCCGATGTGATAAGCGTAATGGGTCAGTTGGCGGTTCATCGCCTCGACAATTGTATGCGGCTCGCCCCGGATCGTGATCGACTTTAAAAAATCCTCAACGGTAAATGGCTCGATGTTCTCAAAAAGCGTTTGCCAGCCGTCTTCCCAAAATTTCATCAGCGATTCGCGCGTGCCGCCTGTCTTCTCGAATTCCGCATCTCGGTCGCGAAAATCCTTTTCGCCATCGCTCGTCAGAAAATCCGCCCAACGCGAAAGCAGATTTCCGGCAACGTGTTTGACAATGACCGCGACCGAATTCGATTCGCTGTCGATGGCCTCAAAGAACTGCTCATCGTCGATCTGCTCGATCGCCTTTTCCGCGAGCTTTTTATAATTGCGAAACGATTGAAGAGCGTCCGAGTGGTAATTACCGATTATATCGTTATTCGACATGCTTTTTAGACCTCAGGCGATCAGCGACTTAGACCTCAGGCGATCAGCGACGTCTGAGCGAGAGCATCTGCCTTTTTCGCGGGTATGAAGGTTCTGGTATGAAACCGTGTCGGTAGCCATGTCCTCTTCGGTTATGCTGCAAATGAACGGTACGCCGATCGAGTTTGCATATTTCCATTGTTTATCCTCTTTGTCATTTTGCGGATAAACCGTCACGCGAAGGCCGGCTGAGCGCATCTCGCTCGCTAGCTTTAGCGACTCAGCGGTACTTTCTTCGCCGAGAAGCATCACCATCACGTCCGCAGGTGTCGATTCGGCGATCTCGGGCGGAAACATTCCGCGTTCTTCCATCACAACCAAAATGCGTTCAAGCCCTAAGCTGAATCCGCAGGCGGGGATCTGCTCCTTGCCAAACATCCCGATCAACCCGTCATAGCGTCCACCACCGCCGACACTTCCCTGGAAGTTTCCTTCTTTGGGCTCAATTTCAACGATGGCTCCAGTATAATAGGACAAACCGCGAGCGAGGCTTGGTTCGACTAGTACATGAGATTCCAACCCGTTATCGTTAACTAATCTATTGACTTGATCGATCTCCGCGACACCTTTGGTCCCTTCGTCATGGTTTGCGAGAAAACTGCGAAGCTTACTTATTGTTTCTTGATTTGCGTCTTCCAGCGGTTGCGTTTCGAGCTGTTTATTTCGCTCGCTTCTTAGGCGATTTATGAACTGCAAACAAGTGAGAATGCTTTTCAGGGAAATTCCCTTTTCTGCCAACTCATTAGTCACTGCAGCTTCGCCAATTTTTTCTAATTTGTCTAGAGAGACTAACGTTTCGACGTGGAATGATTTCTCGATTCCTGAAGTTTCCAAAATGCCTGTAAGAATCTTTCGATGATTTAGCGTTACTATAAATTCTTTGAATTTCAATCGAGTCAAAATTTCGCTTACCGCTGAGATCAATTCGGCCTCTACGGCCATCGATGATGAGCCGATAGCGTCCACGTCGCACTGGTAAAATTCTCTAAACCTTCCGCGTGCGGGACGGTCGGCGCGCCAGACGGGTTGGATCTGATAGCGTTTGAAGAATTTCGGGAGATCGTTTTTATTATTCGCAACTACACGGGCGAGCGGAACCGTGAGATCGTAACGCAAGGCGAGATCGGAAAGGTCATTCTCCGTTTTAGCATTTTCGAGATCGAGTTTTTCGCCGCGCTTTAAGATCTTGAAAACGAGCTGATTGCCTTCGTCGCCGTACTTTCCCATCAGGGTTTCGAGATTTTCTACGGCTGGGGTTTCGAGGGGTTCGAAACCGTAGGACTCGTAAACTTCTTTGATGATTCCGATCACGTAATTGCGCTTTCTGACGTCGGCGGGTAGAAAGTCGCGCATTCCGCGTGCGGGGTTTGTGCTGGCCATATTTATATTTTATTACAGAACTGGTGCGGAAACCGACTGGACGATCGCTGGCGGAAAACCATTGCTCTTTTCCATAAGATCGACGATGTTTTCGATGTCGAATGCGAAAGCGAATACTGTCGAACCTTCGCCCGTTGTTGCCGCGGCCTTTTCTTCAATGCACCCGCCGCTTCCTAAACTTTCAAGACCCGAGGTCCGAGCCTCGATAACTACTCCTGCGTAGGGCGATTCGCAGATCAGTGCGGGATCGACGAGAACCGGTGCCCTGCCGGTCAATTGAAGGATCTGGCCGATCTCGATAAGCGTCTCCGCGTTAACAATATTGAGTAAATTGCTCACGACCGTCGGATTGATGTCACGCTCCTGATTCAGGATCTCGTCCGTTTTGAGGAAAAGATCTGCAAGAATATTCGAAGCCTTTTCAGCCACGCCGATCTCCTGTAACTCACCGACGAATCCCTCGACGTTGAACTTACTGAAATTACGGATGGGGTCGAAGGTGACTTCGTGCAGCTCTCTGGGTACGCGGACTGTTTCCAGAATACCGGCCAGAACACCACTGTGACTTAGATATATCGCAAAGTTTTTAATATCGAGCCGGTGGAGCGTTTCGTTGACCGCCAGGATCGCGCTGGACTCGATCGACTTGGCGTCTCCCTCAAGTTTCTTTTTGAACGAAGGATCAACATTTTCGGCAGTAAGAACCTCGAAGCCGTATTTTTCGCAAACCTCTCGGATGATGTCGATCACGTATTCGCGTTTTCTGATGTCCGCGGCCGGTAGATTGCGCCTGCCAGCCGAGTTCGTGCTTGCCATAGATCAAAGTTTACCGTAGGCGAAGGGAGAAGGAAATTAACCACAGATCGCTGTTCAAATGTAATGCTTTATTAGTTCGACGTAGTTTCGCCATGAGCGTTCGAGACCTGCGAGTTCGTCTTCGGTAAGTTCTCTCTTTACTCGGGCGGGTGAACCGAGGACGAGCGAACGCGGCGGTATCTGCGTTCCCGGAGTAAGCAACGAACCCGCACCGACAAGCGAGTTAGCTCCAACGCGAACGCCGTCCAGCAGGATCGCTCCGATGCCGATCAGGCAGCCGCGTTCGACGTGGCAGCCGTGCAGCGTAACGCGGTGGCCGACCGTGATCTCTTCTTCGAGAATCGTTGGGTGTGTTTTCGAGCTGACATGAATTATCGTGCCGTCCTGGATGTTCGTCCGGGCTCCGATGCGGATGTAGTTCACATCCCCGCGAACGATCGATCCGAACCAAACACTGGCGTCCTCACCTATCTCGACATCGCCAATGACGATCGCGTCGTCTGTGACCAATGCGGTTTCGCGGATTTTGGGATGAACACCGTTGAAGGGCCTGATCATCGTCCTAGTTTTCGCCGCACCATGCCGAATGCCTGCTCTAGCTCGACGACGCGGAGCAGCTTTGCAGCAATGACAAAAGCGATGCCGCCGAGGACAATCGGTAAAAACGCCTCGACGATTTTTATCGATAAGGTCGCTGCTCCATAGGTGTTGAACAAGAAGTGATATGTCGCGTAGCACACCACCGAAAGAACGGCGGACGCTCCCGCGATCTTCGCGAAAGAAGATAGGATATCGCGGCCATTTAGACGTTTGATCCGTTTTCGCATCATCAATGCGAGAGCGAAAAAGTTCACGAGAGCTACGATCGAGGTCGCCAGTGCAACTCCGACGTGGCCATAGCCGTGCGGAGTTTCGGGCGTGACACCGTAGTGCCCGAGCCATTCGCGGAGGATGTAGCTTCCGATAAAGTTCACACCTATCGAAGCGATCGCGATTATCATCGGTGTCTTTGCATCATTCAACGCATAAAACGCGGGCGACAGGATCTTGATCGCCGCGTAACCGGTCAGGCCGATGGAATAACCAGCAAGAGCGACGGCCGTCATGCTTGTCGCGGTCGCGTCAAACTTTCCACGTTCGTAGATCAGACGAACGATAGGTTCGCCGAGCACGATCAATCCGCAAGCAGACGGCAGCGTCATTAGAAAAACCAGGTTCATCGACGACGACACCGTGTCGCGAAATTCTTTGATCTTGCCTTCGCTTGCAAGCCGCGAGAGCACGGGAATCGCCGCCGTTCCGACCGCGACGCCGAAGAGCCCGATCGGGAATTGCATCAATCGAAAACCGTAGCTCAGCCAGCCTTGGGCTCCTTCGATCTGCGAAACAAAATATGTATTTATAAGGACGTTGATCTGGACCGCCGACGTTCCGAGGATCGCAGGCGTCATTAACGCGACGACTTTTTTCACGCCCGGGTCCGTAAAGCTAAGCACCGCCGAAAATCGAAAACCGACCTTGAACAGCGCCGGCACTTGCATCAAAAATTGGGCGCCGCCACCGATCAGCGTACCTATCGCCATGCCGATGATCGCCCACTGAGCCGCGCTTGTCGGTACGGCATTTTTGTCCGCCGATGTCAGCCATCCGCCGCCGCTCAGCCAGTATGCGAAACCCAAACCGAAAACGATCGAGACGACGTTAAAAACCGTTGAGGCCGACGCCGGAATCCCGAAAACGCCTTTTGTATTCAGAACGCCCATCGCGACGGCCGCCAGCGCCACCAGCAGAATGAACGGAAACATTATCTGCGTCAGGGTGGTGGCAAGCGCGGCTTTCTCCGGCGAGAAACCGTCAGCGATCAGGTTGACGAATTGTCGTGAAAATATGATCCCGAGGATGCAAACGATGCTCAGAATTACCGCCAGCAGATTGAGAACGAGGCTCGCCAGCCGCCAGGCTTCCTTTTCACTTTTGTTAATTTGGTAATCGGTAAAAACCTTTACAAACGCGACGGACAGAGCTCCCTCGGCAAACAGGTCCCGCAGGACGTTCGGAATTCGAAACGCGACCACGTAGGCGTCGTACAGAAAACCCGCGCCGAAATAGCGGGCGAATATCATCTCGCGCACTAGCCCGAGCAGCCGCGAAAACATCACGGCGATCGAGACGATCCCCGCCGAGCGGGCGACGCTGGTTTGCTTGGTTGAGGATGGCTTTTCCGGGACCGGCGGTTCGGCTACGGACTCGGGCGTTTCCGCCGATTGGGGAAGCTGTTCTATATCACTGCTCATCGGTCAATAAAAGCAGTGATTATCGCACGAAAGGCCGAACAATAAAAAAGGGAAGCGGTGAAAGCCTCCCCATTTCGAATCTTTATGCAAATGGAACTATTCGTTCCGGGCGGCCATTACGTCGCCGCGTACGATCCGCGATCTTGCGAGCCGTACGTCGAGCGGTACCGGATCATAAACCATCGGGACGGCACCGCCGAATTGACCCTGGATCAGCGAGATATAAGAATTTTGAAACGCACGAAACCTGGCGACACTGCCATGTTGATTGAACACGATAAAGAGCAGCTTTCCGTTTTTGGTGCTGATCTCCCCGGCGAGCGAGCTGACGCCGCCGTCGGTATTGCCTAGCGTGCCAGTCTTACCGACGACGCTGCCTTTTGAAAAATCAGTATCGAAGCGATATTCGAGCGTGCCCTTGTCCACACCGGCGACTGGCATGATGTCGGCAAAGGTCATTCGGCTTCGGGCAAGTTCAGCCCTTAGCGATCGCAGCAATTTCATCATTGATGCGGGCGTGACCCGATTGATCCCAAGGCCGCTCGAGGTTTGCAGCGAAAAATCCGACGCCGAAACACCCGCATTTAGCTGCACGACACGGGCGACCGCATAAGCACCGCCGAGCATGTCGCCGAGACGTTCTGCCAGGAAATTGTTCGAGTAGCAAAGCGTGGCCTTGATGATCTCACGCATAGGTGCCGACTCGTGCGAAAAAAGAAGTTTCAGGCTGCTCGGGATCGGCTGCACATACACGTGGCCGGTAAAGGCAACGCTCGGTGTATCGGTAACCTGACCGGCCATTCCTGAGTTTGCGAGATAATTCAGCCAAACGCGCGTTGCGGCCGGCGAACGCCGTGAAGAATCGAGGGTCGAAAAAAGAGCTTCACTGGCACGAGCGGCTGAATTTGAATAATTCATCGCGAAATTATCGGTAACGATAAGATCGCCCGTCACGCTGCGGACGCCTAGCCGGTTAAGGGCGTTAGCTATTGCAACGGCATGCTCGTAGCCAAAGATCGGATCGCGGCCGGAGACATAAACGTTTCCGGTAAGTGTCCCGGTCGAGCGGTCGATCGTGCCGTCCGTCCAGACATTGGTGGGGAAGCGATAATCGGGGCCAAAAGTTTTGAGAACCGCAAACGCGGTCGCGAGTTTTACGTTCGAAGCCGGATTAAATGCCGAGGTGGACGAACTTTCGACGACCGTCTTGCCGTCAAGCGTCTCGACCAGAATTCCCGTATAGCCAGGGATCGCGACATCGGCAAGCACCGGATCGTACGAGTTAGCTCTAACCGCGGCGGGCTGGGAGCTGCCGGTCTTTTTAACAAGCGGATTACTGTCGTCGGGTGTTGACGAGACAGTCGGGGACACGCGGATGTCCTGAAGCATCGGCCGCGGCGGCATACCCATGCCTTTCGTCCCGGAATCCACGCCTTGTGCGAGGGTTGCATTTGTGCCGGATACAGCGGCGACAGCAATAGCTAACCAAAAGGCTTTAATTCCAAATTTCATGAACATCGATTTTGCTTGTATTGCTTCTACGGCAGGCTTCCTTGGCTTGAGCAAAGAAAGGCTTCCGTAAGTATACCATATAGGGTGCATCTAATTTCAATCCAAAAATACCAACCGGTATTTTGGAGATTTGACGGTAAATTCGATGAATTTTGTCCCATTTTGGATGCCACTGATTCAAATATTCGTTATAGGTGCCATCGAAACTGATTATAGCACAATCTTAAAATGGAATTTATTGACACTCGGGAGCTTACGGCCATAATATTAGGAAATTCGTATCATCTTGTGAAAAAGCCTCAGGAAACACTGACATTAGAACGGATCAAATGGGCCCATCGAGAACGTCGACAAGAGATCCGTGCCCGATTGGCTGAGTTCGCCGCGATCCGAAAGCAAAAAAGCGATGAGCGGCTCTGGGAAGAGATGGTTTTTTGCTTCTTCACGGGAGGGTGTTCGGCGAGAATGGGCCTGAACGCCGTGAAAGCCGTTCGTCCGCTGTTAAAGGACGGCACACAGGAACAACTTGCGTCCGCTTTGCGTGGCGTCCACCGCTATCCAAACGCCCGTTCGAGGTATATAGTCGCATCGAGGAATTTTTTGCTCGAACACTGTAATTTAGAGCTCGGCAAAAAACTGCACGGCTTTCGCGACCGCCACTCCCGTCGCGATTGGCTGGTCAAGGAAAAAGGCATCAAGGGCCTCGGCTACAAAGAGGCGAGCCATTTTCTGCGGAACATCGGTTTTAAGGGCTACGCGATCCTCGACAAGCACATTCTTC
>JBDTXM010000065.1:0-15675 GCA_040006215.1 Acidobacteriota bacterium
CTCCGCAAAGGATAGATCTTAATCGTCCTTTTATGTATACCGTGGTCACCATCGGGGCTGCGGTTTGCCTACTTGCGCTTCTGAATTTCCCCGTCCGCGAGATCGACCTGCCGCTGATCGTGCTTGCTCTGGCGACCGTTTTCCTTAGTTCCCGAGTCGGAATAGAATTCTCGCGACACAAGGTGCAGATCACGGTTTCGGATACATTCATTTTTCTTATCCTGCTCTTATACGGAGGCGAAGCAGCGGTACTGGTCGCGGCCGCCGAAGCCTTTTGGTCGTCGTTTCGTTTTTCGCAGCTCTGGCTCACGCGTGCTTTTAACGGTGCTCTTTTAGGGACCTCCACGTTCATCGCGAGCGCTGTTGTTACTCTCATATTTGGCTCCACGGTCGAACTCACGCGTTCCGGCCGCGCGATGGAGTTCGCTATGGCGATCGGCATTCTGGCCGCTACACAGTATTTGGCTAACTCAAGCATTGCCGCCATTCGCCTTGCATTAAAGACTCGTCAACCACTTTGGACGACGTGGAAGGAACATTTTCTGTGGACGTCGGTTACCTATTTTGCCGGCGGATCGGCGGCAGGCGTCACGGCCAAGCTTATCACCGGCAATGGTTTCTACGCCTTTATCGCTGCACTCCCGATCATCAGCATCATTTACTTTACTTACGAGACCTATCGTAAACAGCTCGAAGCTAAGACCGAGCAGGCCGACCAGGCCATTCAGCACGCCGAGGAACAGGAGCGCATCAGTGACGAATTGCGAGAGAGCGAAGAACATCTTCGCGGTGCGTTCGACTACGCCGCTGTAGGCATGGCCCTGCTCGGAACCAACGGCCGTTGGCTCCGGGTCAACCAATCGTTTTGTGGGCTACTCGGATATTCCGAATCGGAGCTGCTTCAAACCGATCTCCAATCGATAACGCATCCCGAAGACCTCGGCGGTGAATTGGCTGATATGTATCGCCTGCTTGAAGGAAAGGTCGTCACCGTTACGACGGAAAAGCGATTCCTCCATAAAGACGGTCGCGAGATATGGACGATCATTAGCATGTCAACCGTTTCGGACTCTGACGGACGGCCGATGCACTTTGTTTTCCAAGCCCAGGACATCACCGAACGCCGCCAGGGCGAAGCCAAGCTCGAACGCGCGGCCTTCTATGATTCGCTCACCTCGCTGCCGAACCGTGCCCGATTTACCGAGAGGCTACAGGCGACCATCGACCGTACCGTCGGCAACACCGAAGAACTCTACGCAGTCCTCTTTCTTGACATCGACCGTTTCAAAAACGTCAATGACAGTCTCGGCCACGCGATGGGTGACCAGCTTCTCATCAACGTAGGCCGCCGCCTCGAATTGTGCGTGCGCCCGAATGACATCGTGTCGAGATTCGGCGGCGACGAATTCGCCGTTCTTCTCCAGGGCCTGAAAAGCGAGAATGCGGCTGTATCGGTCGCCGAACGGATCCGCCGTGAGCTGGCACTTCCCTTTGACCTCGCCGGGCACGAAGTCTTCAGCGGCGGCAGCATAGGCATGGCCCTTTCCACCTGCGGGTACAAGGAGTCCGAGGAGATCATTCGCGATGCCGATACCGCAATGTATCGCGCGAAGGAACAAGGAAACGGCCGCTTCGAAATATTCGACCGCGAAATGCACGCACGCGTAATATCGCGGCTCCAGCTCGAAAGCGATCTACGCAAAGCGATCGAGCGAAAAGAATTCGAGGTTTACTACCAGCCGATAATTGAACTTGCCGCGAATACGATCTCCGGCTTCGAAGCTCTTGTTCGGTGGAATCATCCCGAGCGAGGCTTCATCGCTCCTGGGGAATTCATTTATGTCGCCGAAGAAACGGATCTGATCGTTCCGATCGGTCAAATGGTTCTGACGGAAGCGTGCCGGCAGCTCCGCGAATTTCAACGACAGTCGGGCGGGCACAAGCCTCTCACGATGAGCGTCAATCTTTCCGGTCGCCAGTTCAAACAGTACGATCTGGTTGAACAGGTCAAGCAGGCTCTTCATCAATCAAAACTCGACCCTGCGTGCCTGACGCTTGAAATAACGGAAAGCATATTGATGGACAGCGCCGACTCGGCGATCGTCATGCTTCGGCAGCTCAGGGCGATCGGCGTTCAGCTTTCGATCGACGATTTCGGCACAGGCTACTCCTCGCTCAGCTATCTTCATCGGTTTCCCGTGAACATTCTCAAGGTCGACAGGTCATTCGTAAACCGCATGGCCGATGAGGACGAAAGCCTTGCGATCGTCGAGACGGTAATAACGCTCGCCGGGAGGTTAAAGATGAAGGTCGTCGCTGAAGGCGTAGAAACGGAAACCCAGCGGCGCCTGCTTCGGGCACTAAACTGCGAATATGTCCAAGGGTTTCTCTTTTCAAAGCCGGTTCCCGCCGAACTCGCTTCGCGGCTTATTTCCACCGAAACCCCCTTCGCTCCGATGACATCCCCATCAGACCCGCCACTGCCAACTCCTGTGAACACGCCCGACGGCAGCTACTTGATGTAGTCGCCCGAATTCCAGTAACCCTGCTTGAAAGACTTCGTCCGAAATTGTCTTAATCGACCTTGGACAGGAGAACTCTTTCATGAAGTTTCGGAACCCGCTTCTAAAATGCCTTTCTCATGCAGGCATTTTTCTTTTTTGCGCCATTCAAGCCTTTTCTCAGTCCGTTCAGACACCGACGCACGCTGATCTCCTGCGGGGTTCGTACGGCCCATTTCGTGCGAATAACGATCTGCTCTCTTACGCGCTTGATGTTCGGGTCGATCCTGATAAGCAGCTGATCACCGGTAAGAACACGATCCGCTTCAAGATGTTAAAGGACGACACCCGGATCCAGATCGATCTATATCCGAATATGAAGGTTGAGGAGATCGTGTTTGGTCCGACCGAGCTCAAATATACCCGTGACGAAGGCGCCGTCTTTATCGATTTTCCCGCCAGCTTGAAAAAAGGCCGAACGTACTCGATAGATTTTTACTATTCCGGAAAGCCCGTTATAACGAACTTCGGCGGATTGTTCTTCAAGAAAAACAAAGCTGGCGATCCGTGGATCGCCTCGAGCTGCGAGATCAACGGTGCCAGCCTCTGGTGGCCCAATAAAGACCAGTGGCGTGACGAGGTCGAGAACATGACGATCAGCGTCGCCGTTCCGACCGGCCTCACCGACGTATCGAACGGCCAGTTCGTCGGCTCCAAAGACCTCGGTGACGGCTACACCCGCTGGGACTGGAAGATCGATTACCCGATCAACAGCTACGGTGCTTCCATCAACATTGGCAAGTACGAGCACTGGTCTGAGAAACTGGGCGACCTGCCTCTGGATTTTTACGCCGTTCCCGAAAACCTCGATAGAGCGAAAAAGCAATTCGAGCAGGCCCGCGGAATGCTCGAGGCTTACCAACACTACTTCGGTGAATACCCTTTTAAGAAAGACGGCTACAAACTGATCCAAACTCCGTACGTCGGGATGGAGCACCAAAGTGCCATCGCCTACGGCAATCGTTTTCTGAACGGCTTCATCGGCAAAGATTACACCGGCGCCGGCATTTCGATGCGGTTCGATTACATAATCATTCACGAAAGCGCTCACGAATGGTTCGGCAACGCAGTCTCGGCGTCTGACATTTCGGACATGTGGATCCACGAAGGCTGGGCGACCTACCTTGAATGCCTCTATGTCGAATACACGTACGGCCATGACGATTACCTCAAATACGTCAACTCATATAAAAAGCTGGTCGAGAACAAAACACCGATCATCACACCCCGGGGCACCAGCACCGAGCCGTCGCTCGATCAATATTCAAAAGGCGGGCTGCTCATTCACACGCTCCGAAGTATCGTCAACGACGACACAAAATGGTGGAGACTGATCCACGATTTCTACCAGCATTTCAAATATCGAAACATCATGACCGAAGACGCCGTCGCGTGGTTCGATCAGACGACCCGAATGAACCTGACGCCTGTCTTCAATCAATATCTCCGCCACGCCGCGATCCCGAAACTGGAGGTTAGGTCAACCGCCAATGGCCATCTTGCCTATCGTTGGATCGCCGACGAATCGGGCTTCACGATGCCGGTCAAGATCGGCACAAAAGACCACTGGCAGATCATCACGCCAACTACCAACTGGCAGACAACGAAAATAGAAATCAAAATGGAAAACCTCGAGGCAGCAACTGATCTTTACTACATCGACTTTGAAAAGATCACCTGATTTGCCCTGCATTGTATTAATTTGTAATACACTGTTTTGAAGATAAACCTCGTTTTCGACCCGTCTTTATTGGCTTTAAGCGAGTAATTAACTCTGTTTCCCTGTTCCACGGTTTACGCATTTTTACATGGGACTCTGCTTTCGCTTCATCCTTTAGCCCTATCCTGAGAGCTGGCAAATACTGAGCCAACTAACACTGTTTTTTCAAAGATCAGACGAGTCGGCGCAACTAAAGGTGCGACCGCCTCGTGTCTTAGATGCAACAGTGTATCGTGGCGGGATGGATATTGAAAGAATTATTTTTTGAATAGGGAGGAGTTGACGACGCGCAGCGTTAGGGGTGATCGCCGAGAGGTTCATGGAAGGAACATCCGAGCTGCCGACACTGACTACCACCTACAGTTTCGCCCGCTCGTATTGTGCGAAGAGTTTCGTGATCTCGGCATTCAGCTTTTGTTTGGCGGCGGGGTTCGTTTCCTTGTCGCGGAGCTTTACCAAACCTTCGATCTTTTCCTGCAAGATCTCGATCTTTGTTTCCGGCTTCTTAGGCTTGGTTATCTGATATTTATCGTCCATGCGCGCCAGTTTACTACAAGCTTAGAGTTTATGTGTGGTTAATCACGGAGTGCTGGCACATGCCTTGCAATTATGAGCTCGAATTTAGAATTTGTACAAGATCAATACACACGGAGGGATATTCACAAAATGGCTACAAAACGAAAACGGGAAGGGACACTTTCAAAGATCTATCATAAGGCAACCGAGGTGATAGGCGATTTGGCGTCAGGAGCGGCAAGTGGGGCTGTCGTAGGAGCCGCGGCGTCGGCGATCGATGCTACGGGCGTAGACAAACTGTCGCCGCCAACTAGATCGTCGAGTTCGTCTTCGAGATCCAAGACAGCAGCTTCAAAGGCGGCAGGTAAGCCGAAAACCGCAGCGAAAAAGGCGAGCCCGGCAAAGTCGACCGCCGGTTCAACATCGACGAAAAAGACGGCTACTAAAGCTTCTGCTTCGAGCAAGAAGCCAAGCGCGGCAAAGTCAGGTTCCGCTCAAGGTGGAAAGAAGGCAACGGCTACGTCAAAAAAGAAATAGAAAATATTAAATAAACGAACAAAAGGGAGAAAAAACAATGCTTTGGACAATCATCATTATCTTGTTGGTTCTGTGGGCTTTGGGATTCGGATTCGCGGGAGCCGCCGTCGGAAATCTCATTCATATATTGCTTGTAGTTGCTGTCGTGGTCCTCGTGATCCAGTTGGTTACCGGCCGCAGGGCGGTTTAGCTCATAGGGGAGTTTATGGTAAATCCGGAATACATATTCAAGGGGATGTCCCATCACGCCCAGCAGTGCATAGATCTTGAGCAGATCAACCTGGACAGATCAGAAAGTTTTTTGGTTGACGAAAACGATCGAGAGATCTTATTGACGGACGAACCGGCGGTTCGTGAACTTAACTGGTTCGGGATCGACCCGAACGATTTTTAGGAGGACGAAATGAAAGCAACAGAGCTGTTAAAAGCCGAGCACGACAAAGTGGAGGAGCTATTCGCACAAGTGGAGGCTGCTGAGGAGAGCAAACATGAAGCTCTCTTTGTGAAGATCAAAGATGCCCTAGATCCACACGCGCACATCGAGGAGACGATCTTTTATCCGAAGATGATCGCTGACGGGAACGAGGAGCTTCAGTCAATAGTCAAAGAAGGTATCGAGGAACACCGCCAGATGAAAATGTTTCTCAAGGAGATCGCTGCTTTGTCGACGGACGCCGACAAATTCGAGGCCAAGTTAAAGGTCTTGATGGAAGATACGCGGCATCACGTTAAGGAAGAAGAAGGTGAGATGTTTCCGCTGGTCGAGAAACAGTTCCCCGCCGACGTTCTCGAAGAACTCGGTGCGGCGATGGCGGCCGAGGAGGGCAAATTCAAAAAGGCCCACGCGGCCACCAGCTCGGGATCTTGAGTATCTCAGTACTTACCGAAAGAGAGAAGGTCGATGAACAATCGATCTTTTCTCTTTCAGCTTAACGGTCAAAGACGCCTTACGCTGCCTTCAGAACTTGTTGGACCAGGGCTACCGCGATCGAGCCCTCGCCAACGGCGGCAGCGACGCGTTTGGTACTGCCACTCCTTACGTCACCAACGGCGAACACTCCCGGAAGGCTAGTTTCGAGTAGCATGGGCTGCCGGGTGGAATCCCAGCCCGCCTCAGCCAGGTCTTCATCGGAGAGGTCCGGTCCCGTTTTGATAAAGCCATTCGCATCGCGTGCTACACAGCCCTCTAGCCAACCTGTGTTTGGAACTGCCCCCGCCATAACAAAAACATGGCGAATTGCGTGGCTCTCGCTCTCTTCGGTCTGATTGTTACGCCAGCTTACCTTCTCGAGATGGGCATCGCCGCTAAGTTCGACAATCTCGGTGTGCGGTCTTAGAACTATCCTTGGGCTCTGTTCGATACGGCGGATCAAATATCGCGACATGGTCTTCGCCAGTCCTTCCGAACGAATAAGCAAATTCACGCGTTTGCAGGTCTGTGATAAAAAAACCGCGGCTTGTCCAGCCGAATTACCGCCGCCGACAACGATCACCTCTTCGCCCCGGCACAACTGAGATTCCATAAAGGTCGCGCCGTAGTAAATTCCGGAACCTTCGAACTGCGACATGTTTTCCAGCCTCAGCCTGCGGTACTGTGCCCCGGTCGCGATGATTATCCCGCGCGCCGGTATGCGCACGCCGCTGTCGAGAACGATCGAGTACGGCTTACCGTCGCAAGCGAGTTTTGTGGCACCTTCGGCGATCAAAAGCTGCGCCCCGAACTTCTGAGCCTGCATATAAGCGCGGGCCGACAGTTCCTGACCAGAAATACCAGTGGGAAAGCCAAGGTAATTCTCTATCTTGGAGCTCGAACCAGCCTGACCGCCCGGCGAATCCGCATCGAGCATCAGTACCTCGAGCCCTTCAGACGCGCCGTAAACGGCAGCGGCGAGGCCAGACGGACCCGCTCCGACGATGACCAGATCCCGAACATGGGTCTGCTCGATGGAATCGTTAAAACCCAAACAGCCGGCGATCTGCTGATTGGTAGGATTTCGCAGAACGACCTTGTCACGGCAGATGACCACAGGCACATCCTGCTGGGATACCTGGAAATGATCAAGTAGATCCTGAACACTGGCATCATGTTCAAGATCGATCCATGCATACGGATGATCGTTCCGCGTGAGGAACTCTTTGATGCGAAGCGTATCGGCACAATTACTAGACCCGAGGAGAACTACATCTCCAAGCCCCTGCTCGATCAATTCGACCCGCCGCAGGATGAAAGCTCTCATCAAAATGTCGCTCAGCTCGCTGTCGGTTTGCACGAGCTCGAGCAGCTGTTCCCGCTTAAGTTCGACGATCTCGCCCGGTTGGCTAACGCGCAGTTGGTTAAGTCCGCGCCTCCCGGAAAGCAAATTTGCTTCACCGGTAAACATGCGCGGCCCCAATACCGCGACAATCTGCTCACCTTTGGCTCCCGGTCGAACCGTTTCGATCTCGCCAGAGATGACCACAAAGAAAAGCGTCGAGCTTTGGCCAAGTTCGACTAACACTTCGCCGCGTACCACCTGCCGCACTCGGCCACGTTCGATCAACCTCCCAACGGGACCATCGGCGAGCTCGGGAAACATTTCTTCGCGCCGGGAGGGCCGGGGCAAGCTCTGAAGCAGGGGAATGTTAATCATGTTCATAATTCTAACGCCGAAAACATCTCAAGTTAATAGCTAAATGTTTTTACAACTTGAGACATCGTATGCGCAACGTGTGAGGTAAAAAGAAAAAGGGCCTCGTCCCTTTCAGACGAAGCCCACCAGAAAGCCAAACTGCGGCGATATAGGTTAGTCGGTTACAAAATCAAGAATCGAACCGATCACGTTACCAAGCAGCGTATACTTGCCGCCCGAATAATTGCCGTACTGATAACGGCCGTTGTAGCCGTCGTCGTAGCCGCGCTGGAAGCCTTGGCGGAAGTAATAATTATATTCATCAAGCCCGACATAGTAGCTGTCGTAGCCGTACGAACCATCCTGATACCCGTAAGAGTCCTGATAGTTAGACCGCCAGTTGTCCCGACGGTCCGACTGACCGGCCTCAAAGCCCTGCTCGTAACCGTTGTTTAGAGCATTTCGAAGCATCTGGGCACCGTACGAACTCGTGTAGTAATACTGGCCGCCGCGATTGTAGCGGTAGTTGTTATACACGTTGTCATAAAAGCGTGCCTGCTGGAGCCGAATTCGGTCCTGCTGAATGCGGTTCCAGTAATTGTTCTGGTATCGCAGATAATTGTTCCGACGCTGGTTCCGCAGCTCGTTGTCACGTTGCCGCTGAATGTTCTGCCAGTTGTTCCAACGCGAGTTGTACTGCTGCAGCCTCTCACGCTGTATCTCCTGCTGACGCTGACGCTGCCAAACCTCGTTATTGTTTCGCAACTGATCGATGCCGCGCGTGTTGCTATTGTTATTACCCTGCCAGCGGCCATTGTTGTTCTGTTGCTGCTGCTGACGCTGCTGTTCTAGCTGGCGGCGGCGAAGGTCGTCGATGCCGCGCTGATTGCTATTGTTATTCTGTTGCTGCTGCTGAACCTGGCGGCGTTCGTAATCACGCTTGCGCTGTTCTTCGCTCGCCTGCTGATTCTGCTGCTGTCGTTGCTGCTCGAGCTGACGTTGACGCAGCTGGTCGATATTTCGCTGATTGTTATTATTGTTCTGCTGCTGAACTTCGCGTTCCTTCGACTGCTGCTGTCGCTGCTGTTGAAGGACCTGTTGGCGTTGCTGCTGAGCCTGCTGCTTAGCCTGGTCGTTCTGCTGGCGACGCTGGTCGTCGCGTCCGCGGTTGTTATTCTGCTGGACCTGCTTCTGTTCTTGCTGCGGCTGTTTGTCGTCCTTGCCACGGTCCTTATCGCGGCCGCGGCCCTGAGCATTAGCCTGCGATCCCAAAGCAAATAGCAAACTGCCCGCAACCAAACCGACTGTTCCTAATTTTCTTAGATTGCTGGATTTCATCTTCATCACCCTCTGATCTTCAGTGTTCTCGCCGAAGCTGATCTCCGGCCCCCGCGATAGTTATTGCAAAAGACGTTCCACAGTAGTTTCACCTTTATTCTGTTGAATTTAAGAGGAAAAGGCTCGGGTCTCGAATACCATATGGTTAGTCTCCCAACCGAATGGAATATTTGCATACACAGGCCGACTACTTCGGGAAAACGTAATCGACGTGGATCTGTAATGTGCTGTTGACGATCTCGGTGCGAATACCGGCGGCTTCCATCCGTATGGAAGAGTTCTGCATTGGAAGGGTAAACGAAAGCTTGTCCGTCTTGATGATCTCGATCGGGTTCAGACGTTTGTCGATCGCTGACTGGACCATTTTGGTCACAACACTGCTGCCGATCCCTGCGGTGCCATTCAGAACGACATTGAGAACAGTAATGTGGCCGATAAGTCTTTGGGACTGCGTGTCGAATTCAAGATCAATATTCGATTCGGCATTTCCGCCAAAATCGACGCAGCCGATCAGCGGCGGATTGTACCCACCCGAGAACGCGATCGGCATATAGATCTTGCCATCGCGAAAACGGACGGCGGTGCGAACCGCCTGGTTCTCTCGGAGAAGCTTCACAGATTCGGTGCACGGGCCGGAGGAGTTGTTCGAGATGAATGAATTCGAAAGTTTGGGATCGTTCTTATCTTCGAGCTTGAGGCGTGCGATCGGTATCTCGGGCGGCCCACCGTGTTCGAAAATGGAATCAAGAAGCGCGTCGAAGAACTGCTCATTGAGAGTGATGGTAACGTCAGCCTGCTGGGCCCGCGAAGCCGAAACAAACACAAGGACCGCGATAAAAATTCCCAAGAGCGAACTGCGCATACTTCACCTCTTTTTTCGAGCCGGATCTACAAACCGCTTTTCACAATATCATGCAGCCGCAGGAGGCCAACCAAGCGTCTGCCATCATCAACCACCGGAAGCACGGAAATTTGAGAAGGCCGGTTTTCCATAAGTTGGAGAGCGTCGAATGCAAGCATTTCCGCATTAGCGGTGATCGGATCGGGTGTCATCATCTCGCGTGCGGTCAATGCCGCGAGGCCGGCGGCGGCCGTTTTCTCGATCGTTCGACGCAGATCGCCGTCTGTCACGATGCCCAGCAATTTGCCACCGGCGTCGACAACATTTACCGCACCCAACGAGAATTTAGAGATCGCTTTGACGACGTCGAGCCAACCAGCGTCGGGCGGGACATTTGGACTATCGTGCATTAGCGAGCTCACCTTGATCGTGAGCCGCTTTCCGAGTCTTCCTGCCGGATGATTGACGGCGAACTCCTCGTCGGTCAAGCCGCGTTCTTCCATCAAAGCCATCGCCACCGCATCGCCTATCGCCAGTGCAACGGTTGTCGAGGTCGTTGGCGCTAGATTCAGCGGGCACGCTTCCCTATCGACCGAAGCATCGAGAACGACGGCCGAACGCCGGGCGAGTGTTGAATCGATGTTTCCCACGATCGATATCAGGGAAACATCGCGGCTCTCGATCGACGGCAGGATCGCGAGTATTTCGTCAGTTTCGCCGGAATTGCTCAACGCGATCACAACATCACCTGGTGTGATGACGCCAAGTCCGCCGTGCAGAGCGTCTGACGTATGTACGAATATCGCGATCGTGCCAGTGCTGGTAAGGGTCTGCGCTATCTTTTGTGCGATGACGCCGGACTTGCCTACACCGGTCACGATAACTTTGCCGGAGCAGGATCGAAGCAGGTCGAGAGCTTTTTCGATCGTTAAACGGTCAAGCGAATCCGCGGTCCGCCGGATCGCCGCCGCCTCGAGCAGCATAATATCGACAACCTTTCCGGGGCCGTCAAACTCCGTCTGTTTTGTTTTCGTTTTACCGTTCACTTTTTGGGGTCGGCGACAAATTCGTCAAGAACGATCTGCCATTTTCCACCTCGATATTTCCAGATCTGCACAAAGTTGCCGGTTTCGATAACCTGGCCGTCTTTGCTGATCTTATACGTATTTGTTGTGTAGGAAATATCTTCCGAACCGAAAAATGCCGTGCGTTTGCTCGTAGAGATAATGTTCTTGTTCGACGAGATCTCTTTTATAGCTGCTTTTTTGCCGAGGATCGGAGCTTTTCCGTCGCGCATCAATCTAATGTCGTCCGCGGCAAATTGTCTATAGGCCTTTTCGGCACCGCTTTCCGCAAGCAGTCCAAAAAAGCTCGCGGCGGTATCGCCGGCGTAAGATGTAACCTTGCCTCCGGATCCCGTAGTTACTATTGTCGGCGTGAATTTTGTTTCTGGTGAAGCCGGCTTGTCGTGCGAGATGCCGAGATCGAGCGCCGCTTTGTAGTTTCCATCCAACTGGCGCTGCCAGATCGTCATGTAGTGACCAAAGGCAACCGGAGCATCGTCTTTACCCTTTTGGCGAAACTCCCACGGGCCTGTCGTGTAGCCGATCAAACCGTTCGACGAAATATCGGCGAACATCGGATACCATGAAAGCATCGATGCCGATTCCTTTCGCGCCGTCCAAACCTGTTTGCCGTTCGCCCGCTGAGGGTTGAACACAATACCGTCATCAGCGAGAAATTCGAGGAAAGCGGACTTTGTGCCTTTGTCTGCCGCAGCTTGAGCAAACGCGTTCTCGGTATCGACGAGCTTCTGAAGATTGCCTTGCGCTAACGAACAGATAGAAAGGGCCAAGATCGCGAAAAATAAATAAACTGTTCTCATATTTAGTGAGGCTCCGAGCAATCTTGCCGCTTGATGGACGAATAATCAACAAGGTGAGTTCAACTAGAACTCGGTTAGAACTCAGGTCTTCGCTTTTTTGTTCTTTTGCTTGACCTTGAGCTCCGGCCTGGTTTCGTTGGTGACGCGAGCGTATACGCTGAGGACGATCCACCATTTTTTGTCGTGGAATTTCCAGACCTGGAGGCAATTGCCGCTCTCGGGTCCCTCATTGCTGTTTGCAAACTGGCACGAATTCCAGGTGTAGGCCATATCGGCGGCCTGAAAAAGAGCGACCTTTTGGGGAAACTCGATCGACTTGTATTGACGCATGCCTCGGCCGACATTTTTCTTGCCGATGAGCGGCGGAGCGTTCTCTATCAGAAGTCGCATGTTGTCCGAACCGAATTTTTTATACGCTCCGGCGAGGCCCTCCTTCGTCATACTGGCGCGAAGGAAGTTCATGGAAGCGTCGGCGACTGACCATCCGTTCTTATTTGCATCGCTGGTTCTTCGCTCGTCCGACACCGCACCCGTCACGGCGGTCGTCAGTTTTTCGTGGGTCGTTATGATGTCCACCGTCGCCAAATATTTATCGTCCCGCTTTTCCCAGATCGTCGCGTATTCGCCGTAGCGGCCGAACTCTTCACTTTTTCCCTTCGGATACAACCGCCAGTTGCCGGTCGTGTAGCCGAGCATGCCGTTCGACGACTGGTCGGAGTCCACAGATTGCCGGACGAGGACCATCGGAATCGGGTCAGAATAGCTTTTCCAAAACTCTTTACCGTTCGTCGCGTTCGGCCGGAAAACGATCGCATCGTCAGATAAGAATTCGAGAAACGCATCTTTAATGCCCTTTTTCGAAGTTGCCTCTGCAAACTCCTTTTCCGATCCGAGCATTCCCTGCGGACCATCCTGAGCAACCGAGCAAACGGCCAGTACCAGCAAAACGAACAAACCACCCAGGTTTTTCATACAAAAAAACTTTATCACAATATTCAACTGTTCTTGTCGGGCTGCTTTCGCCGAAACCGAAAGATCTCGCTGCAGAAATCTAAACAATTGGATGAGTCTGTGCGTATATCCACGACATATTCGCTCGACTGACGTTATTGAAATGAAAAAACTCTTTTACGCAACACTCTCTTTATTGTCCGCGTCGGTTCTATTGAACGCTCAGCAGCCGTTCATGCCGCGGAATGTTCAGCGTGCTTTTGCGAACCAAACGCGTTCGCCCGACGGACGCCCCGGCAAGAACTATTGGCAGAATACGGCGAAGTACGACATCAAGATCACCGTTGCTCCCCCTAGTCGGACGATTACGGGAACTGAGGACATTATCTACACGAACAATAGTCCCAACACGTTGGAGAATATCGTTTTTCGGCTAGAACTGAACTCCCATGTTCCGGGATCTCCCCGCGAAGTTCCGCAAACGAACGACTATCTGACCTCCGGCGTTCATATCGATGAATACCAGGAAAACGGAGCGGTTAAAAAATGGGCCGGAAATCCCGCATATCAATTAACGGACCAGCGTATCAAGCTAGACACTAAACTCGCTCCGAACCAAACGATCAAACTCTCGTTCAAGTGGCATTACGACATGTCGGTCGAAAGCGGCCGTGAAGGAGCGATCGATCCCAGCACTTTTTTCATCGCATATTACTACCCTCGCGTTGCGGTGTACGACGACACCGACGGATGGGACACGAACGCCTTCATGGAAGGCCACGAGTTCTACAACGATTTCAACGACTACACCTACCAAGTGACCGCGCCGAAGAATTTCATCGTCTGGGGAACCGGCGACCTTCTCAATCCCGACGAAGTGCTTCAACCGAAATACGCCAAGCGGCTCAAGGATTCGTTTACCAGCGATGATGTAACTACGATCGCTTCGGCTGATGAACTTGCAAGCAAATCAGTCACCGTACAGAGCGACGCACTGACTTGGAAATGGAAGGCCGATAACGTCAGCGATGTTGCCCTGGCGGTAAGCGATCATTTTATCTGGGATGCCGGCAGCGTCGTGGTCGACAAGGCAACGAAGCGGCGAGCGAGCGTTCAGGCCGCATACAACATCGAGGCAAAGGATTTCCAGAAGATGGTCGAATACGCCAAGCATGCTCTAGATTGGATCTCGAACAACTACCCAGGAATTCCCTACCCATATCAGAAAACGACCGTCGTTCGCGGATTTGCCGATATGGAATATCCGATGATGGTCAACGACAGCTCGCAGCAGGATGGGAACTTCACACGGTTTATCGTTGAGCACGAGATTCTCCATACCTACTTCCCGTTCTATATGGGTATCAACGAACGGCGTTACGGATTCATGGACGAAGGCTGGACCACCGCGTTCGAATACCTGATCGGACGCGAAGACCTCGGCAATGCTCGAGCGACGCAGCTCTTCCAGAATTTCCGTGTCGCCTCTTGGATCAAGAATCCGGCGGCTGACGCAGATCTGCCGATCATGCTTCCGGGTGATGCGATGCAGGGACTCGGATTCAGCAATAACGAATACGGCAAAGGTGCACTCGGATATTTGGCCCTCAAAGACCTTCTCGGTGACGCCGAATTCAAACGATGCCTGCACGAATTCATCGGCCGCTGGCACGGCAAACATACCCTACCGTGGGACATGTTCAATTCGTTTAACAACGCGTCGGGGAAAGATCTCAATTGGTTCTTCAACAACTGGTATTTCAGTTATGGCTATATCGATCTTGGGATCGGCGGCGTAACCGGAAATGAGATCACGATCAAAAACATTGGCGGCATGCCGGCTCCAGCCGACCTGATGGTGACCTACGACGACGGAACCACCGAAACGCTTCATCAGACTCCGGCGATCTGGCAAGCGAATCCGAAAGAGGCGAGGGTCATCCTTCCCTCCAAAAAGACGGTCAAATCTCTCGTTCTCGCCGGCGGCATCTGGATGGATGCGAACGAAGCGGACAATCGTTGGGAAGCCAAATAAAGTCCGCGCTACGCAAAATCGGCCGGTTGTGACAGTCTATATCTCAAATTCGGAGGTAAACGATGTCCAACCGGTTTTCTCTTTGCAAACGGCCTTGCCGCACATATCTCATAAGAACGCTCGCTGTTGCGGGTCTGGCGATACTGTTTGGTAATGTCTTATTTGCACAGGTCGAGGGTGGCGGTGCGATCCAGGCGATCGAGGAAGGTTCTTCGTCGTCGCGTGAGTCCTCAGGCAGAGTCTCGCCGGCTAAAGCTGAAACAAAGCCGTTCAAACCCGCTCATCGCTCCGCCGAGAAAGCTCAGCCGAGGTCTTCTGCATCATCCAAGAAGAGCACACGATCTGACGGGACGAATTATGATTACTCGATGAACATTCGACCCGACGGCACATATGCCGGTCCCGTGCTTGGCGACAGTTATACCTTTCTGAATTTCGAGATCGTGTCCAAGGTCCAGCCGGTCTGGACCATCGCGGCTAAGAATGCTCACGCTCTCGGCCTCGTGCAGGTCGTAGTTCTCATCGGCGAAAACGGCCTGGTGCTGGAGGCTAAAGCCCGTACCGGAAATCCTCTCTTGCATTCCGAAGCCGAAAAAGCCGCGCTCGCTACTACCTTCGAGCGGCCGACCGTCAACCACCAGCCTGCTCGGGCCCTCGGGTTTATCGTTTACCGATTTGGGCG
>JBDTXM010000066.1:0-15482 GCA_040006215.1 Acidobacteriota bacterium
ACAAACACGCCGATACCCATGTGACCCAAGCGCATTGCTATCTTCATTTACGCCCGAAGCGAGCAAATGTTTCACTTCGTCGACGAGCCCTGACCGATAGTGCTCCGCGGTTCGGCGGTCGATCTTGTCGTAAAGCTCCGAGCGAGGAGGATTCAGGACAAAAAGCTTTATTCTGTCCGAAAACTCGGGAGCGGCCACTCGATTCGGCTGCCGCTCTGAAAATAATTGTCCAGTTTGGAAATAATATTCCAAAGCTCGAATTACCCGCGCATGATCGCGCGGAAATAGCTTCACGGCGGCGTCACCGTCCAGTCTCGAGAGCATTTTGTGCAAATGTTCGGACCCGCGCTTATCTCGTATCGTTTTCAAACGTTCGCGAAGACCCTCATCAGTTTTGGGGCTTTCAAAAAGCGGCTGGCGGAGTGTTCGAAAATAAAAACCGGTGCCGCCAACCAAGATGGGAACACGTCCCCGCGATTCGATCTCGGCGATCTTTGCCGACGCATCCCGGGCCCAATCACCGGCAGTATGATTTACGTTCGGATCGACATAATCGATCAGGTGGTGCGGTACTCCCCGCATCTCCTCGTCAGTCGGTTTGGCCGTGGCGATCTGGATCCCGCGATAGACCTGAACGGAGTCGCAATTGATGATCTCGCCGCCAACCTTTAGTGCAAGCTCGACACCGAGCTCCGTCTTGCCCGAAGCTGTCGGACCGCCGATCGCGTAAATCGGCTTTTTAGGGGTATTTGAAGCCACAGATAAATTCAGATTAGCATAGATTTCTGCGGGTTTCGTTTTCGTCGTGTTCGCGTTTACTATTTACAAAAGTCATTCATTTTCGGATAGTTCCACTACTCAACATGAAAACAATTGCGGTCGCTTTACTTGCATCGATCCTTCAACTTTCCGTGTTCGGCCAATCGAATGCTAATTACGTCCAATACGTCAACCCGATGATCGGCACACGAAAGATGGGACATACTTATCCAGGTGCGACTGTGCCGTTCGGGTCGGTCCAGTTATCGCCGGACACTGATGAGCAACCGTATTTGATCGCAGGGAAATACAATCCGGAAACATATCGCTACTGCGCAGGATATCAGTATGACGACAAAACCATCGTCGGGTTTTCGCACACGCACTTTAGCGGCACGGGGCATTCGGATCTGGGCGATTTTCTGATAATGCCGACGGTCGGCGACCTTCAGCTTGAGCCCGGCGATAAGAACAATGCAAAAAGCGGCTTTCGCTCCGCCTTTTCTCATTCAACCGAGGTAGCTGAGGCCGACTATTACAAAGTTCGTCTCGA
Organism: Acidobacteriota bacterium; assembly: GCA_040006215.1. Classification (GTDB taxonomy): domain Bacteria; phylum Acidobacteriota; class Blastocatellia; order Pyrinomonadales; family Pyrinomonadaceae; genus OLB17. The sequence continues at coordinate 1,313 of JBDTXM010000066.1, forward strand.
TGACGACAACATCCTGGCCGAGATGACTGCGACGACGCGTGTCGGGTTTCACCAATACACATTCCCGGCATCCGACAACGCCCACATCATCCTCGACCTGATGCACGGCATCTACAATTACGACGACAAGAACGTGTGGACATATGTACGAGTAGTCGATGACCATACGATCGTCGGTTATCGCCAAACGAACGGCTGGGCGAGAACCCGTATCGAGTACTTTGCAATGGAATTTTCAAAGCCGATTGCGAGTTACGGATTCAAGAATTTCGGTAAGCAGGACTACAAGGGGTTTTGGCGAAAATTCGATCAGACAAAGAATTTTCCAGAAATGGCAGGCACTCAGATCCGAGCTCACTTCGATTTCCAGACTACCGCGAATGAGAAAGTAAAGATCAAATTCGCTCTCTCACCCGTTTCAACCGACGGAGCAATGAATAACCTTCGAAAAGAGACGCCGACCTGGGATTTCGATCAGGTTAAACGCGAAGGGCAGGCCGCGTGGAATACTGAACTTGGAAAGATAGCGGTCACCGCTGATAGCCGCGACGACCTGATCAATTTTTACACGTCGATGTATCACGCCTTCATTTCGCCAACAGTTTACATGGATGTTGACGGACGATATAAAGGGATCGATCAGAACATAGATAAAGCCGAAGGCTACAATGCGTTTGTGTACAATTCGTCGGATAAGAAGATTAATGGAAAACGCATGAACACCATAAATCACGTTACCCTTGGTTACGATTTTACTAACTACACGACATTCTCGCTTTGGGATACTTACCGAGCATTGCATCCATTTTTCAATATCATCCAGCCGACCCGCGACCGCGATATGATCCGTTCGATGGTGGCGCACTACGATCAGAGTCCTGAGCACATGCTCCCAGTCTGGTCACACTATGGCAATGAGAATTGGTGCATGATCGGTTATCACAGTGTGAGTGTGATCGCGGATGCCATCGTGACAGGCACTCTCACTGGCGTGGAAGCCGACCGAGCTTTAGACGCCGCGATCGCAACTGCCCATAACAAATACTTCGACGGCATTCCTTATTACGAGCAATACGGATACGTCCCGGAAGACAAGAACTCGACATCCGTTTCCAAAACGCTTGAATATTCCTACGACGATTGGGCCATCGCCCAGGCTGCAAAGAAGCTCGGCCGAAACGATGTCGCCGCCGAATTTACAAAGCGCTCGCAGAGCTGGACGCACGTCTTCGACGCATCGACTGGATTTATGCGTCCTAAAATGAGCGACGGTTCGTGGGGCAAGAATTTCGACCCTCTAAAGACCGAAGGGCAGGGATTTATCGAGGGCAACGCGTGGAACTACAGTCTCTACGTTCCGCAAGATCCCGACGCGATGATCGAGCTTATGGGCGGAAAGCAAAAATTCGCAGCCCATCTCGACGAACTCTTTACGATGCACTTGCCCGATTCGTTTTTTGCCGAAACCGAAGACATCACTCGCGACGGCATCATCGGTGGTTACGTTCACGGCAACGAGCCCTCGCATCACGTCGCCTATCTCTACAACTGGACCGACGCTCCGTGGAAAACGCAGGAGCGTGTCCGCATGATCCTCAAAAATCAATACCATGCTACGCCAGACGGCCTCGGCGGCAACGACGATTGCGGACAAATGTCGGCGTGGTATTTGTTCAGTGCTCTCGGTTTTTATCCCGTCGCTCCGGCATCCGGCCAATATCAGCTCGGAAGTCCTGCCATAAAAACTGCCCTCATCAAGCTTGAAAATGGCAAGACCCTCTCGATCGAGGCACGCGACCAGGCCAGCGGCAATGTCTACGTTCAAAAAGTAGAGCTGAACGGGAAGGCGATCGCTCGTCCATATATTACGTATTCCGAGATCACGGCCGGCGGCCGGCTGGTCTTTTTTATGAGCGACAAGGCAAACAAGTAGAGTTCCGAACGTCTTTTTTCAATGTCGTTGTGCGTCTCTGCCGCTCGGCTTAAACGGCGCTTGCTGCCCGACAGAAAAAATTTTGGAGCACATATGTTTGTAAAACAGGAAAATTTTGAGCAGAACGTCCGGGCGAATAAGGTGGTACTTCAGGAGCTTTCAACCTTTCTCACCGGCCATATCCAGTCACGAAGTTCCATATTACCAAGTTGGGACTTTCGTTTTATGACGATGGTGGCACAATGGCTCGTCGAACAAGGCGGATACACGATGAATCCCGAAGGCAATAACCCCGGGAACGTGGTCGGGACAGGCGACATTGGGTTTTTCACAAGGCCTTACAATACAGAGTTTGTAAAAGGCAAACGGGTTCCCCGGCCGGATGTTAAATTCGCAAAGTATTCCTCAATGGACTACGCGACCAATAAGAAATTCGAAATTCTCGCCGACCGCTGGCCTCTCGCTTATCAAGCGATCCTTGCGGGATCTCCGTCGGCTGTTTACGTCAACGGCCTCTTCCCCGGTCATGGAAAGGACTATGCTACAGCCGCTCGCGTAGATTATGTCAACGGGGTGACGTTCAGGCTAAAACGTACCGTTGCTCATTACATTCTCGCGTGCGAGGACGATATGAAAGAGGTCGACGAAAATGCGAGCCGTATCGGAAATGCTCCTCCCGCACCCGGTGAATCGCTTGACTATCGCAACGATGCCGGTATGAATAAAAATTCGCGCTCGATGTTAGAAGGCTTGCTTGCCGAATTAAAGAAGCTTCAGGAACGAGTAAAAACCGGACAGGCAATACAGGTCTGACCGAGAACGTCCGCACTACCTGAAACGTTTGATATGAAAGCGCTCTCATCCGAAATAGAAGCGTAGTGCTGCGAACACAATGATGACGAAAAGAAGGATAAGAGACCCAAGGGTTTGGTTTCGCGAAAATCTCATTTTGAGTCAAAAAGTTGAGCGGGGTTGACCTTGAACTGAAGCATTTTGGCCGTGTCGCGCCCGCCATCGCCGCCTTTTCGCTGAACGGTTATGCGGCCGATCTTTAGGTTGCCGCGGCTGGTCATCTCAACCGCTCCGTCCCCGTAAAATCGCATAACGACTTCGACGCGCCGTAGCGTCCAATGTGTCGTTTCTGTCGTCTTCAACGCCACCATGATCCATCCGGCTGCGTGCGGGCCATCGCCTCGGAAGAGATCATGAACGACCATTATTCTCTTCGCCGTAAAAAAATCTATCACGGCTTTTTGTTGCCCGGCCGTTAATTCGTTCAAATACATTCGCTGCGGGTCGCGGCCCGCTTTTGAGGGCGGAGTCTCGCCAACGAAATACCTAAGTGCTGTTTCGACATCGGCAGGGATCTTCCACATCGTCACGTAGTGGGCGAGCCAGCGTTTGTCGATCTGGTTAAAACCATTAGCGCCGGAAACAAGCTTGATCGAGATTCCCTCGACCGTCTCACCTTTTTTCGTTTTGATCCGTACCTCGACATCGGCTTTTTCACCGTGTGGTTTCGTGGCAATAACGCTTTCGATCGCTTGCGGCTTGTAGTTCATTGCCACAAGCCAGTCCCAGGCGTCCGCGTCCGTTTTCCAATTGTTGAATTTATTCTGGATCTCAGTCTCGTTTTTAAAACCATTCTTCGCCGTCTGCGAACCGAGTTCGGCTTTGGCCGATCGCTGGGATTGAGCTGCTAAGCCGCCGCACAGTGTAAATAGGCAGACAAACAAGATCGCACGAAAAGGGTTTCGATCACGGCAGCTGGTCATTTTTTCCGTTGTGCGCATTTTCGCGAAATAGTAACATAGCCGCACCCTTTATTTCGACTCGAAAAGGACTCATTTTCGCGCAAAACAGATGATCATCGCAGCCACCATCGTCATCGCTACTGTCGCCTCGTTGCATTTATATTTTCTCGTGCTTGAAATGTTTCTCTGGGACAAGCCGGCCGGCCTGCGTGCCTTTGGACATACGAAAGGACAAGCCGCTGGAACGAAGGTTTTGGCGGCGAATCAGGGATTGTATAACGGCTTTCTGGCGGCGGGATTGATCTGGGGATTGACTCTCGGTCAGGCGGGCTATGGCGTAAAGATCTTTTTTCTCATCTGCGTTTTGGCTGCCGGTTTGTTCGGGGCCGCGACAGCCAGCCGAAAGATTTTATTCGTTCAGGCGTTTCCTGCCTTGATCGGGCTTCTCCTCGTGCTTGCGTCTTGACGGCTGCCTTCGGATCAATTCGCGTTCGAGTTGGCCGTGATGGTTGTCCTCGGTTTTGATAATCACATTTGGCACTGATCGATCTGCCAACCGAAAGTGACGAAATTTATCTCGGCTTTTCACTTGGATACGCAATAAGTTGCGGTATACTTCGTCTACAAGCACAAACCTTAGGAGAAAAAAGAATGAGTGATGAGCAGATCAGCGATCTGGAACAGGAATTTCGGGATGAACTAAAAGGTGATGGCTCTTTTTCGCCCCATCTCGCAGATGGGACCGCTAAAGGATCATATATTGGATTCGACATTCACCCCGAAGATATCGAAGCTCTATTTTTCGAAGGCATCGGTATCCCCCGTTGGGAAAGCATTAAGGCCGACACCGTCGAAGAGCAGGAGGCTCTGTACATGGAGCGGTTCAACGGTTTGATGTCTAAATATCCCTTGATGGGCCGGGCAAACGATACCGAACAGAAAGCCGAATTTACTTCGGCCGAAGTGCCGTCACTTCTCGAAGAATGTGACCGGATATCAAGCTCGACCTCGAACCCGAAGGCAGTCAGGGCCCTTCAGAAAATGTCGCTTGCCGCCGGCAAAGCGGCCGCGGAGAATTTAGGCCTCTATCTGATCTCTCGCCAAGGGAACTAAGAATGGTATTCGAACTTGACCGTCTGCGGTGCCGAACGGTATTCTGCACGCAGGCGTTCAGGACGCCTCCCGTCCGCGGACAGGACCGAGTCCACCTGACTAATTAGATTCCATAACAGGTTCGTTTGCGAACCTCCTTTCGCCCGAACTAGCGGACAACGGGCACGACGCTAAGGAGGCTCGTAATGTCTATTTATTCACGTCATGACCGTAATCTTCCCGTACGCCCCGATCTAGATCAACTCAAACATCAGGCAAAAGATCTGCTTCGTTCGTTGCGCAGCGGTGATTCTTCTGCGATCGAAGAATTTGACGCGTTTCATCCCGACCCGCCACCGCACAACCAGGCAAAACTCGCCGACGCGCAGCTCGCACTGGCACGTGCCTATCAGGCCCCAACCTGGCCCCGCCTTGTCCAGGCGTGCAACCTGATCGAGGCAATTTGGAAGGATGACGTTCGTGCCGTCCGCAGCCTGGTTACCAAGCACCCAGACCTTCTTCACGAAGACGCTCGCGTTCAAAAGAGCAATTGGGGCCCGCCGATGAGCTACGCGGCCAATCTCGGCCGCGATGAGATCATTCGAATGCTCTACAAACTCGGCGCTCGCGATCTGGAACAGGCTATTGCACGAGCCACCCTACAGGGAAAGATCGAAACAGCGAAAATGCTTCACAAAATGCTGGATTCGCCAAAGCCGCCTGACGACTGTCTCGGCGGCCCCGCTTATACGCTGAGCGTTTCCGGTAGTCAGCTCATGTTTGAGTTCGGGGCCGACGTTTACGACGCGAACGGCAAAAGCCTAGCACCGGTCGATGTCGTTCTCGAAACGGACAGCCGTAACTCAGAAGCCAAGCACGCAATATTGGACATGTACGCTCGGCACGGATTCAAATTTCCCGACACACCGACCATGGCTCTCCACCGCGGACGAATAGATTTGCTGGACGAACACCTGCTGCGAGATCCGGACCTCTTGAAACGAACTTTCACGCACGAAGAGATATATCCGCCGGAACTGAATTGCCATGAGGAGATCAACGCAACACAGGGCACGCCCCTCGCTGGCACTACACTGCTGCATATGTGCGTCGATTACGACGAGTTTGAGATCGCAGAATGGCTTATCGAAAAAGGTGCTGACGTTAATGCTAGGGCCGTCGTCGATAGTGACGGATTCGGCGGCCACACGCCGCTATTTTGCACGGTTGTATCGATGCCGAACTTCTGGATGAATTATCAAGGCCGCTCGCCGGCCGCTCCGTTTGCCCAACTTCTCCTGGAACGGGGAGCCGACCCGAACGTCCGAGCTTCACTGCGAAAACAGCTTCATCCCGGGTACGCCCCGCGTTATGATACCGAAAAGCTTTACGAATATCGTGAAGTGACGGCCCTAGGCTGGGGAGAGCAATTTCACGCGAAGGTTTTCGTTAGTGAACCGGCATTAAAGCTGATCGCGGAACACGGCGGCAAGAACTAAACCCAAGGACTGTCGACGGCTCGACCTTTCGGGCCGTCGTGTCTTATTATTTCATAACTCCCCCTTCCGATTAGGAGAAATTAAATGAAGATCACGATCGTTTTTCTCGTCGTATTGATTTTTGCTGTCAACGTTTTCACCCAAGGCCCGAATAGCGAACGCCAGCAGTTCATTCGCCTCGAGGCTCCGCTGATCGCGCTGCTTCATGTGCGCGTTATTGATGGAACCGGTACGGCTCCACTGGAAGACCAGACGCTATTGATCAGCGATGGCAAGATCCAAAGCGTCGGCCCGAGTTCGGTGGTGACCGTTCCGCTGTCTGCGAAGGCTCTCGATCTCGCGGGCTACACGGTACTTCCCGGCCTGGTCGGAATGCACGATCACATGTTCTTTCCGATGGGCGGCAATCCGCCGATCTATTCAGACATGGGGATCAGTTTTCCGCGGCTATATTTGGCTCTGGGTGTTACGACGATTCGTACGACCGGCAGCATCGCTCCCTACACGGATCTCGAGATCAAAAAGAGGATCGACAACGGATCGATGGTCGGCCCGAAGATGTTCGTAACCGCACCCTATCTCGAAGGCCCTGGTGCTTATACGCCCGTGATGCACGAACTCACCGGTCCCGACGACGCGAGAAAGATGGTCAACTTCTGGGCCGACCAGGGCGCGACATCGTTTAAGGCCTACATGAACATCACCCGCGATGAACTAAAGGCCGCGGTCGATGAAGCCCACAAGCGCGGCCTGAAAGTAACCGGCCACCTTTGCTCGATCGGTTATAAAGAAGCCGCCGAGATCGGCATTGACAATCTCGAACACGGCTTGCTTCCCGATTCTGAATTTGTGCCCGGCAAACAGCCTGACAAATGCCCTGCGGGCGTAAACGAAAGCTTGCTGAAACTCGACATAAACAGCCCCGAAGCCCAAGCCACGATAAAAACGCTCGTCGCTAAAAACGTGGCCATCACATCCACACTTCCGGTTTTTGAGGCGGGTGCCGTGATAACCCAAACGGGCATCGGCTCCGCCCGAGCTTTGTTGAATCCGCGAATGCTCAACACGATGTCCAGCGACGCCCGCATCCGCTATCTCACTTCGCGAGCACGGGTGCCCGCAAACTCGCAGACCGCCGCTTTGGTCAGAAAGTCCATGGATTTCGAACGTGCGTTCGTTCAGGCCGGCGGCTTGCTGATCGCGGGCCTTGATCCAACGGGAAATGGCGGCGTTGTCGCCGGATTCGGCGACCTTCGCGAGGTTGAACTCCTTGTCGAAGCGGGTTTCACGCCCGTCGACGCAATCAAGATCGCGACTTTTAACGGAGCAAAATTCCTCGGGGAAGATTCGCGGATCGGTTCGATAACGGCCGGAAAGCAAGCGGATCTTATGGTGGTCAAAGGCAACCCTTCGGCGAATATTGGCGACATAGAGAACGTCGAAATTGTTTTTAAGGATGGGGTCGGCTATGACTCCGAGAAACTGATCCAATCGGTTCAGGGTCTCGTTGGCGTTCGCTGACCGGTGATGTCAGCGAGCGGATGGTATGACATGCTTTGATCCGCCGCCGGCCAGGCCAAAACAGTGATCAATATGCTTTCGTTAAGTCCACGCCTGTGTAGTAGTGCTTGATGATCTCGTCGTATTTTACACCCATCTTCGCCAGGCCGAATGCGCCGTACTGGCACATCCCGATGCCGTGTCCCCAGCCGCGGCCGGTAAAGGTATAGCTTGAAACTGCCGATCCTGAATAGCGTTTGTTGATCACAAAAAGTTGCTCGTTCAACCGCAGAGCCGAACGGATCTTGCCGCCCCTGAGAGATTTCACGCCATTCGATCCGACGATCTCCAGTTCCACTGCTCGACGCGAATATCCTTTTTGTTTGATATTCACGTCATAGAGCATCCCGATGCCGCGGACGTAACGCGACAAACGCGACTGCACGGCCGACGCGGAGAGCGTAACGTTCCAGTTGGAAAACGGCGACATATTCTCAGCCGAGGTCGGAGCGTCAGACGGCTTTACTTCGAGATAAGCTACGGCTCCTGTCGAATCGGTTTGATAGGTGACCGTCTCACCGCCGATCAGCGAGACCTCGCGAACGGGGTAAACATCCGAGCCGAATTGTCGGAACAGAAAAACATCCGGCCGCACGATCAGCGGCTTGTCGCCCTTGCCTGCTTTTAGAACCAGCTTGCCATCGACCGATGCCTTCGTCGTACCGCTCTGCAGTCCGGGCATCCATTTCTTTTTGTCGTAGATCTGGCGGATCAATCGCAGTATTTCAGCACGCGTAAAAGCCTTGTTGGGCTTTAACGTTAAGTCTGGATGGATCGCAAAATATCCGTCGCGCAGCAGCATCGCGAGTTCCGCCCGACGTTCTTTCGGAATATCCTGAGCGTCGTCAAACGAGAGCTGATAATTTACGTCCGAATCGCTGAGCAGCGTGTCCGCGTAACCCGGGGCATAGATCATCGTCGCGAGCAGATGTGCGAGTTCGAGAGGCTTCGCCGTGTCGCGATTCACATTAGGGAACGTCTTACCGAATTTTTGTGCGAGCTGATTTAGCCAGTTCGACATCTCGCTCTCGGTAGGAGGTTCATCAAACCACGTATCGCTCATCTGGCCTGTCGAGAGTTGGAAACCATTCACCGAAAAGATCGACATCAGCCGCGCAAGTTCCACATTTCCCGCGTCGCGCAATTTCGCCGGCAGCCGCGATGTCTTGATCGTGAACGGGTCGAAATGCTTGTGCCCTTCGAGCGAGCATTCCACGCCGCGAAGATACGGTTCGTTAAAATCGAAAACGTTCTCCGAGTTTTCCGTGCGTCCGCCGCATGTCGAGGTGTACATGGCATTGATCGCTTTGCCCTTATAGGTAGCGATGATCCCGCGCGTCTGCAGGACCGCCAACGTCGCCATTTTGGTCTCAGCCGAAACGCCGCCGTAAACCTGCGACTGGACGGTCGGCATCAGGTCAAAGCCTTTGTTGACGAAATTATCGATGTTCGCGATCGCGTAGGTTCTCGCGGCTACCGCCTGTGCCTTTTCCGCCTCAAGCTGCGGCAGTCCAAGTTCACGCGGCACAACGCCCAGCAGATAATCTTCGAGCGAGACAACATTCACCGCCGTCAGGCTGCCCCGCGAATTCACAAAAACCTCGATCCGACCGCGATACGATTTGCCGTTAAATTTCACGGGCGTCGATCGCTCGTTGATCGAACCGAACGCCACCGGTTTCAACGAAGAATATTTCGCCGGTTCGCTCGGTCCGCTGATGCTGATCTCACGAAGGTTTGGATCGATCGTCCCACTCAAAGCGGCCGAACCCGTCGTTTTGATCAGACTCCGCACTTCCGATCTTCCACCGCCTCGCAACTGCTGCGAAAGAGCGATCGCGTCCTGCGACGGAACGATCTTTTTATCGACAACGATGACCGCATCGTCAAAGCCTTTTTCCGCAAGCTTGGTTTTCAACGCCTCGGCATCATCCGTCGTAGCCATTACACTTCCGACCCAAACCTTCCAGGTATTCGTCGCCGTGTCGATACTCGCGAGAGCCGTTTCACTTGTAGCGTCATGGATATCCTTAGCCAGATTGTTAGCATCCGTCTGGCCGGGAAGATTTTGAAACTCGATCCGAAAATCATCGATCTCCGGCGGCCTGTACGTCCGTGCCGACACCGAAACCCGATTCGCATCCAATATCTTGTTCGGCTCATCCGGACTCACAGCAACCAACGAAGAATCCGACGTCGTGATCATCACCGAACCCGCATTCGTCGTCAGCCCGATCCGAATAACGGGCTCCGCGGGCAGCATAAAATATTCGACCTCGCCTTCCGGATAAACAGCCGGAACCGCAATGCCCGTCAAAAGTAAAATGAATACAAGACCGCGAATATTCATTGTTAAATAATACCATTTTTAACTTTTCACCCTTCCCCTTTCATTTTCCCGGTGCGCACGCCGTAAACGCACTGGGCATATAGCCTCATATCTCATATCTCATATCTCATCTCTCCCCATCCCGTGCTATCGTGTGGGTGTTTTTTTAAGAAGATGCTCTTTTCACCGAGGGCGAATCGCCCCACACCTTACTCCCGATTGCCGTTTGATCGAATGTGATCCAAAAGGCTTCGGTCAAAAAAGGGCGAAGCTTTTTGTTGCTAGGCGGAAATGTTGGTGCTATTGTTTACCTGTTTTTAAGACCTGAACCCCACTCTGATCGATCTAATATGAAGGGCGAAGATTTTTTCATTCCACGACACACCCTGCATGCAGCATGTCTTTTGACGGTTCTGGTTTTGTCCTTTTCTACGTACGCTCAGGAAAAGGTCGACCCGCAAGTAGAGAAACTTGAATTCTCCGGAGCCGATGGGTTCTCCTCGTTACCTTTCACGAAATTCGCTGCAAAGGTCGAGACAGGTAAGCCAGTAGTCATCGAAGGGATATCGGTCAAGATAAAAACACATACTCTGCGAAAACCCGTTTTCGTTTCGACAGAACTATGCAGCGTGGTTGGCAATAACGAACTACCTCTTTTAGATCCTGGCGAACTATTACGAGTGAAGGAATTTGTTTCCTACGAGCTTGCGGCCAGGACATTCGCGTACGAGGTCAATTACGAGTTTTTTGATGCAGAGTCGGGAGAGGAAATCGGGGCCGCCAGACAGGAGTTCTACGTGGACGAGACCGGCAACGGGAATTTCGTCATCAAGTGCGTTAAGGACTTTACACTCGACGCGGTTCCACTGTGGGTCAAGAAATTACGCGAATAACGATCGACAAGTTCTTTCTTGCCGCGGGTACTGCTTGGTGCTAATGTTTGGGTGATTTTTGAGAATGATTCTAGTTCACCCGAGCGAATCGCCCCACACCTTACTCCCGATTGCCGTTTAATCGAATGTAATCCAAAAAGGCTTTCGCTCAGAAATGGGCGGAGTCAGCGAGATGCTTTAGGCCTTTCGCTCCCTCATCGGCGAAAACCAGATGATGGCCCATCTCGTGATGATGGCCGTATGGCGGCGTTCTCGGTCTCGTGTACGGTTCCTGACATACACTTAGGCGTTTCGGCGAGTTACAATGGATCGGAGGCGACAAAATGATCAAAGTAATAACCGACCTACCTAATAACATTCTTGGCTTTGAAGCAAGCGGTATAGTTTCAGCCGACGACTATGAAAACGTCATCATTCCCGCCGTCGACGCGGCGGACAAGGGCGATCACAAACTCCGTATGCTCTACCATGTGACGAAGGACTTTGAAAAATTTGAGTTAGGTGCGATGTGGGACGATGCAAAGGTTGGATTTAACCACCTCACATCCTTCGAAAAAGTCGCAGTCGTTACGGATGTCGATTGGATCCGCTTTGCTCTGAAAGTATTCGCCTTTGTCGTGCCCGGGCAGGTGAGACTGTTTAATAATGAGGACGTGTCCGAAGCAAAAGATTGGTTAGCCGCCGACTAGCTATTTTCTTGCCCGATAACGCTTAGTGTTACCTTATCGGTGTTTAACTGTCACCCATGAACACACTCTACTACGGCGACAATCTGAATATCCTGAAACGATACATCGGCACGGAGTCGGTCGATCTTGTATATCTCGACCCGCCGTTCAATTCGAACCGCGACTACAACGTGCTTTTCAAAGACGACAGCGGACTCGAAGCCGATTCGCTAGAGTGGCTTTCGAAGGCACATGGCATTGGTACGGTGCGGCCTCGACCTACGACGACCTCATCCTCGAAGGCGACAATTGCTTTATGCATTTGAAAAATATGAGCACGGGACTTTTTGTTTTACTCACTGTTGTTTGTGCATTCTTTCTGTCGGCCTGCGGCACCAGTCACGTCGGAACCTATCCCTCGCCAGATTCACGCTTTCGCGTTGATCTCGCAGATGATAACAATATTATTGGGAAGATCGTCGGAGGCGAGAAAACTCTTTTTTCCTTATATGAAGGCGAGAACATCGTCGTGAAGGACGAGGTTCTGATGTGGAGGGATTATCCTGCGGTTCCAGTTACCGGGCAGTATCCCGGTTCAAGCTGGATCTCAGACTCGACCTTTCGTCTCGAAGATCTCAACCGGCTGGAGACATCTGAAACAGACAAGCTCATCATCAACAACAAATCTGGGAAACCTATAAAATTTCTGGTAATCCAGCTAGGTGACTTCATGATCGTTCCCAACATTGCCCCTGATGAAAGACGGACGTTGGAAGTTCGTCGTACCGGCTTTTCATGGTTGGCGGTTCATGGAAAGTTTGATGACGGTCAAGAGGTTGGGCGTCTGGGCGTAGATTTCTTTCGTCGGGATAAGGTCATAGGTACTGTAACGTATTGTGTCAAAGCATTAGATTCGGGATTCGACATCGGCAGCCTTAACATTGTTGGCTATAAATCCGGAACGGATGTTCCACGTTTACAAAATTGCGACTGACTAGGTGAAAGTTCTTGTCGAGCTTGTTTTAGACTGACAAATTTCAAGTAGGGATGGTTTTTGTTGACGACAATTCGGGCAAGCAAAACGCGTCATCGTCCAGATCAAAAGCGGCCGTCCGGCTAGGCTTGGGTTGGATGAACGCTGTCGAGCGTTGCACCCCTTTACGGTCGGATTTTGCGATCATAAGTTAGTTTTCTCATTGTCGGAAGAAACGAATATGAAGTCAGTCTTCTTAATTTTGTGTTTTGTAGTCGTGGCCGTTGGACAACAGTCCGAGGAAACGAAACGAGTATGCAATGAACGCGCCGTAAATATTGCCGAAACTCTTGAACGAGTTAACCCTCTTCGCATCGCGATTCAGCAAGGTCAAAGGGGAGACTGCATCCGTCAAATTTGGATGGACAAAATGCAAAAGTTTGGTGTGAAGCAAGCGTCATTTTTAGTTGAGTATTCTTGGGGAAATAGTAGGGTCAAATTCAAGGTCAAAAGCGTAGGCTATTATCGCTTTTATTTTTCCGCGTCCGACGCAAGCGAAATAAAAGACAAAAAACTCCTGCGTGAGATCAAATTGAGTGGCCTAGGACAAGAGTTGAACGATGTAGTAATTGCACAGGCTAAAAATTCAGCCTTTGCCACCTACAAGAAAGGTCAAGTTAAGAGAGATGAAATTGGAGCAAACCTTTTAGACGACGAGGCTTTGCCAGCCTTCTGGCTTATTTTTTGAAAATAAACGGCGGAATCTAACAAATCCTTGGACCTAGGGGCGGACGGACAAGAAAGGCTCGGACAAAGGCATCGACGGTATCACGGTTTTTGTTGACGACAATTCGGGCAAAGCAAAACGCGTCATCGTTCAGGTCAAAAGCGGCCATGTTAAATCCGGCGACTTCTTTGATTTCGGCTATGCCGCTCGATGTGCGGAAAAGCTATGCTTTTCCGTAAGGTATAATAATCTTCGCAGCTATGCCGCCGCTTCCTAAAGTAATGAGAATATCGCGGGATACACCTTGTTATTATCTGACTTCGGTTTCAAAGGACCGGCTGCCTGTATTCCGAAACGACATTATTAAAGAGATCGTCTGCAAAGCTCTCGATGAGGCACGGCTGTCAGCGGGCATAATGATCTTTGCCTACGTCATTGTGCACGACCACACGCCCCTGATAACCGATAGTGCGAGGAGCATTGCTGACGTGTTGCGAAGCTTTGGCGAGGGAATCCTTTGGAAGATGAGCCTTTTGTCACAGATCATAGAAAAATAGACCGGCGGGCGGCGTAGCCGCGAAGATTTTATTTAGCTTGCCGGAAAAGCAGAGCTTTTCCGCACATCGAACGGCATAGCCGTAGAGTGGCGTGTTCATAACTTTAGAAAAAGCGACATCTCACATGACAGACGAAGCCGCCTCAGCCGGTTTCTTCACCTCCGAACACTTCGGCAAGTTGATTA
>JBDTXM010000067.1:0-15474 GCA_040006215.1 Acidobacteriota bacterium
GTGCGTTCCGAGGAAGCCGCTGCCGCCTGTTACTAGAACTTTCATATTTATCCCAGGTCAAAATCAGGTAGACACGCTTGAGGCAAATAGATAAACTTTCATTGGCAACTGCCTCTAACGATAATCTCACTAACATCGTAAGTTTTCCAACCTGACCATGAGCGACCAGCTCGGAGCAAAAAATACGAGATCAAAACTACCGCCGCGCGGATGGGTAAAGGCAAGACGCCCCGTCGTGTACAAGGCAAAGCCGCGCTCGCGCTTTCGCCGGGCCTTGCGGTGGATATTCAACCCGTGGACGGTCTCCCTCATTTTACTGGCCGCTCTTGGAGCATTTCTCACACTTACGTATTTTTGGTTCGAATTTTCAGACAAGATCGATCACAGACTGCTCAGTGGCGAGGTCTACACGCCGTCGGCCGGAATATATTCGGCTCCGAAAACGCTAAAGAACGGCGAAGAATCCAGCTTGTCCGGGATGGTCGATTATCTTAAGTCGGCTGGTTATATCGAAAAGAACAACAAGGCCGATGCCTCGCGCAGCCAATATTCGGTCGCCGGCGAAGCTCTTGAGGTTGTGCCGGGATACACCGCGACGATCGACGGCAAACGGGCATTTCCTAAACTGTTGGTCAAATTTCATAAGGACCTGAAAGCCGTCGCCAGCGTCTTTGACGAAGACGCCGGCCGTGATGTTCCCGAGGCCCGGCTTGAGCCCAAGATGCTCAGCACGATCGCCGCCGAGGGCGACGGGCGACGTAAAACCGTCACGTTTCATGATCTGCCGCCGCATTTGATCAAGGCGATCACCGTCACCGAAGACCGAGCGTTCTTCGAACATTACGGCGTAAACCTCCGCGGTATCGCGCGCGCGCTTTGGCATCGTTACGAGGGCGAAGACAACACGCCGCTTTCCAACCAGGGCGGTTCGTCGATCACTCAGCAGTTGGTTAAAAACCTCATGCTGAACAACGACCCGACGCTCGAACGCAAATTGACCGAAGCCTACATGTCGATCATCCTCGAAACGCGGTTGAGTAAAGAGGAGATCTTTACGCTCTACGCAAATCAGATCTATCTCGGTCAGCAGTCGGGCGTTTCGATCTACGGCGTCGGCGAAGCGGCGTCTGTCTATTTCGGCAAGGACGTAACGCAGCTTACATTGCCCGAGGCGGCGATGATCGCGGGAATTATCCGCAGTCCGAACCGTTATAATCCATTCAAGAATCCGGACAAGATCGCGGAACGCCGAAATCAAGTGCTCGATTCGATGCTCGAAGCCGGAGCGATCTCGCTGGAACAATTCGCTGAAGCCCACGCGACGCCTGTGCAGCTGAAGCAGCTTTCTAACATCAAAGACCTCCAGGGAATGCCGTATTTCTCCCAGTACGCGATCGAGGAGCTCCCGAAACTTGTCAGCGACCCCGAGGCGCTTCAGCATCTACGGGTTTACACATCGATCGACCCCGATCTCCAACGTATCGCTTACGAAACCGTCGCAAAACGTCTCGAAGGCCTCGACAAGAATTTCCCGAAAAAGCCGAAAGGCGAGCTGAACGCGGCCCTAGTCGCGATCCGGCCAAAGACCGGCGAGATCGTCGCGATGGTCGGCGGCCGCGATTATCTGCAGAATCAATTTAACCGCGCGACCGATGCGATGCGGCAGCCGGGATCGGTCTTCAAGCCTTTCGTATATACGACGGCGATCAATTCACCCTACGATTCCGGCTCGCGGATATTTACCGCCGCAAGCACCTTCAAGGACGAGAAAAAAGTTTTCACTTTCAACCAGGATTCATATTCGCCGAACAATTTTGGCGATACGTTCTCGAACAAGGACATGACGCTTCGCGACGCGCTCGTTCACAGCAAAAATGTGATCACAGTCGATCTCGGAATGCAGTTGAATATCGGCCGCGTCATGAATCTCGCAACAAAAGCAGGAATGCCGCGGGTCGAAAAGGCCTATCCGTCTATGGCTCTCGGCACCGCCGAGGCGACGCCGCTTCAGGTCGCGGGCGCCTATACGATGTTTGCCAATCTCGGTGATCGCGTTGCTCCCCGGCCGATCACGCAGATAACCTCCGGCGACGGCAAGGTGATCACCACGCCGTCGATCGACAAGAAAACGATCGTCCGTCCCGATGTTGCGTACATCATGGACGACATTATGAAGGACGTGATCAATCGCGGGACTGCTGCCCAGGCTCGCGGCTGGGGATTTCAGAATGTCGCGGGCAAAACGGCTTTCGCGGGGAAAACCGGGACTTCGCGAGATGGATGGTTCGCGGGATTTACGCCCGACCTCGTTTGCGTCGTTTATGTCGGTTTCGACAACGGTGATGACCTCGATATGAAAGGCGCGGATTCCGCAATGCCGATCTGGGCCGATTTTATGAAGGAAGCGCTCGCACGAAACCCCGGATGGAATGGCGATTGGACCATGCCGGCGGACGTTCACAAGGCCGAGATCGATACCCGCGACGGCACGGTCCTCCGCGAGTTGGATAGCAATCAAACGATCGACACCAAGGCCGCCGACCCTACCAAACCGAAAGCCGACTCGAACAAAAAAACTGGCCTCACAGTTCCGGCAGATCCGAATCTTCCTCAAACCGAGGAAACCGAAGATCCGCTCGCAAAGGAAAAAGCCGTGCCTCCCGAATTTCGCCGAGTCGAGCTTTTCGTCGCCGGGACGATCCCGTTGATGTCCATGAAGGACGAAAATACGGAATTGCCGCCCGACGAACCTCTACCAACCGATTCGCCCGAGCAGCAGGAAACGCCCGGGCCTACACCCTCCGATCTTCCGGTAAACGGCACATTGGGAGACAACCACGACACCGTGGCCAACAAGCAAGCACAGCGGCCGCGGCGTGCCGGCGAGGACGCAAAAATGGTGATAGTCGCGATCTGTCCGATCTCAGGCCTTCGCGCAACCGCGAAATGCCCACAGCGTGAGGCGAGGTCCTTCAGGGCCGGAACCGAGCCGACCGAATTCTGTAATATTCACCAATAAAAAGACCGTGCCCGGATCCGGACACGGTCTCACACTATATTCAACCCACGCTTTTACTTCATCTCAAGACTCTTCATCAGAAATCCATAAATATCCGCTTGCTGTTCGATCTGCTGCGCCGTCGGCAGACCGGCGCCGTGGCCGCCGCGTGTTTGAACGCGGATCAGTACCGGCGAGTCTCCCGCCTGCGCATACTGCATTGCCGCCGTGTACTTAAAGCTGTGAGCAGGGAACACGCGGTCGTCGTGGTCCGACGTCGTTACGAGCGTCGGTGGATATTTCGTGCCCGGCTTGGCGTTGTGATACGGCGAATACGCGTACATCGCTTTGAAATCCGTCGCGTTCATCGGATCGCCGTAGTCGGATTTCCATGCGTATCCGATCGTGAATTTATCAAACCGAAGCATATCCATCACGCCGACCTGCGGAACGGCCGCACCGAACAGATCGGGATTTTGATTTAGAACCGCGCCGACCAGCAAACCGCCATTCGAACCGCCGTTGATCGCGAGTTTCGGTGTCGAAGTATATTTGTTCGCGATCAGCCATTTGCCCGCCCATGCAAAATCGTCGAATACGTTCTGTTTGTTCAGCCGGGAACCGCCTTCCCACCATTTTTTTCCGTATTCGGCTCCGCCCCGTAGGCAGGCACTTGCGTAAACGCCGCCCATCTCGAGCCATGCGATCCGCGAAGCCGAAAATCCCGGCGTCGTCGAAATGTTAAAACCGCCGTAGCCATACAGGATCGTGGGATTGGATCCGTCCAATTTGAGTCCCTTCTTGTACGTCAGGAACATCGGCACTTTCGTTCCGTCCTTGCTCGGATAGAAAACTTCCTTCACCTCATATTCGCTCGGATCGAATTTCACCTTCGCCTGACGATAGAGCTTACTTTCGCCCGTTTTCAGATCGTAATGATAGATCGTCGGCGGAGCGTTAAAACTCGAGTAACTATAGAACGTCTCGGTGTCCGATTGCTTGCCGCCAAAGCCGCCCGCCGAGCCTACGCCCGGCAATTTCACTTCGCGGACAAACTTGCCGTTAAGATCGTAGATCCTGATCTTGGTGTGGGCATCCGCCAGATAATTCAGGACGAGTTGGTTGTTAATATAACTAACGCCGCCGAGCGTGTCCGCTGATTCGGGAATAACGGTTTGCCACTCACCGTTCTTGGCGGCGACATCAATTTTGACTACCTTGCTCAGCGGTGCGTCTTTGTCGGTCTGAAAATAAAAGACCGAGCCGTTGTTGCCGACAAAGCTCCAGTTGCTCTTAAGGTCGGTGATGAGCGGCTGGATCGGCGATTTTTCCATGGTCAGATTTTTGAAATAGACCATGTTCATATTCTCGGTACCCTTAGAAACGCCGATTATCAGCCAGTTGCCATCCTCGGTAATGCCTGCACCGCTGAAATATTCAGGATTGTCGGGACGCTCATAAACCACATGGTCGTCCGACTGCGGCGTGCCGAGCTTGTGAAAGTAGATCTTTTGGAAAAATGTATTGCTCTTTAACTCCTGGCCCTTCTCGGTCGCGGCGTAACCGCTGTAGTAGAAGCCGGAATTATCTTTTAGCCACGCAGAAACGCCTTGGCGGTTCGGCGCTAGCGTGTCCGGCAGGAGCTTGCCCGTCGCCGTGTCCATCACATGCCATTCGGTGCGGTCACTGCCGGCTATCGCGACGCCGTATGCCCAAAGTTTTCCATCGTCGGTAAAATTCGAGCCGCTCAATGCGGCGGTGCCGTCGGCGAGAATTTTATTCGGATCAAAGAAAACGGTGCCCGGATCGTTGATCGATGTAGCTTTGTATAGAACGCTCTGATTTTGCAGCCCGTCGTTCTTTGAATAGATATAGAAATTATCCGCGATCTTTGACGGAGCCGAGTAACGCTCGTAATTGATAAGCTCAGTCAGTCGTGTCTTCAATTTCTCACGCTGCGGAATGCTTGAGAGATAATCCGAGGTCAACTTATTTTCGGCATCGATCCATGCCTTGGTCTCGTCCGAATCCGTCGCTTCCATCCAACGATACGGATCGGCGACCTTGACGCCGCTATAGTCGTCAACCTGATCTCCTCGTCGTGCTTTTGGGTAATTCAGTGAAGTTTGAGCGGCAAGATTTGCTGCGATGATCGCAAGGATCACGAACAAACCGGCGGTACGTCGTATCATAAAAGCGCAATTCTCCTTATCGAAATTTTCGATAATTATAAAGCTGCTTTTAGATTAAAACAAAGAGGGAAATTAGAAGACTGGCAGGTTGGCATCGACCGACGGCGGCCGCGACGGGTCGTAGTCCTCGATGCCGTCAAAGGGCAACCAGTTCGGGCGTTCGTAGATCATTCGCTCGGCCTCGCGAACGGGTTTCGGTTTCGAGATCAGATATCCTTGTCCGTAATCGCATCCGAGATTTCTGAGCAGATTCAACTGCTCGACAGTTTCTATGCCTTCGGCGATCACACGCATCTTCAGGTTCTTTGCGAGCGAAATGATCGTCTGAAGAACTTCGGAATTCTCACCGTTCTCGCCCACCGCATTCACGAACGACCGGTCGATCTTCAGCGTATCAAAGGGCAGCCTGTGGAGGTAGCTGAGCGACGAGTAACCCGTCCCGAAATCGTCGATACTCAACTGAACGCCGATCTTCTTTAACTGATGTAGGATGTTGATCGTATGCTCGGCGTTCTCCATCGCAACGCTTTCCGTGAATTCGAGCTTCAAAGAATCAGGATCAAGGCCGGAATTTT
Organism: Acidobacteriota bacterium; assembly: GCA_040006215.1. Classification (GTDB taxonomy): domain Bacteria; phylum Acidobacteriota; class Blastocatellia; order Pyrinomonadales; family Pyrinomonadaceae; genus OLB17. Next base: position 5,766 of record JBDTXM010000067.1, read on the forward strand.
CAAGAGCCAACTCAATGTCGTCGACGAGTTCGTTGGTTTCGAGGTGCCGGCCGGAAATATTGACGCTTACGATCAGGTCTTTGGACGCCGAGGAGATCTTTTGCCATTTGGCGAGCTGGCCGCAAGTCTCGCCGAGTATCCAAACCGTGATCGGTGTGATCAAACCGGAATCTTCCGCGATCGGGATGAACTTAACAGGCGGGATCAGGCCGACCTCGCCGTGATGCCATCGCAGGAGAGCTTCGAAACCGATCAGATGTCCGTCCTGCAGGGAAACGATCGGCTGGTAGTGCATGCTCAGTTCGTTTCGCTCGATCGCGTGACGCAGGTCCATTTCAAACCGGGCACGTTCGAGAAAACGTTCGCGAAGGTCCTTTGAGAAAACGGCAACGCCGCGGTCCTTTTCGCGTGCGTAATGCATGGCGATATCGGCGTCGCGAAGTATCTCTTCCGGCGTGTTGTATTCGGCGTCGCACGGAGCGATACCAATATTGACCGTGATCGAGATCCGATTTCCGCTCAAGCTAAACGGCTGCGAAATGCTGCGGAATATGCGGCGCGCCACCTTTTGCGCTTTGCCGACAGTCGAAAGATTGCGGAGAATTATCGCAAACTCGTCTCCGCCAATACGTGCGACGTGGTCCACGCCTGTAAGCATTCGCACGAACCGCTTCGCGGCGATCATCAGGACCTTATCGCCGATCGTATGCCCGAGGCTGTCGTTGATGTTCTTGAACCGCCGGATATCCAGGAACAGAACATGAAAACTGATCGCGGGATTTGCTTTGTAATCCTTGATCAGCTTTCTAAGAATATCGCCAAGCTGCTTCCGATTTGCGAGATTTGTAAGCGAATCGTGAAGCGCCGCGTATTGAAAATCCTGCTCGCTCTTTCTCAGAGCGGCATTCGTCATTTCTTCCTTCTGCAGCGACCGCGTCAATTGACCCGCGTGCCTCTCAGCCTCAACCCGCCGCTCGCGTTCAGTCTCCGCCTTCTCGCGTTCCGCATCTTCAACCTGCGCGATCGAGCTGTTAATATCTGCGATCGACTGCCGGTAAGTTAGGTAGATAAGCCCTAAGCCTGTGAATGCTATTCCGATCATCAACGGATCGGCATAGCTGATGAGCTTAAATACAAGGCCCGCCAAACCAGCTCCCGTGAGCTGGGTTACTGAGATAGACAGACACTGCTTCTTCCATGTGTCCCATATCCGCTGTCCCGTTTTTATCGTCTGATAAGTCGCTGCGAAAATAGAAGCTGCGAAGAAATGTGATAGGGCAAGAATTCCAAGGATGGTGACCAACGTTCGGGCCCCCGAGTTTGCGAGGCCAAGATCGGCTTGGCGGGTTACCAGCGTGACAGCAACATAACTGATCGCGGCTAGCAAAGATTCGAGGGCGGCGTTGAACGGGACGAACCACCGAACCGAATCCATACCGCTTCTTTTCAGATGAATGCAATTCGCGATCGTCCCGATGAACGCAGTCAGTATCGCAGCCTCTCCGCCGTAAAGTAAAAATGCGAGAAAGATAACGGAATCGGAAAAGCTGAGGATAAATCCAGAGCGCGAAAGTACTAAGCTAAGCCGCGGAGCGATCAAAATGGCGAAGGCAATAAGGGATAGATATCCGGGAGTAAAGATCGTCGGAGCGCAATACAGCGCCGACACGCCGACACACGCCAAACCGGCGGTAATAATGGCGATTTTATATGATGCCAGTGGAAGTGATTCCTTCATTTACTGCGTTCGAAAACAATTATAGATGGAAGGTTCGTGGGCGGAAGAACATCTTTCCAGAAAGCACCTTAGCATAAATGCTAGCAAATATCGAGTAAAAAGTGTTGATCTGGATACGAAATATCCACTTAAGGAGTGGATAGTAGATATGCATATATCTAACTTGTGCCGATATTGAGTTTAACGCATGTAAGCCGGAGAAAGTGTTACGCATGTATACAATTCTTCTACGCTCCCCTTTGACGGGCAAATGCAAAGCCGTGCTGGTAACTCATTGACGATATGGGCTTTAGAGCGTCGCGAATCTCGCTCGGTCCCGTGGCACAACGCTTGTAATAGCACAGGCGGCATAGAGCGATGCCTAAAGGAGAAATGAGAGAAATGAGAAAATTAAAAGGTTTTATTCCGACAACATTGATGGTGGCTGTTCTGGCGTTTGGTGCGACGATCGCGAATGCGGGAACCGATGATCAAAAAGCGTGTACTAACGACAAGGACGGCGTGATCCTGAACGGCGTTATCTTGAATGGAGTTATTCTTAATTCGGTTGGCGTCATCCTGAACGCGGCTCCGGGCGTTATCCTGAATGGAGTGATTCTGAACGGCGTTATCCTCAACGACAAAGACTGTCAGGGCTAAACTGCTGCCTTACCTTCCTTCTGGTAGCAGTTCGACAAGAGTCTTTCAAATTCACAATAGTTCTGAGACATTCTAGTCTCCCACGTATGGCTCGTCAGACCGCTGGCGGGCCTTTACTTTTGGGCGTGTTTAGAAGGCAATTCGCGCCGCTAACTCCTGAAACCTAGGTTCGGAACGTATCGGATTCCATCTAGGATCGAATCCCAAAGCCAGAAGATCGATCTCATGATTGTCGAAGGCTAGCTCCAGAAAGCGGCTCGCACCTTCGACATCCCCGAGCGCCGCGTAGATCCTGGCTGACGCAATCGCTGGTTTAAATTCGTCAGTAGAGAATAGGTCGATCTTTTCGAGCTGTAACATGGCCTGGCCGGCCTTTCCCGAAAGGGCCTGAGCATAACCGATCATCGAGATAGCCTCGATCGAGGAACATTCGCTCAGTGACTTTTCGAACAAGGAGATTGCTTGCTCGTACTTTCCAAGATCAGTCAGAACAACTCCCAGAAGAAGCGGGGTTTGATGATCCAGTGGGTCCAATTCAAACGCGTCTTCGAGGTATGTTCGGGCATCGCCCAGCTGTCCTAATTTCCAGAGAATTCGAGCGACGCGTTTGTGATATTGCAGAGACAGTGACTCGACCTTCATTATCTTGTGCAGCTCAGAGGACGCTTCCGAAACCCTGCCCGACTGGATCAAAATATCCATGAGCCGAAACCTTGCGAGCACACAATCACTGTTAAGAGCCAATGCATGCCTAAGACTTCTTTCAGCAGAAGCGAATTCCCATTTGATATAAAGTTGCATCCCGCCAAGTGCAGAATGTGCTATGTCGAGCGGAGTCTCAACGTCTGCGATAAACGCGATGAGGGGGTCAATCTTTTCAAGCAAGTCGCGGTGCGCGATAAGATCCAGCGTGTATAGGATTATGTAGCATTCAGCAAGTTCAACATACGAATGGACATTTTGCGGATGGGCTGCGATCGAACGAATAAAGTAGTCTATAGCTTTGATCAGATGAGCCTTTTCTCGCCGGTCCTGAAACCGCTTCCCTTTTACGTAAAATCGGTGGGAAGTCGAGTTAGAGGTGATCTCTTCATTATGGGACGCGGAACTTCCTATCAAGATAGGAGCGATAAATCGATACCCGCTGCCTTGAACTGCTTCGATAAAACGCTCTGACCTTGTTTCGCCCAATGCCCGGCGTAGTTTCGAAATGTGAACCGGTAGATTTCCTTCCTCGACAAAGCTGCCGTGCCAGACCCTGCCTAAAATTTCATCCTTCGTAATGATCTCGCCAGGCCTTTCGACAAGCATCTGCAGCACGTCAAAGGTCCGAGGAGTCAGATCGATAAACTCTCCGTTCTTTATAACCCGCCGCTCAAGGGTATTCAGCAGGCAGTCCCTAAATCTGTAAATTTGCATATGGGAACGCTCGATTTTCGAAAGGACCAATCCAAGAATTCTACCAGAATCCCGCCGCCATTTTAATAAATTATTAGACCCGTTTAGAACGTTTAAGAAGAATTCATCCCGCTTAAAGATTTGTCGAATCCAGCAGTCTTAGGATGTTCGCAAGCCGAATTAGGATTTCCCGTTGAATTTCGTTTGTGACAACGGAAGGTTAAATGTGACCTCTCCAGGCAAAACGGCAGCGGGCAAAGAAGAAGGCAAGAAAACGAAGCAGAACAGCACAGTTGTCATTTTGTTTCTTTTTCTTTTTTAGGTACGGAGGAAGAAATGAAGATCAAAATAATGTTGTTTTTTGTAGTTATAGTCTTTGTTGGTGCTCTATTTGTGGGTAGCCGACACAGCTCTGCCAACCTATATTTCAACGCCGACTCCCTGGCGGCGGCACCTCAAATTCCGGACTACGTTCTTTATGAATCAATGTTCAGGTTGGATATAAGCTTTCGAAAGAAGGCCGAGATACAGCGTCTCATGGGACAGCCGGTAACTCCTCTCGAACATTACTTTAAGAATAAGGCTGGTCTGTCCGATGCGGAAGATGAAATTCTACGCCAGACCTCGCTTGAATATTTCACGGAGATGCAACCCATCAATGACCAAGCAACCCTCATACTTTCCGACTTGAGAACACAATTTCCTGACGGCGTTGTGCCGGATGGACAACAAGTCCAGCAGCCCCCGGAGGCTCTTGCAGCACTGCAAGAGCAGCGAGATGCAATCGCCTTAAGTAATCGCGACAAACTCTCTAAAACATTCGACGGTCGTAGTTTTGAAAACTTCGATAGCTTTGTCAAAAATGCCAAAGAAGGTTTCGCCGCTAATTTTCAGGCTTTAGGAACACCGGGCAAATAAGGAGGCTGCTATGAAAATATCATTACTAATCACACTTTTCTTAGCGATTTGTGTGTTGAGCATAGCCGCGGCTGATGCCAAAGCTCAATCCATAGCCTACGGTATTTCGATTGTCTGTGCCGATGACGTTCAATGTGGCGACGTAGGCACTCACACGGTAGACGGTTATTCCGGTACTTGGCTAAATTATAATGCGGGGTTGTATTACGACCCGGATGTAATAGGCGACATCTATCGTACCGACAACCCGGAGACTTCTCTGTCAAATGGTCGCTCGATAGGATACTCGGATATTATTCCAGCAGAGGTCTATCTTGGCACATCAAATTATGTCGAGGGTAAAACCTATTGCACATTCAGCCAGCATGCCGTTTGGTCGTATTTTTACTACGCATCAAGCGGTTTATGGTTTGACCCCGGTCGATACGATTTGATTGGTAACGGCAATCCACCGTGGCCCGGTCTCCCGTTTATTTATTACTACGTCATTCCCCGGCGGCACTTTCTCGGTACGACACAAGCGTGCATAACAATCCCGCTTTCGCCGACACCCACTCCAACGCCAACTCCTACACCGAGTCCGACACCTTGCGACCCGGCTCTACTGGCTTCGTGTACTGATTCCACAGTCTCGATCTACCTTTCTCCAACAGCTCTTAAGCCAAGCGGAACGGCGGGAGGAACGAATACAGCCAGAGTAAGCGTTTGCATCACTCCCGCGGCAGCAAACCAAGATGCGTCCTTCCAGCTCGTCCGTCGGCCGACGAGCCTGAATTCAGGAGGCCATATTGAAGTAAAACATACGGGACAGAGGCCACTTGGAAAGTTGGCAAAGGCCAGCGGTAAGACCGGTTCGGACGGCTGTTTTACAACCACGTACTCTCCATCTCACATTAGCGGAATAGCCGGAGTTAATGGGACAATAACGGGGACGGCGGTCGGGGCCGATGTTGGGATTGCAGTTCCCGGATTTTTTACACTCTTGCCCGGACAAAATTACAATTTAGTTGGTACGACTCTCTCTCATCCTTCAAATCATTGGGGAACACCAGGCACTGTGGACAGTCTGCCTTTGATCGCCGACGACTATAAGGCCTTGTTTTATGGAAGTAATCCTATACCTACACAAGACAAGATAAGTTTCAACGATATGGCTCTTGAATGGGGTGGAAAATTTGACCTGGGTGAGAAATGGAGTAACGCAGGTCATCACGATGAACATGACGAGGGAATAAACTGCGACGTTCGTTCAGCTAACGTCCCCAATACTCGTTGGAACGATTTGAGAAATATTTTCAATGCCCGAGGGTTTGGAATTCATGATGAGACCCAAACCAATGCTCCTCATTGGCATCTCAGATTTGGGGTCCCGACAAATGATTTCGCGTCGGTCATTGTGAACGGTATAGAACAAAATGCAAATTCTTTTGTCGAAGTAAATACCGGGCCAGTTACGCCGGGCTACCTTCTCGAACAGGCGTGGAGCGCAACCTTCGACCGTGAAACTACTCAGGACGAATGGGAGAACTGGCATTCTCAGCTCGTCGATGCAAAAACACAGGGACAATCACCGTTTCTGAACAAGGTAAACGCTCTTGAACATATTCTTTTTAGCGAGAGCGAATATCTTGCCAGGCACAGAACGGATGAAGAATTTGTCGGGGACGTTTTTGCGTCGCACTTGCTTAGGGAAATAACTCAGCAGGAGCAGACGTATTGGGTGAATTACTTGCACAGTCTCCCGATCGGACTACCAAAGCAGAGGAAACGGATTACACTGATCGAACAATTTGAAAGTCGTCAGGCATTTCAAGATGCAATTTTCGCGGTCATAGCGGAGGACGCTCCACCTACGCCGACCCCAACACCGTAACCACTGACTGCTTGCGAGGCAGGGAATCCTGCCTCGCAATTTATTAAGAAGCTTTGGAGGAAAGAAGAATGCGATATTGGCTCTTAACTGTAACCCTGGCGTTGCTTCAAATTGGCTGTTCATCCTACGCACAGAAAACAGAAACCTACGAAAATAGGACGAAAGCGGAGCGTAAGCCATTTCAGAAACGCAATTTAGATTTGAAATCTCCTGAAAGCTATTCGAAGCGCGAATTAGAAAATGGGAAAGAATACGACCACAAACCGACAGTAAAATTGCTTGACGAACGAGCTGGAAATTATGAATTCAGTTGGATTGGTTATGACAAAAAAAAGAAAAGCGTAATTTATCAAAGAGAAGACTCGGTTGAGGCTGTGGTCGAAGCAAAAATCGAAAAAGATTCTGAAGGAACACTAACCTATAAGTATCTGGTAAAAAATCTGGTCGACAGTCCGACGTATTTGCATGGATTCGTTGTTCAAACAATCGCACCCGATGTCCAAACCACTAAGAGCGATGCTGTTTTTATTGGGGAAATGTCGAATTTTATAAAAGAATATAAAGAGGGTGTGTGGAAGGATTTCGTCGTCCGTGAAGAAACGTCTCCACGAATCAATCAGGGTCAAAGCATTGAGTTTAGTCTTACCTCTAAAGATCTTCCAGGGGTTGTGGGGTGCAGGGCAAGCGGTGGGCAGGGCTATACCATCGGCGTCGGGGAGCACATGCCATCGGAACTTGACCGAATCGTGCCAGTTAATTTATGGGCAAAGGGCTACACAATAGGACCGATCGCCTCATTGTCCAAAATGAACAAGTCAGAGCGGACAAGATACCTTCTCGAAAGTCTTCCAACATTTGTCGAAGCTGGATGGATGTCGGAGGATACGTCGAAGATCTATCGAGCGATACTTGAAAGAGAAGATCTCGCGGGCGCCTTGGAACAATCCAAAAAAGATCTCGACAAGGAATACGTTACAAATGAGGTTTTTCAGATCATCGAGGGGCTGAATTTGTATGACAATCGTGAAATACCTTTTAATCGCTAGTTTGCTGTTTCAGTTTGCTTGCCAATCATCTGCATCGCAGATTCCGTCTGCCTTGCCTCAAACGAAGGCTGATCGAAACCACTAGAGCGTCCTATTCCTTAAAAACTATTCTTGACACGAGATCTTATCTGTGGCACAGTATTTCGTTGGATGCTGACGGCGTCTTTTTCCGTGCGCTGCTCGGAGCGAGATCATTGAAAAACGGTTCGTGAAGCACGCAAAACAAAATCACCTGTCTTCGTTCATCAGCGTTCAACCGGGGTTCGAACCCCCACATCGCCGAGCCAGAAGTTGTCCTACAAAAATTGCGAAAACCGTGGAACAAATTTCCGGAGAAAAATTCGCGGGACACGGGACAAATGACGCATAAAATGATGCAAACCATTCGTGATCAGGTATTTACAAATCAATTTTTTGTCCCACCCCGCGGGACAAGTTATTGGGGTCCACGAGGGTTCGGGGCTTTAGATCTTGGATTTGGATCACGAGATGCCGAAGTCCGGGCGTATACGAGGCGTCGCGCGAGAGTGAATCAAACCGAGCAATTCGGACTACAAAAATTGCTGAAACCGTGGAACAGAGCAGTAAATGATGGCGCTTTTAAGTCTATCTGGATGCGTTCTGGGCGGAAGGAGCGAGTTTTCGGAGATTTTCGACCGCTTGAGGGAGGATCTCAAGGATACGGTCGATGTCTTCCGAGGTGTTGAACCGGCCAAGGCTAAACCGGATCGCGCTTCGGGCCATTTCGTCCTCGCGGCCGAGGGCACGGATCACCGGCGAAGGTTCGAGCGAACCTGAGGAGCATGCCGAGCCGGTCGAAACCGCAACCCCTTGCATGTCGAGGTTGATCAGCAGGCCTTCACCCTCGACCGAACGGAGAGAGATATTTGAAATACTCGCCAGCCGGTTGTCCTTCGAACCGTTAAGTTCAGCGCCAGCGACACGTTCGAAGACGCCCTGTTCCAGCCGATCACGGAGTCCGCGAAGCCTGGCCGATTCAGGTTCGAGTTCGCTCTTTGCGATCTCGGCAGCCGCACCCAGGGCGACGATCAACGGGACCGACTCGGTGCCGCCCCGAACACCTCGTTCCTGGCGCCCACCAATGTTCTGAGGATGAAGTCGGGTGCCGCGGCGGATGTAAAGAGCTCCGGCACCTTTGGGAGCGTAGATCTTATGGGCCGAAAGCGTCAGGAGATCGCAGGCGATCTCCTCGACATCGACCGGTATTTTGCCTACGGCCTGGACAGCATCGGTGTGAAACCAGATCTTCTTGCCGTTCTTCCGTTGATCGCGAACAAACCTTCCGATCTCGGCCACCGGTTGGACCGTTCCGATCTCGTTATTCGCGGTCATGACCGAGATAAGGACCGTATCGTCACGAATGGCATCGAAAACGTCCTGCAGTCGAACGATGCCATCCTCGTAAACAGGAAGATATGTCACTGTCCAGCCGAGCTTTTCGAGGTCTTCGCAAGTGCTTTTGACCGCCGGATGTTCGATGGCGGAGGTGATGATATGCCGTCCGTATTTCTCGTTGGCTAGGACCAGGCCACGGACAGCGAGATTGTCGGCTTCGGTCCCGCCCGACGTAAAGATGACCTCATTCGGCCGGGCATTGATCAAAGCCGCAGTCTGGTGCCTCGCCCGATCAACCGCCGCACGTGCCTGTTGGCCAAAATGATGGATGCTCGACGCATTGCCGTACGTTTCGGTCAGATACGGCATCATCGCTTCTAGCACGCGCGGATCGACGGCTGTGGTGGCACTATTATCGAGGTAAACGCGGCGGAACATATAACCATCTTAACTCGTTTGGGAAGATGGCTTAAATGCGGAAAATACGATAAATTAGAGAATGGCTTAATGTGCCATCTTGGAGCCCAAAGCGTTTATTTAAGGAAAGAAGAATGGATTTCGCTACAAAAGAGATTTTTAAGAGATACGCCAGTATTATCATCGGACGGCCGATCTCGCCGGTGTTTCTAAACATTCTGGTAACAAGCGTCTGCGACATGCGATGTACGCACTGCTTTTTCACCGAGGAGTTGGACGACCGCCCGCGAAAGAAGCTGCAAATGAAGGCAGATGAGATCGCGA
>JBDTXM010000068.1:0-15322 GCA_040006215.1 Acidobacteriota bacterium
AAATGTCGCGTTCGTGCCAAAGAGCCACGTTCTCCAGTCCAACGATCGAATTCGCTCTGACCGTCCGAGCCATACCGCAGATGCGTTCCGAAAGGATCGGATTGCGCTTATGCGGCATCGCGGATGAACCTTTCTGGCCGGTCTTAAACTTCTCTTGCGCTTCGCGAACCTCGGTCCGCTGCCAATGCCTCACTTGCAAGGCCATCTTTTCCAGCGTCGAAGCGATGATCGCCAGCGTGGAAAGATATTCGGCATAACGGTCACGTTGAATGATCTGCGTCGAAACATCCGCGGCTTTGATCCCAAGCTTTGCACAAACCCTTTCCTCGACATCCGGCGAAAGGTGAGCAAAGGCGCCGACCGCACCGCTTATCTTCCCAACAGCGATCGCTTCCTTTGCGCGTTCGAGCCGTGTCCGGTTCCGCTGCATTTCCGAATACCACAGCGCCCAAACCAGACCGAACGAAGTAGGCTCGGCATGAATGCCATGCGTCCTACCTATCTGCGGCGTGTCCTTGAACTCGAACGCCCGCCGTTTCAGCACCGCCAACAGCTCGTCAGTTTTCTTGAGGAGGATGTTGCACGATTCTTTCAATAACAGAGCATTCGCCGTGTCGACTACGTCAGATGACGTAAGGCCGTAGTGCACGAATCTCGCCGCCTCGCCGATATTTTCGGCGAGATTTGTCGTAAACGCGATCACATCGTGATCCGTAGTTTTTTCGATCTCGTTTATCCGTTCGACGGAAAATGCGGCCTTCGATCTGATCTGTTCGAGAGCGTCGGCTGGAATCACTCCGTCCTCCGCGTGAACCTCGCAAACGGCGATCTCGACATCGAGCCATTTCTGGAATTTATTTTTCAGCGACCAGACTGCACCCATTTCGGGCAATGTGTAGCGTTCGATCATTTTTTTATTTCGCGAATGTATATTAATCAGGAATAATTAAAGATAGTTGCAAAATGTGAATCGTTCAACCGTCTACAAGGCTAAGGCTGAATTTTAGGAGTTGAGACATGGCAAGATCCAGTTCAATGGGCTCGAGAAACCGGATGGCCCAGATTTACCGACAGTCCCCGATCACGGGAACCGATGCTGAAATAGCAAACTCACACGAGATCAACCGTCAGAGCGCAATAAAATCAGTATTGGTACACTGCTTTTTTCTGGCCAAGTTCGGATATTTGAAGGGCGCAGTCTCGGGCGTTAGCCGTGGAAAGACGGAAGCTCAGTACCACTTTGCCACCGGAGGAAATCAAGCGGCCCATTGTGCTCCAGCACAAATAAGTGCCGGCGGTGTTGCTCTCCAACGACTTATAACAACGTCGAACGAGCTCTCGCTTGAGGTCGAAAATCTGTTCGGAAACACCGACGATTTGCCGGTCAGATTCAACGTATCAGATTCGAGCGCGGAGGGAAAAGGGCTTTGCGATGCATTTATAGCGGCGTGCAACGAGATCGTCCAAAAGAGCCGGATCCCATTCAACGTAGTCGAGAATATTGCCCCACACGTCCAAAATGCTTACCGAACCCACAAGCGGCAGGCTCTCGTGGCGTTCGACACTGCGATCATGTTTCAGAGGCAGGAACTTCAACGCGGGAATGACCTCACGATCACGACTCGAGCTCAGGTGATCGCCATCCTTCAGGCTTATCGATCGACGCTAATGAACTCGATGGACACGCATGAAACCGTTCAGGGTCTGCTCCTTCACGATGTCTGGATGGACTACAGTCACCTGCAATAGCAGTCGCCATCCGGCCTCTAGATCAGATTCTTAGCGATAAGCAGTTCTGCATTCAGAACGGCCGCTCCGGCAGCACCTCGCACCGTGTTGTGGCTTAGCGAAACGAACCTGTAATCGAAAACATTATCCGGAAATACACGTCCCACCGTCACGGTCATTCCCTTTCCATTGTCACGGTCGAGCCGCGGCTGCGGCCTCGCGTGTTCCTCAGTGATCTCGATGAACGTCTTCGGCGATGACCGAAGGTCGAGCACGGGAACGGACACGATCGCTTCCAGAATTTGCTCAAGCGTTGCTTTGTTTTTGAGATTGAATCTGACCGAGGCAGTGTGGCCATCTATGACCGGCACTCGAAAGCATTGTGCCGACACGGCGAAATCTGCTTTCGTGATCGCACCGTCTGCAAACCGCCCAAGTATCTTCTGCGTCTCCGTCTCCACCTTGGGCTCCTCGCCCGCGATATATGGGATCACATTGTCAAAGATATCGAGCGATGCAACTCCGGGATAACCTGCACCCGAGATAGCTTGGAGAGTTGTTACTATCGCGGATTCGACGCCGAATTTTCGATGAATTCCAGCGAGCGGTGGCGCCACGCTCATGATCGCGCAATTCGGATTGGTAACAATAAACCCTTTGCCGTAGCCGCGATTTTTACGCTGCTTTTCGATCAGGCCGAGGTGGTCCTGATTGATCTCCGGAATAAGCAGCGGCACATCCTCGTCCATACGATAGCTCGACGAATTGCTGATCACCGGATACCCAGCCCGTGCAAATGCCTCTTCGGTCTCGCGAGCCACGTTCGAGGGCAAACTGGAAAAAACCAGATCGCAATCAAGCGGCGGTTCGATCGGAGTGACGACGATATCGCTGGCATACAGCGGAATTGTTCCGGGCAACTTCCATGCACAAGCTTCCGCATATCGCTTCCCAGACGACCGATCAGATGCAGCCAACGCTGTTATCTCAAACTGCGGATGATCCTCTAGAAGCTGAATAAACCGCTGCCCAACCGTTCCGGTCGCCCCAAGTATTCCTACACGATATTTTTTTGGCATATTAAAACCGCAAGCGACACGAATAACTGTTAAGGCTTGAATTCATATTTAAGAATTCCACTAACACGACGTTTCTGACCCGCCAGGACAAGAGGCTGGAACTCCGCCGATTTTGCGGCCTTTTCGGCAGCTTTCCTTAGACTTTTATTTCCCGAAGTCGCCGTCGCCAACACAACTTTTCCTTCCTCGTCCACAAGAACGGCTACCTCTATCGTCCCAGAGGCATTGATAGCCCGAGCCTCGGCCGGATAGATAGGATCCGGGAGCGACCTTGCTTTAGCATTTAGGTAACCGCCCGACATAGTCATCGGTAGATCTCTCGCGGCATTTCCGCTAATCTTCTGAGTCGGGGTGGGAGTGGGCGGAAAAGGGGTCACTGAGCTGGCACTGTCGCTTGATCCAGCGCATGAAGTAGCAACAGACATCACAACAACGAAGAACGTCTTCATTACGTTAAAAAAGTGCCTCCTTCATTCTTCTAACACCTTCGACCATCTTCTCCTCGGGATTACAGAATGAGATTCGCAAGAAACCTCTGGCCTCGTCGCCAAACGCAACGCCGGGCACGGTGATGACGCGGTTCTGCAAACATTTCTCGGCAACCTCAATATCGTCTCCGATCGAGCGGACATCGAGCATTGTGTAAAACGCACCTTCCGGTGACGTTGCTTGGAGCCCAAGTTCGTCAGCCAACAATTTAACCAAAAACTCTCCGCGTTTCTTGTAAATATCTCGGGCGTCCCGTTTCGTCTTTTGGGCTTCGTCGGTCCAGCCTAATAGGGCCGCCTTTTGCGTGATCGCGGACGTGCAGACGGTCAAAAATCCGTGCAGGGTCAATGCCGCTCGTGAGATCTCTTTCTGTGTCGTCGCTAGCCATCCAAGCCGCCAGCCGGTCATGCTCAACGATTTTGACAGACCGCTAACGACAATGGTCTTGTCGTAGTATTCCGAAGCCGAATGCGGCCGATCGCCGAAATAGAGATCCCCGTAGATCTCGTCAGAGATCAGAAAGATTCCAGTGTCGTTCAGTACCTCGGCGATCTGTCTATGATTTTCGGGCGTCAGAATTTTCCCGGTCGGATTCGAAGGACTGATCACGACCGCCGCTTTTGTTTTCGGTGTGATCCCGCGTTTGAATTCGTCAATGTCGAACGCAAAGCCTTTGTCCGCCGGCAGCCGGTAATAAACTGGCTTCCCTTGAGCGATCTTTACACAGGCGTCATAGGCAGGAAAACTCGGATTGGGAACCAAGACCTCGTCGCCTTCGTCGACGATGCACAGGAACGCCGCGGTCATCGCCTCTTGCGAACCAACCGTAACCACGATATCGGTCAAGCCTAAATTCAAATGCGGATATTGCTCCGCGATCTTTTCACGCAGTGCCGGAATGCCCGCGTGCGGCGTGTAGCCATTCTGCTCATCCAGCGCCACCCGCGCCGCTTCTCTCCGCATAAATTCCGGCGTCGGTAGATCAGGCTCGCCTAGTCCAAAATTTATGCTGTCCGGCAAGGCACGCTCAAAAAACTGCCTGATCAGTGTAGGTTGAAGCCCCCGAAGGCGGCGCGGGAGAATGAATTCACGTTTCTGCATTTGCTGCACCACAACTACTTCTCGTCGCCGTCCTTATCCAATTCGTCCGCCGCGTTCTCACGAACCGTGCCGACCTCGACGTTGTATTCGCCCTCGGCTTGGGCTAGCGGGTCAGCGTTCACGACACCTGCCAGTTCTTCGATCTCGCCTAGTATCGATTGCGCGGCCCCCTTGAGCTTGTCTTTCAGATGCGATGACTTTTCGTCATTTTCATTTTCCATTGGTCTAGTGTAGCGAATTAGAACGCGGCGAAAAAGCGGCATGGGGTTAAACGCGACTAGTACCTTCGTCTAGAGGGAAATGACGGCCGACGTTCCCGATTCATGCGGGATTCCTGGTTGACCTCAATTTGCTCGACCCGCTTGTCCCTTCGGATAAGTTCCCGAAAATATTCGCTGGTAGTGCCGTGGCCCAAGACCTTAACACGATGCTCAACGAACGCATGTACTTCTTCCGGCAACGATAAGGAAATAATTTTTCTCGACATAGTTTTTTAATGATCTGTAATACAAATTAATACAGAAATTTTGCTTCAAAACGGTCTAAGTACTTTATTACCATGAGTTGCAGCCGCGATTGGCCGTGTTCCACTGTTCCACGGTTTCGCATTTTTCTTCGAGCCGCTCCTTGTCTGAGGGGACCGGCGACCGATATTGGAATTGAAGCATTTTGATCTTTTGCTGTCGGAACTCATCACTTTTTCGGACTTAATGGCCGAGGATGCCCAGATCCCCGTAGGTGCAATAGTATATCATCTTTGACACAAACAAGAAGAAGTTTGCCGGAATGATGAAAGGATCTATCCCTAGTTGCGGTAGCTGAAATCGATAAATCCGCTATTGGGATTTGCTGACAGGAGTTTGACGTTGACCTTTTCGCCGACCTCGAGACCTTGTTCGCCCCTGACGATCATTCCATCGACGGGCGGACGCAGTATGCGGGCAAACGTTCCCGCCTGGCCTACGCCGGTCACGATCGCGTCGAAATTCTCGCCGATGTGGCGTTTCATTACGCTAGCCGCAACGATCTTGCGCATTTTGCGTTCAACCTTGCGGGCTGCTTTTTCCTGGTCGTTGCAATGCGTTGCGATGGCATCGAGGTCTTCCGGCGAATACGGCGACGGCCCGCCGCTGATGACGGCCTTTACCAGCCGCTGCACGACAATGTCCGTAAACCTTCGGTTCGGGGCCGTCGAGTGGGCGTAGTCCTGCACGGCCAACCCGAAATGCCCGCCCGCGTCCTCGCCGATCCGCTGGACGACGTATTCGCCGCTGCCGATCAGCTTGATTATCGAAAGCGAAAGATCGGGAAAATGGTCCGCATCGGCCGCTCGGCGTTTGTCGAGGAAGGTCGCAAGGGCGGGTTGGTCGGGCTGCTCGGGCAGGTCAACGCCAAAGTTGGCCGCCACCTTACGGATGCCTTCCCATTGCCGCGGCACTTTGACGACACGGCGGAGCGAGATCGAATTGTGGTTTTCCAGAAACTCGGCCATCTCAACATTGGCCGCGACCATAAAATTTTCGATCAACCGCCGTGCGGAATTTGGCACGACCGAGCGGATACCTTTGATCTCGCCGTTTTCGACCACTGCTTCGGACTCGATCGATTCGAACTCCAACGCGCCTTTCGCCTCGCGATATTTCCGCAGCCGTTCGGCCGCCTCTTTCTGCAGCTCGATCTGTTCCGTTAGGCCCGGCGTTTCCGATACTACCGGCGGTATCTCGCCCTTTCCGTCCAGCCAAGCTCCTAGATCCTCATACGCAAGCTTGGCTTGGTTTCGCACGATCGCCCGGTAAAACGTGCTCTCTGGCACGTCGCCGTTTTCCTTAACGATCATATCGGCGACGACCGCCAGCCTGTCATTGTTCTCGTTAAGCGACGTGACACCTGTCGAAAGCTCCTCGGGCAGCATCGGAAAGATCGCGCTCTGGGTATAAACAGTGACCGTATTCTGTCGGGCGTGCTGATCGATAGGCGAATCTTTCGCAACAAAGGTATCGACATCCGCAATCCCCACCAGCACCCGAATATCGCCATTCGCCAACTGTTCCGCCCATTCGATCTGATCCAGGTCCCGCGAGCTGGCATTGTCGATCGACGACCACAGCGTCGAACGAAGATCTTTGATCGACGCGTCCGGGGCGGGCGCTGCCGAGCCCTCGATCTGCTTTAGTTGATCGTCAACCTCCGCCGAGAACTCCGGTTCAAATCCGTTCTCGATCATCGTCTGATGAGCCTTATTGGAAAGCCAGTCGGTATTTCCCTGATCGTTCATATTGTTAGATCGCAAATGCCGGTTCAGCCGGAAACTCCATTAGAAAACATTATTCTGTATTCGCCTGCCGAATCACTAATATCGACTTCCTTTTTCACTCATATTTTTTTAAAATCAGGGTCTATCGTCCCGGATATAATTCTAAAAAAGGTGAAATAAATAAATGAAACTTACAAATATCTGCGCGGCATCGATCGCGCTTGCGGTAGGCCTGACGATCTCGGGTTGCGGCGGCGCAGCGACCAAATCCAACTCCAATGCTGCGAACACGACTAATAAAGCAAACACCGCGGCCAACACAACGGCTTCGCCTGCGAACACGGCTCCCGCTGCTAAACAGGGGACTCCGCCGAAGGCCGACTTTACGATGAGCGCCGCTGAGCTCCACAAAGACTATGAAGCGTTATTAAAAAAGGATCCTGCATCTGTTGGCGCTAAATACGAGAACAAGAATATTCAGTTCACGGGTACCATTAAGAGCATGAATACGGTACAGCTCGGCACGGGATCCGGAGTCGATCATGTCTATTCGGTTTCGGGCGATGGTAAGGAAGACGACGTTAGCTGTACTTTCAACCCTGAAACCGAAGAGTCTGCCAAGCTGGCCGTTGGCCAGAAAGTTACCCTGCAGGGAACTCAGACCCACAATCAGAATATGCCGCCGCGGCTTGAAAAATGCTTCGTAATTAAAGGCTCGCAGTAAGCGGTTCGGTCTATCGAAGATAGTCTTCTAATTTGGTGGCGGCCTCCGTCTTCTCGTCCCGGTATTTGATAATTATCGGACAGTAGATCGAGAGGCCGTTATCTTTACCGAATCCCGACGACACGGCGCGCGCCCCCTGGACCACTACTGCACCAGCAGGGACCTCCAATGAGGCTCCGTCAACGGCCTTGATCACGCGCTCATTTGGAAGATCGAATAGCGGGGTCGAGCGCGTAAGTATAACGCCGCTCGCAAGAACTGCCCGTTCGTGAACGATCGTGCCTTCGTAAACGCCTGTATTGCCGCCGACAAGCACGTCGTCCTCGATGATCACTGGCGTTGCATTTACAGGCTCGAGCACGCCACCGATCTGGGCCGCAGCAGAGAGATGCACGCGTTTCCCGATCTGGGCGCACGACCCGACCAGGGCGTGCGAGTCGACCATTGTTCCCTCGTCAACATACGCTCCGACATTAATATAAGCAGGCGGGACGACGACGACTCCCTTTGCGACATAGCTCCCGTCGCGGATCGTCGAACCGCCAACAACGATTCGTACACCGTCATCCAACGACATCGGCCGCAGCGGAAATGTGTCCTTATCAAAAAATCGAAACGTCTCGGTTTCCTTCGACATCTCGACCATCGTTCCCATCCGAAAGCCAAGCAGAATTCCCTGCTTGACCCACACATTAGCGTGCCAGTTCCCATCGCTGTCTTTTTCCGCTGAGCGGATCTCGCCGCGACGCAAGGCCAATTTGAATTCCTCGTAAATCTTACGGTCGTCCGAGGTAAATTCCTGCTGGACAAATAAGGCTTCGATATTTTCTTTCAATGACATTTATTCAGGTTGTGCGTCCGATTGATCATTCGCCAATTCGATCTTTGAAAATTTCGCCTTGATCAACCGATATGCGAACGGGATCAACATGAACGCGATCCCGGCGAAGATCGGCCTGGCGAGCGCCGCGACCGCGATGGCGGCTATGCCCGTAAGCGGGAGAACGGACAGCCGCCAGACGAAATACCTATAATCGTGGTCCGTGAACGCAGTATCGACCAAACCTTTTCGATAAGCATACCGATACTGCACGATCTCGAGAAAACCAGCGATGGCAAAGGTTACCGATTAGATAGCGATCGGCACAAAGTCGCCCGGGTACTCACTGAAAAATGCCGTCGTGAACGGCATAAAAGCGATCGCCAGAAGAAAGTAAATGTTTCGCCATACGAGACCGTAGTCCCAATCCACGATCATTCCATAAATTCGGTGATGCCCGACCCAGTAGGCACCGATCACTAAAAAACTAAAGAAATACCCGACAAAATTGGGAGCGGATTTGAGCAGCTCTGCAAGAAATTCCCTACTTGTCGCGCTGTGCCCGAGATGCGGCACCTTGACCTCGATGATCAGCAAGGTGATGGCGATCGCAAAGACAGCGTCACTGAAAAAGACGATGCGTTCGAACTGAAGTTCGTGTTTTTCTCCTTTGTTAAACATTTGAAACCACACAGACCGGCTAAGGTCTATCGATAGTCGTACTCGAAACGAATGACTGCGGGGCCGAAAGTGTACCAGCTCTTTCTTATCGGGTGAAAACTCTTATAAACTTCCTCTCCTTTCGCGCACACTGAACCATTCGTCGAGATCATGCATAACGCTGTGATGTTCCATTCTTTTTCATAGTTATTGCTGAGATTGTCGATGAATCCGTCTACCGCAACTTGTTCATTTGGCAGCAGCCGTATCTCTACCAACTTATTTTCGAAGTCCAACATCTCTCGGTCACTTGGAATCGGAACCGGAACCAATTCTTTTGTTTTCGAATCTTCAACTAGCAGTTTAGGATTGAGTCCGTGCTCAAGGGTCCTGGTCAAATAACGGAGCGTTATTTCCTTGTCAGAAGAATTCTTGACTACAAATCCAATCGAGTAAGAACATCCAGTGAGCACTGAAACCGCAAGCCAAATTACAGTACTCAAAGATGCTCGGACTAACCATCGTGTAGAAATCATAGGTAAGTTTTGGCTCCTACCTTCTTTATGGTTCCGGCCAGGACCTTTCTTGACCCTTCGACAATCGGCACGAGAGGCAATCGCAAATTCTCCTCACACAATCCCATTTCTTTCATCACGAATTTACACGGTGCGGGCGAAGATTCGATAAAGTTCGCTTCCATCAGCGGGAGTATCTTGTAGTGAAGTTTTCGTGAAGCTCGAAAGGCACCTTCTAATGCAAGCTCGACCATTCGCGAAGTGTCTTTCGGGATCTCGTTCGCACAGACGGACACTAAGCCGTCGGCCCCGAACGAGATCAGTGGCAGAGCCGAAGCATCATCGCCGGAAAATACCTTGAAATTTTTCGGCCGGCGAGCAATGATCTCCATCACCTGCGAATAATTCCCCGACGCCTCTTTTGTCGCAACAATATTTTCAAATTTTTCCGCGAGCCGCAGCGTTGTCTCCGCCGATATATTTGACGCGGTCCGTGACGGCACATTGTAGAGCATGATCGGAAATCCCTTCACGCTTTTAGCTATCTCCGAGAAATGCGCGAACATGCCTTCCTGAGTGGGCTTGTTGTAAAAAGGGGCAACGACCAGAGCCGCATCCGCTCCCGCTTCGCGTGCCTTTCGCGTGAAATCTATCGTCGCGGCCGTGTTGTTGCCGCCGGTTCCGGCGATGACTTTTCCTTTAAGTTTGTGCGCCGTTTCGACCGTCAAGCGGATCACCTGCAGCCGTTCGTCTTCCGACATCGTCGCTGCTTCGCCGGTGCTCCCGCACGGAACCATCAGCATCACACCGCCCTTTATCTGCCGTTCGACCAATTTCTTAAAACAAGCTTCGTCGATCGAGCCATCCGCCCGAAACGGCGTAATCAAAGCCGTCGCACACCCACGCATCCAATCAATTCTTAACGTCATAAAGTACAGATGGGAATGAAATTTACCACAGATTAACACAGATCAGAAAAGATATTTGGTGCAGTATTCGAAGCAATCTCAAAGGTCACCAGTAAGGTCTTTATCCGTGTAAATCTGTGTTCATCTGCGGTTCAAATTCCGCGAACAGCATCAAAAAATGCTTCCAGCTTTCGCAGATCGAGTTTCCCATCGCTGCGGACTCCGGAACACAGATCGAGGCCAAACGGGCGTACCGTGTCGATCGCCTCACTAACATTATGGGCATTTAACCCGCCGGCAAGAAAAACAGGCCTGCCGCAAGTCTCAACGATCTTTCGGCTCAATCTCCAATCATGCCTGCGGCCTGTCCCGCCGAGCTCTTTCACGGCGAGATTCGGATTGCCGCTGTCTAGCAAGATAGCGTCAACGTGCTCGGCAAGCTCGGCAGCTTCGTCGACAGATGCTTCTCCAATGACATGGATCACCTGAACGAGTTTTACGTTGGGCAAAGCTTCCCGGATCGCCAAATAATCCCGCTCCGGAAGTTCGTCCACGATCTGAATTGTGTTTGTTCTCGTCCGATGATGATGATCGATGATCCCCTGCGATGTCTGCTGGCTCGTCAACAAAAAAGTAGCTATAGGCGGGGGGACGGTCTTCGCGATCCGAAAGATCTCCTCGTCCGAGATAGGCCCCGGTCCGCTCGGCATCTCGCCCACCAACCCGATCGCCGAAGCCCCGAATGCGATCGCATCAGAGGCTTCTTGTTCATTCGCAATACAGCAGATCTTTACACGAGGGGTCATATCTGAATGATATCGTTCACCACATCCGTAAAATCATAGAACCCTTTCCTACCAGCGATCCATTCCGCCGCCAGCAATGCGCCCGACGCAAATCCCTCCCGAGACCGAGCCATATGTTCGAGGATTATTTGATCGGCTGGACCGTCAAAGCCGACGCGATGCGTACCTGGAATGTTTCCGGCTCGGGTCGAGGAAACGGAGAACTCATTCGAGACATGCTGCGAAATGATCTCTTTTAACTTTAACGCAGTTCCGCTCGGGGCATCTTTTTTCCGCGAATGATGTTGCTCTTCGATAAACGCTTCGTATTCTGGAAACCTGGCAAACAACTCAGCGGCAAAATCGGCAACGCGATAAAAAAGATTCACGCCGATCGAAAAATTAGCACCAAAGACAAGCGCTCCAACGCCCTCACGAACGGTCGTTTCGATCTCGGGCCTCTGGTCATTCCAGCCCGTTGTTCCCTCGACCAGAGAGACACCAGCAGCGACGCAGGCCTCGACGTTTCGACGAACAGCCGAGGCGGTCGTAAAATCTATCGCGACGTCAGCCACTCGCAGCTTTTCCGCCATGTCTGTCGCTGACAGTCCGCCATCAGTCTCGTCGATCACAGCGACTATATCGTGTCCTTTTTCCCTGGCCAACCGCTCGATAAGTTTCCCCATCGCGCCGTGGCCGACCAATGCGATCTTCAAATCATTCACCTCTTAAATCGTTTCTGTAATACGGCCACGAATCCCACAAATAGATCGCAAATGGTATCAACCAGATCAGGTCGTTCGTAACGTTCATCACCAACGCGGCCGGCTTCCATTTCCCATGCGCGATCAGCATCAACATTCCGATCGGCCCGAGAACTTTTCCAGTGAAACCCACCGCCGCCAGCAGAAAACCTCTCTCGGGCCGTCTTGCAATCTCCAGATAAATTACGCCGTAGAGTCCTACTATCATTCCCACGCACGCGAAAACGTCCGGATAGTTTATCGGCTCCATCCCCGCAAACCGAAACAACCACTGCGGGTCGAACGACATCCAAAGTCCCCAACAGATGTTGTAAATACCCGCCAGCAGAAAAATGATGCGGTAAAATTTACGGCGTTTCATGCCAACTAATTCGCGATCAGAGAGCGGCCGTCCCGCAAGATTTCTTCAAATAAATGATGCGACGCCGAGCCGCCCATATATACGCCACCGTCAAATTCTCCCAGATCGCCGCGAACTGTGAATAGGTGACATTGAAAGCAGATTATTACTTCAACCGTCTTTCCATTGTAGGTCGCTTTCAGACCATGTCTCGGCAGAAAACATGCCGAAGGGTTTGGTCCAGCCGAAGCGTCGAAGTAAAAGGATTTGAGCAGCCCGGCTCGGCGGGGCCCGACCGGTAGGGCAACGTCGACGTCGGGGTACCATCCTATTCCAACCTTGTCTTCTGAGCTTAGACCCTGAACCTCTAAATATTCCGCTTTTTCTAAAATTTGACGGACCTTCAGCGGAAGAGTTGAATCAAGATCTTTCTGCTGGTTGCGAGTCAAGGGCTTGATAGGAACTATCGGAACCTCTGGAGCTTGACGTTCAGGTGGCGAGCCGATCTCAGGAGTCGACCAAGTCACCAGCTCAGATCCTTCGTGCCGGCCGCACGCAAATGCCAACAAGAATAGTGCCGTAAAAAGAAATGTTCGCATAGCCTATCGATTCAAGAGATTCTTTACTAAATTCACGTACAACTCCACCGCCTCTTCCAGATCTTTCTTCAGCACAAACTCATCCTTTGTATGCGCGACCAGTATCGAGCCGGGCCCGAGCAGTAATGGCTGGCCCCAGTTTGTTAGATATGGAATATCGGTCGTGAATCTCACCACCTTTTGTTTGAATCCCTCGACTTCGAGCATCCTGACAGGCTCGCTGCACGACAAAACCTCGATCTCACCGCGATCACGGACAAGGCTTTCCAGGGCGGCCTCGATCGGCTCGCATTTTGTCGTAAGGCGAACGGCGATTCCGGCTTCCGCTTTCGGCGGGATCACATTCAACGCGACGCCGCCCTCGATCGTGCCGATATTCACAGTTGTCTCGCCGAAGAACTCGTCGTCGGGGAATTTTGTATGCCGGATGTCTTCGAGAATATCGAGCAGCTTTTCGATCGCGGATTCTCCCATCTCAGGATACGCAGAATGCGCGGCTCTGCCGGTCGTGTGAATTTTCAGACGAAACGTTCCTTTTGAACCGATCGCGAGGTCGTTGTCGGTAGGCTCGCCGTTGATCATGTACTCGCATTTTGCCGCGAGTGGATGTTCGTTCGCCGCTCTCGCCCCGGTCGACGAACGCTCCTCCTCAAGCGTGTAGAGCAAACCAATATCCTCAATTCCCTCCGCCCGAAGCTTCTCCGCGGCCGTGATCTGAGCCGCGATTATACCCTTCGCATCACACGCCCCACGTCCATAAATTTTCTCGTCATCCTCGGTCGGCGGAATAAACGGAGGGACCGTATCCATATGCGTCGACAGCCAAACCCGCGGGCTGTTATTCAAATAAGCTATGACGTTGTTCTGATTCTCCGAAACCTTTTGCAGCTCAACCGTCCACCCAAGCGATTCCAAATGGTCGCGCAAATAAAACCCAACTGCCTCCTCATCACCGGAAACAGAAGGGACATTCATGAGAGATTTTGTGAGTTCAAATAGATTCATCGAAGTTCAATATAAATCAAAAACAGTAAGCCATTCAGAATCTACGATCCTATAGCCTTCGACCTCAAACAGATAATTCATTATATTTCGCATGTGAAGTGCCCCATAGACAATAGCTACAGTTTTGGACTGTCCAGCATTTGTCAATAAAAAATCAGAAAAGTATTTAATAATTATCGTGTCTCGATCCTTAAGTAGAATATCTCCGAATTTCTCCGTGTCATTGTCGGTCAGCAACACCTCATCCGAAGTTTCCAAATCTTCGACGGCAATATTTTCTGCAATCAGATGGCGAGTACCAAATAATGCGAGATATATGGAGTAGACAGGAACAGCGGCGTAGATCAATAACCGGAACAAAATTGACTGACCTCGCCATTTCGCCGCAAATTCGTTAGCCCCTATATCTGCGTTTCGAATTTTTTCTCGGAACGTTTTTATGTCGAGACCTTCTTGTTGCGTCACAAGATCCATTCGCCGTATAAATCTAATGCACCGGTAGGAAAGCGTTAGAAGATCGGCTCTCCTGCCGCCAACTCCTTCGAGGAAAATCACATCACATTCCCTTATTCGTTCGCTGACTTGTTCGAAAAATGTACGGGTTCCAATATGAACCATCGGAAATAGTAAAAGTTCTATACCCGAACCCACTTTACGCATCGAGTAGACGGATGAGCGAACGTTAAACGAATTCTTTTCGACGAACTGCATGAGAGCTTCATATCTAGAAGAATTCCTGATGCAACTTCTTGATCACATCTGCCGCTAGATCCTCCTTAACCACAAACGTCAGATTCACACCCGAGGCCCCGTGCGAGACGAGAGCAATGTTGACATCGGCAATCGCCGAGAATATCTTGGCCGCCATACCGGTCGAGGCCCGCAGGCCTTCGCCGACGACGCAGATCACGGCGTAACCGGTTTCGACCTCAACGTCGCCCAGCCGTTTCAACTCCTCGACCACCTTTTCTACAGAATCGGGATTATCGAGCGTCAATGCCACCGACACTTCCGAGGTCGAGATGACGTCGATCACGGTCCGGTGCCGGTCAAACACCTGAAACACAGCGCTCATAAAACCGTAGGCACCGAGCATTCGAGCCGACGTGATACGCAGGATCGTGATGTTCTTTTTGTGAGCGATCGATTTGATCGTATTCGGCGCGTGGCCGGACGAGGCGAGCACCATCGTGCCGATCTCGTTTGGCTGAAAGGTATTGCAAACACGGACCGGAATATGATGATCGACTGCCGGCTTGATAGTTTTTGGATGCAAAACTTTTGCTCCGAAATACGCAAGCTCGGCCGCCTCTTCGTAGCTTAAGACCGGTATCGTCCGCGCCTCGGCGCATATTCGTGGGTCGCAGGTCATGACGCCGGTCACATCCGTCCATATCTGGAGCTCGGCCGCCGCAAGCGACGCCGCCACCAACGCCGCCGAATAATCCGACCCACCGCGCCCGAGCGTCGTCGTCTCGCCCGCCCGATTCCCCGCGATAAAGCCGCCCAATATCGGCACCTCGCCCGCCGCGATCAGCGGTTCGATCTCCA
>JBDTXM010000069.1:0-15223 GCA_040006215.1 Acidobacteriota bacterium
AGAAAAACGCCGAGAGCGTGCTCCTGCGTCGATTCGCCGAACACCAGCCCGAACGACCAGCTATACAGCAAGGCTATCGGCGCGATCCCGAAAGTGAGCACGTCCGCAAGCGAGTCGAACTGAACGCCGATCTCGGTCGCCGTGCGCGTCATGCGGGCGACGCGGCCGTCCAATGTGTCGAAAAGAATCGCGAGGCCGATGGCGATCGCGGCGGAATTGAAGTAATGCGAAGCGCCGACGGGGTCGTTTAACGCGATCTGAAATCCGCGCATCGAGGAGAGAATGGCGAGAAATCCCATCCCGACGTTCGCTGCCGTGAACATCGTCGGAATAACATAAAGGCCTTTTTTCAAACCCTGATGTGGCTGTGGTTCTTCTATCTCCATCAATTTTAAACGAGCCTGCCGATGATCGTCTCACCGCCGACGACCCGGTCGCCTATCTTAACTAAAAGTTCAATGTTTCCGGGCAGAAGCAGATCGGTTCGCGACCCGAATTTTATCATACCGAATCGCTGGCCGGCTTCAAGATTATCACCCGCTTTGCTCCAGCAGACAATCCGGCGGGCGAGGATACCGGCGATCTGCGTGCAGACGACGGTCATCTTGCTTCCGACTATCGTCAGCGAGTTGCGCTCGTTCACGAGGCTCGCGGCATCGCTGGTCGCGGGCATCTTTTTACCGGCAACGTAAGCGATCTTGTCGATCGTGCCGGCGATCGGCGCCCGATTGACATGCACGTTGAAAGGCGACAGGAAAACGCTGACCAGCTTTCCGTTGTCGTTCTCGTCGATCCTGGTCACGCGGCCATCGGCAGCGGATAGGACAATATCGTCGCCCTCCGGTATTTCCCTCCGCGGATCACGAAAGAAATACGCCATGAATGCGGTGATAGCGAGAAATATCGCGGCCAGCACCCAAAAACCGAGAAAAAGAAGTACCCCGGCGATGATGGCGGGAATTAGAATAAATGGAATTCCGTCTTTAACCATACAAAAGAAATTGAGGTCAGAAAGGGAAGTCCGAAACCAAAACTTCGCCGGTCCAACCTCAAAATTCAATGCCTATAGTATATGAATCTGCCGCTTTTTGAAAATAAAAAGGCCCATGATCTACCAAGACCACGGGCAAATGGAGGATTGCATGAAGAAGTTTTAAACCCGCACCGGGTTCTCTTTTGCGTAGCTGTATGCACACCACGCAGCTAAAAGATGAACGACCCAACCGAACATTCCTGCCGTACCGATCCACGAAAAGCCTGTCAGGACCAGCCACAGCAGACCTATCAGCACTCGGCCGTTGTAGATCTGTCCAAGCCCGGGGAGAAGAAGACTCAAAATACCAGCCAAGATCGGTTCACGCATCGTAAGATCACCTCTGCACATTAATACGAGCGAGGCGTCGATTAGTTCCACGAATTTTGGGGAATTTTAGACGTCGCCGAGTATCTGGTGGAGGGCGAAATGAAGCATGAAGAAGAGAGCCACGCCCGCAAAGATCGAAACGGAAACGCCCATCCGATTTCCGCCGTGATGATTTACCTCGGGGATCAGGTCGCTTGCGGCGACATAGAGCGTGACACCGCTGGCTATCGGTAGGGCATACGCCACGGAAACGCCGGCGTTAGTGCCGATAAAATAAAAGATGAGAGCACCCAACAGCGTTGTGGCGCCAAGCAGAGATGTGGACCAGACGACCTGTTTCAAGTCCTTTCCCGCTGCAAGGATCATCGAACCGATCGTAAATCCTTCGGGAAATTTATGCAGGAATACCGCGAGGAATACGAGAATACCAACCCTGGCATCGACCTGCGACGCAGCCGCGATCGAAACACCGTCGAAAAACGTATGGACCATCAATCCGCCGACCGCCGTGTAAGCAGAGGTTTTGGTTATTAGCTCGTCTGAGTGCATTTCCTCGCCCAGATGAAAGTGCGGGACGATGGTGTGTTCGAGGAATTGGGTCAAAAAATAGCCGCCGACTAGCAGCATCATCGGTACAAGAAGGTCTTCGCTCGCAGATGGATGGGACTTCTGCCAGATAATCACCGTCTTGGGGACGATCTCAAAGAACGTCACCGACAACATGAATCCCGCACCTAAAGCCAGTAGGAACTTGAGATAGCCGCGATAATCGTTGCGGACCTTTGACGGAAACAGGATCAGGCCGCCCAAAATATTGGCCGAGGCGGCAACTACTCCGAAAATAAGCAGGCGGTAAAAGGAAGGGTCCATAAACGTGATATCCGTAAACTTTATAACAATTTATGGTGAAAGCGAAGGACTCGAGGCCCTGGCTTTTCTCTAGACGAACGCTACCAAAATTTTAAGCACCTGATTAATAAAAAGTGCAAGAATAATCTTGACACCGCGCCTCGGACGGGCATAATATGCTTGTAAGTTATTGGTGATACCCGATAAACAGTTACCAAGATCTGGGTCCCTTGGTAAAGGAAGTGTTTAAGGGTTTAAGCAATAATTGTCGAGATTGTCCGAATTTAACCGCGCAACACCCGAATTTATTTGAAGATGCGGGAGCAACCAAATTCCTATCAGTTTGACGGGATTTGATCAGCAGCCCGCGGGTTAAGGCCGCCAAACGGCGTCGCCAAGGGGAAAGGTGCCGGCAGAATCCACGCAGATCTTTGATATGCAGGGAAGAGAAGCCGAGAATTTGCATACTCCGGTTTTGCTTGAGGAGACGATTCGTCTGCTCGAGCCGGAAGAGGGAGGTTTGTTCGTCGATACCACATTAGGTTTAGGCGGGCATTCCGAGGCAATTCTCAAGGCGTCCGATGAAACCGAGTTAATTGCGATCGATCAGGATGCAGCCGCGATCGCCAAGGCGGGGACCAGACTGGCACCATTTGGTAGTCGGGCTCGTTTGGTCCACGCAAACTTCTCCGAGATAAGATCGGTGGTTCAAGGGATGACCAAAGAACAGCCGCAGGGAATTCTTGCCGATCTCGGAGTTTCGTCGCTCCAATTCGACAGCGACTCGCGAGGCTTTAGTTTCAGGTTCGATGCTCCTCTGGACATGCGGATGGACCAGGGGGGCGGCCGTGAGACAGCCGCCGACATTCTTGCGACGCGAAGCGGCGAAGAGATCGCGAACATTATTTATCAGTTCGGTGAAGAACGTCACTCCCGACGCATCGCCCGGCGGATAGTCGAGGCGAGGGAACAGGGCGAGCCTGTGAAAACGACCGGCGAATTGGTTCGGCTAATCGAAAGGTCAGTGCGGCGTAGTCCGAGGGATAAGATACATCCCGCGACGCGAACTTTTCAGGCCCTGCGGATCGCCGTTAATAACGAGCTCGAGATCATCGAAGGATTCCTGCTCGATTCGGTTGAAATTTTGAAAACTGAGGGAATACTCGCGGTCATCACATTCCACTCCCTTGAGGACCGCATAGTAAAACAGGTATTCCAAAGGCTCGCGGGCAAATGCAGTTGCCCGCCGCGGATACCGCAGTGCATCTGCGGGGCCGCGAAGAGGGTTGAGATACTTACTCGCAAGCCGGTCATACCGGGTGAAGGCGAGATCTCAGCAAATCCTCGGGCCAGAAGCGCCAAGCTTCGAGCCTGCAAGAAACTTGAACTTTGAAACACCGTCAGGA
Organism: Acidobacteriota bacterium; assembly: GCA_040006215.1. Taxonomy (GTDB): domain Bacteria; phylum Acidobacteriota; class Blastocatellia; order Pyrinomonadales; family Pyrinomonadaceae; genus OLB17. The sequence goes on from JBDTXM010000069.1 coordinate 3,619, forward strand.
GACCTGCCATGAGACAACAACCTCGCCGCCAGACAAAACCTTGCCGATCCGAGCCCACCCGACAGGTCATTTCGTGGAAATACTCCGCGCTGACTTTGGTTTGCGGAGCCATCCTCGTCACCGGATTTTTTTTCGCTGGTAAACTTCACTTTTCTTCTATGGATTTCGGTATCCGGAATTCGCGGCTGAGAAAACAGCTCGATGAAATGGAAGCCGAAAAGCGACGCCTGCTTTTAAGCCGCGAGATCTCGCTCTCGCCGGCCGAATTGACGAAGGCCGCAAGGAAGATCGGATTCAGCCAGTCGAGCGACACCCCGGAAGTTGCTAGAGCCGCTCCTACCGCAGCGATGGTGAAAGCTAAACCGGCTCTGTCGGTTCCTGTCGTGCAGAAGACCGTGATCAGCAAACCCGTAGAGCCGGCAAAAACAGCTTCAGCGCCCAAACCGGCAAACGTCGAAAAACAGGCAAAGCAAGAATCGAAGGGAAGCAACAAAAAAGCGAAGTCCTAAGCTCGTGATATCGGCTTTCCCGTCAGCGAATGAAGAAAAAGCCCGTTAAAAATAAGAATAAAGACTTGCGTCAAGTTGCCTTTACGCGGTTCATGCTGATCGTTGCGTTTTTTGTCCTGTGGATGGGCGGGATCGGAGTGCGGCTTGTTCATTTGCAAGTAAGCCAGCATGACTGGCTTCGTGAAAGAGCACTCGATCAGCGTCAGGACATTAAGAAAAGCAGGCTTCTTCGCGGAACGATCTATGATCGCAACGAACGGGCTCTTGCGATGAGCGTGAATGTCAAAACGCTCTACGCTGACCCGACCGAGATAGAAGAAGTTGAGACGGCAGCGAAGGACATTGCAAAAACGGTCAAGGTCGATGCTAATGCTCTGCTTAAGCAGTTAAGAGAGGGCAAAGACTCTGGAAGACGGTTCATCGCGATCGCGAAGAAATTAGACGAAACGACTGTCCAAAAAGTTAACAAAGCTTTACAGACGGCCAACCTCAAAAAAGCTGACCTTCCGGGATACGCGGGCCTTCATTGGAAGGAAGAGCAGAAGCGAAGCTATCCGAATGGCCCATTAGCGGCGAACGTGCTCGGTTTCAGCAATGCCGATGACGTTGGCCAGGCGGGGATCGAGCAGTCGCAGAACAATATCCTCCAAGGAGCTGACGTTCAAAAAGTTCAGGACCGCGATCGGCTGGGCCGCATTTATGACGAGACGGTTTCCGACCGCGAGCAGCCGAAGGACGTCTATCTGACGATCAACAATTCGATCCAGTATCAGACCGAACTCGCACTGGCCGAAGGCGTGAGGAACGCCAACGCAAAGTCGGGGATGGCGATCGTGATCGATCAGCGGACGGGCGACATCCTCGCGATGGCTAACTACCCGAGCTTTGATCCCGAAAATCTCGCGACCGCGAAAGGGGAAGCGGTCGCTGATCGAGCGATCCAGACCGTCTATTCACCGGGTTCGGTTTTCAAGCTCGTCACCTATAGTTCTGCTCTCGAGAAAAATCTGATCACGCCGGAAGGCCAGGTTGACGCGGGAAACGGAACGATAAATGTCGCGGGACATAAATTTTCCGATCATCACACTGGCGTGATGAGTTACGCCGACGCTTTGGCACATTCGAGTAATATATGCGCGATCAAAACAGGAATGCGTGTGGGCAAACCCGATTTCTATTCGATGGTGCAGAAGATGGGCTTTGGACGCAAAACCGGCATCGAGCTTCCTGCTGAAACGGCCGGCATAGTTCGCAACCCTGACCGGTGGAATGGTGACTCGTTAGCGTCGATGTCCATCGGGTATGAAATTGGCGTCACTGCGTTGCAAATGGCAAGTGCATTTGCGACCATAGCGAATGACGGGGTCAAGCTACAACCGCACATAATCAAGGAAATTCGCCAGCAAGATGGAACAGTTATTTCCGCCGCTCAACCTGATCGAACGCAGGTGGTGTCGGCTGAAACTGCCAGAAGCTTGCGCAAAATGCTCCGGCAGGTCGTGCTTACTGGAACGGGCCGACGTGCGCAGTTGGATGGATACACGTCCGCCGGGAAAACCGGGACCGCATGGAAGTTCGATCCGAAGACGAAGCGAGTGGAATCGAGCAAATATGTTTCTTCGTTTATAGGCTTCGCACCGTACGAAAATCCGGCGATAACTATCGCGGTCGTCATGGATGAACCGCAGGTCGGTGCACGCGACGGCGGCATGGTCTCGGCTCCGGTTTTCAAGAAGATCGCCGAGGCGATCCTGCCGGAATTGAATGTAGCTCGTGACGGGGCGGTCGTGCCTGAGACTCTCACGGCCGAAAACCTGCCCGAGGAGATCGCGGGCGATCCGGCCGAGGCGAAGAAGACACTCGTCAGTGATACCGATTCGGAAGACAAGACGCCGGGCGCAAAAGAGGCGAAATCTGCGAAGGGTGAAGATCGAACATCCGAAAAGAACGAACTGATAAAGAAGGCCGAACCTCCGGCAAAAAGGCAGGCGAAGGAAACATCTCCAGCCGCGGGGAAACCGAAGCTAGTGATCAAAAATAAGTCATCGACGGAGAAGGGGAAGCCAAAGACTTGAGATTCGAAACTGCCATCAAATATATGAACGCAGCGGCACCGAAGATCGACCCCGCCTTGCTCCAACGTGAGACAACGTCATTCGTTATCGACTCACGCGAAGTTAAGGCGGGCGATGTCTTTTTTGCGCTTTCGCAGCCGGAATATCAGAACAACGGGTTCAACGGTGACTTTGACGATGCGACAAAATTCGCAGCCAGTGCCCTTGAAAAAGGCGCCGCAGCCTGTGTCATGCGCAGCGACCGCTACGCCGAGCACAAAACCGTACTCGCGAAGTACGACGGCCGGCTCGTGTTTGTCGACGACGCGATACTCGCACTACAACGTCTTGCTCACGGCGTCTATCTCGATTGGAACAAACCTATCGTTGCGTTAACCGGAAGCGCGGGAAAGACCACAGCAAAAGAATTGACGGCTCACATCCTCGCTTCAACGGGTCGAAAAATTTTGCGCAACATTAAAAATTATAACAACGGGTTAGGGCATCCGCTGACGGTTTTGAATTTGGCTAAAGACGAGACTTATGACGTAGCCGTTCTCGAAATGGGAATGTCCACTCCGATGCACGAGATCCAACGTCTCTGCCGGATCACGCCTCCAGACGTCGCAGTGGAGTTGAACGTTCTGCCGGTGCATGTAGGGCATCTGGGGTCGATCGAGAATGTCGCAAAAGCAAAGGCCGAACTCGTCGAGGGAATGAAACCGTCCGGCACGGCAGTTCTTAATGCCGACGACGATCGTGTCCTTGCAATGCGTGACCTCGTAAAAGGAAAAACAATGACCTACGCGATCGACACCGAGGCCGACGTTCGCGCCTCGAATATCTATTTTGCACGTTTTGGCGAGACGACGTTTACGCTGACGACCCCTACGGGGACGGCCGCGGTGAGGTTTCCGCTCAACGGTAGGCACAATATCCTTAACGCTCTCGCTGCCGCGGCGGTCGGCCATAATTTTGGAATGTCTGCCGAAGCGATCGCATCGAGCCTGGCAAGTGTCGAGCCTCCGCCCCAACGCGGCGAGGTACTGCATTTTGCGGATGGCTTTACGGTGATCAACGATTCGTATAATTCGAACCCGACCGCCTTGCTTTCAATGACACAGACACTCGTCGAAGGTGCGGGAGAAAAATCAAGAAAGATCGTGGTGGCTGGAGAGATGCTTGAGCTCGGCGAAAATGAAAAGACGATCCATCGTCAAATCGGAGCGGCTCTGGGACGGTCTGGGATCAATATGCTGATCGGTGTCAGGGCACTCGCGGCTGAATTGGTTGAGGGGGCAAAGGACGCCGGCCTTACTGACTCTGTCTTCGCGGAAAATTCCGATGCCGCCGGCGAACTCCTGATGCAAGAGATACGCCCCGGAGACGTTGTACTTATTAAAGGCTCCCGCGGTGTGCGGACAGAAAAAGTGTTGGAGAAGCTGTTGGAAAAATACGAACTGGAGGGAAAGGAATAATATCCAGGTACCGCGTTCCAAGATCCCGCGATGCTCTATTACTTCTTATACAAGATCCTTTACCAAAGCTACGGTACCGCGCCGGACTCGCCATATTTCTACAAGGTTCTGAACGTTTTCCAGTACGTGACGTTCAGAACGGCGATGGGCACGATCACTGCTTTGTTGATCTCACTTTTGTTTGGCAGTCGCGTGATCGAAAAATTGGCGGAGATGAAATTCGGCCAGGAGATCCGCGAAGAAGGACCGGCATCGCATCAGGAAAAACGCGGAACGCCGACCATGGGCGGCATTCTTATAATCGGTTCGGTTTTCCTCTCGACGATCCTGTGGGCTCGTCTTGACTCGCTTTATTTATGGCTCGCACTCGGGGCGACAACCCTGTTCGCGGCTGTCGGTTTTGCGGATGACTACATAAAGATAGTCAAAAAAAGGAGCCTTGGGCTTACGGGAAAACAGAAGCTTCTAGGCCAACTTATCACTGCTTTGGCGGTATGGGGGGTGCTTTATTTCTTCACCGATTATCACTGGAATTTAAGTATTCCATTCTGGAAGGATTCTGCGATCACCACCGTAACGGTCGTGCCCGCTATCGTTTACCTTTTTTTTATCGTCTTTGTACTTCTCGGTTCGTCGAATGCAGTGAATTTAACGGATGGGCTTGATGGCCTCGCGGCGAGTGTAACATTCATCGCGATGTCGGCCTTGACTGCATTGACATATCTCGCAAGCGACGCCCGATGGGCGGAACGGCTTGATCTGACCCACAATCCGGCGGCTGGCGAGTTGACGGTTTTTTGCGGTGCGATGGTCGGTGCGAGTCTTGGTTTTCTCTGGTATAACGCCCCGCCTGCGCAGGTTTTTATGGGTGACGTTGGGAGCCTGGCTATCGGCGGTGCCTTGGGTACGGTCGCGATACTGACCAAGCAGGAATTCCTGCTCCCATTCATCGGCGGCGTGTTTATTTTAGAAGCTCTTTCCGTGATGCTTCAGGTTTCTGTTTTCAAGATCACGAAACGCGGCGGCAATCCCGGAAAGCGCATTTTCAAAATGACGCCACTGCATCATCATTTTGAGATGACCGGCTGGAAGGAGCCGAAAATAGTTTTCAGGTTTGTGATCGTCGCAATTTTATTTGCCCTATTGAGTTTATCGACGCTCAAACTTCGTTAGGTTGGAATGGAGATCAGAGGAAGAAAAGCTTTAGTTCTGGGAGCCGGAAAGTCCGGCATCGCGTCGGCGAAGTTTCTCGCCGAGCGAGGAGCCGTTGTTGCTCTGCATGACAAAAAAGAGATTGATAATTGGTCGCATTCCGCCAGGGCTTTGAAGGAGACTCACGGTGTCGGCCTTATGTCGGGCCAGATCCCGTCTTGGCTGCTCGATCAGATCGACCTCGTGGTGATCTCGCCTGGCGTTCCAACGAACACCATTACGGCAAGATACGTCGATCGCAAAGACGGCGAAGTGATCGGCGAGATCGAGCTCGCCAGTAGATTTCTCAAAGGACGCATCGTCGGCATCACTGGTTCGAACGGCAAGACCACAACTACGACTTTGATCGGAGAACTGCTGAAAAATTCCGGTATCCAAATGCAGGTCGGCGGCAACATCGGTACGCCGCTTCTAGACCTGACTGAAACTTCGACCGACAATGGCTGGACGGTTGTCGAGCTATCGAGCTTTCAGCTTGAAACGATCAGGGATTTTCGCCCGAACATTGCAGTTTGCCTGAACGTCACGCCAAATCATCTCGACCGTTACGAATCGTTTACCGACTACGCTGCAGCCAAACATCGCATTTTCATGAACCAGACGGCCGACGATATCGCGATCCTGAATGCCGACGACCCGATAACCGCGAGTTGGGCTCCCGGACTAAAAGCGGACGTTACGATGTTTAGTATAAAGCGGGAATTGGACGACGGCCTTTTTCTTCGCGACCGCGATCTCGTCTGCCGTGCCGGAAGCAAGGAAAAAATTCTGACCACCCGCGACGAAATATTCCTTCGCGGCCTGCATAACGTCGAAAACGTCCTCGCCTCGCTCGCTGCGGGGCTTGCGTGCGGCGCATCGCCTGAATCAATGCGCGAGATCGTCGCGCATTTCAAGGGTGTCGAACACCGGATCGAATTTGTCGAGGAGATTAACGGCGTTAGATTTTATAACGATTCGAAGGCGACCTCGGTCGATGCGGCTTCAAAGGCACTCGAAGCATTAAGAGAGAACGATGGCAAAACAATTCTCATCCTCGGTGGCCGAGGAAAACATGCACCCTATGCTCCGCTTATTCCGCTGATCGAAGGTTCGGTCCGCAAACTGATTCTGATCGGTGAAGACGCGAAAAATATCGAGTCGCAATTGAAGGAGCATGCCGAGATCGAATTCGCTGATTCGATGGCCGACGCGGTGTCCGCTGGACTTGCCGCCGCCCGGAGCGGGGATGCGGTGCTGCTTGCTCCTGCTTGCGCAAGTTTTGATATGTTCAAGAGTTTTGAGGAACGCGGTTCTATCTTCAAGCAAGAAGTCCGCGATCTAAAGGCGAAGATTGGGAAAACGCTGACGCAGAATGGGTAAAAAAGGGTACACAGATTGGTTCATGTTCGCGATCGCCACAAGTCTCGCCATCTTTGGTGCGATCATGGTGTACAGCGCCTCGGCGATGATCTCGCTCAAGGAAACGCAGGAACAAAGTCAGTTTGCCTACTTCTATAAACAACTTGGGTTCACGCTCGCAGGCTTGGTCATCATGTTTGCGGCGAGCCGCGTCGATTACCATATCCTCCAAAACAAATACGTCGTGTTCGGAGCGATCGCGTTTACGGTTTTGCTTCTCGTGGTCGTGTTCGGCTTTCCCGCAATAAACGGTGCGAGACGCTGGATCCGCATCGCCGGATTTTCGCTTCAGCCCTCTGAGATCACTAAGGTCGTCCTGCCAGTTTTTCTCGCCTGGTTCCTCACCCGCAACCAAGATACGGTGGGTGAGCTAAAGTCGACCGTCTTCCCGTGCATCGCCGTTCTGGCTGTGCTTGGCGGGTTGGTTTTTATTGAGCCCGACCTCGGCACCACTATCGTCCTTTGTGCGATCTTCTCCGCCGTCTATTTTGCGGCCGGTGCACGAATCCTGCACATCGCAAGCGTTGCCGCGGCGATGGCTCTTGTCGGGATCGGAGCTTTGATCTTCGCTCCGTGGCGCGTTCAGCGGATCCTGGCGTTTCTCGATCCGTACAAATATTCTGACGACGCTGCGTATCAGGTCGTCCAATCGCTCTATGCGATCGGCTCGGGCGGAATTTTAGGCGAGGGCTTTGCGAAAGGACAGCAGAAGCTTTTTTATCTTCCTTACCCGTACTCCGATTTTATTTTCTCGGTCGTCGGCGAGGAACTCGGGCTGGTTGGCACTCTCGCTGTCGTTCTCGCATTCGGTCTGCTGTTGTGGCGCGGTGCCAAGGCGGCTATGCAGGCCCCGGACCGATTCGGAATGCTGCTCGGCATCGGTATTACGACCGGAATTGTTGTGCAGGCATTATTCAATATCAGCGTTGTGACGTCGCTTTTGCCCGCGAAGGGAATTCCGCTGCCGTTCGTATCGTACGGCGGATCGTCGGTGATAGTAACTCTTTTTGCCGTCGGCATTCTTCTGAATATTTCGTTACAGGGGAGCCGGGGCGAAGTCACGGAAAAAGTCCGGGCCGCTGATCCTCCGGTTTATAAAAGAAAAGCAAGGGCTGCCGGAGCCAGGTAGAAAGATGAAGGTAATGATTGCCGCCGGTGGGACCGGCGGACACATTTATCCGGGAATCGCTGTTGCAAATGAGATCATGCGGCGTGATCCCGCGTCGGAGGTACTCTTTGTCGGGACTTCGCGCGGACTCGAAACCCGCATCGTGCCCGAAAACGGCTTTCAGCTTTCATTGATCCATAGTGCCGGTCTAAAAAGCGTGGGGCTGGGCGGGCAAATGAAAGGATTGGCGATATTGCCGCGAAGCTTCGTCGAAGCCCGCCGTTTGCTGAGAGAATTTCGGCCGGATGTTGTCGTGGGAGCCGGCGGGTATGTTTCGGGGCCGGTGCTGATGATGGCAAGCGTGATGAGGATCCCGACGCTCGTGATGGACTCAAACGCACTTCCTGGGTTTACCAATCGACGTCTGGCGATGTTCGTAAAACGGGCAGCCCTGACGTTCGATGAAGCTCTGCCTTATTTCGGCAACAAAGGTGTTGTCACGGGAAATCCAGTCAGAAAAGAATTTTTCGATGTGCCGCCGCGAACCCTTGGCGAACAGCCATCAATACTGATCTTTGGCGGTTCGCAGGGCGCACGTGCGATAAACGAAGCGATGATCGAAGGCCTGGCGGAACTTTCCGAATGGAAAAACAAGATGAGCATCACGCACCAGACCGGCGAAGCCGATTTTGAACACGTTCGCCAGGCATATCGCGACGCTGGGTGGGAATCGGTCGATGTACGGCCCTACATTTCGAATATGGTCGACTCGTTTGCCTCCGCCGATCTTGTGGTCTGCCGGGCGGGAGCAACTACTTGCGCGGAGCTCGCGGCAGCAGGAAAACCGGCGATAATGGTTCCTCTTCCAACCGCCGCTGACGACCACCAAAGGAAGAACGCCGAGGCCTTGCGGCGAGCTGGTTCGGCAAAGATGATCCTGCAAAAAGACCTGACGGGCAAGGCCCTTGCACAGGAGATCAGCGATCTGATCGGCTCGCCCGAGGTGATCCTGGAAATGGGCATAGCAGCTAGAAAACTCGGAAGAAAGAATGCGGACGAAGCGACTGTAAATATTATCGAGGAGTTGATCGGTCGTCGCTCGTAGTCGTCGAACGAAGGGTTCCCGCGACCGACCATAACTAATGTTCAGACACGTAAAGAGAATTCATTTTATCGGGATCGGCGGCATCGGGATGAGCGGCATCGCGGAGGTACTGTGCAATCTCGGGTTTGTCGTCACCGGTTCCGACGCCAGGAAATCGAAAAATACCGATAGGCTCGAACGCCTTTTCAGCGTAGGTATCGCCGAAGGCCACGCAGCCGAAAACGTCGGAGCGGCAGAGGTCGTCGTCTTTTCGTCTGCGGTTAAAGAAGACAATCCCGAGGTCGTTGCCGCAAAAGAACGTGGAATTCCGGTCATCCCGCGGGCCGAAATGCTGGCGGAGTTAATGACGCTCAAACCGTATGCTGTCGCTATCTCCGGCACGCACGGTAAGACTTCCACGACAACAATGGTCGCTACGATACTCGGACATGCGGGTATCGATCCTACTACTATCGTCGGCGGTGTTGTAGATACGCTCGGGTCGAATGCGCGGCTCGGCGCCTCGGAATGGTTTGTAACTGAGGCCGACGAGAGCGACCGCTCGTTCCTGATGCTCTATCCCACGATCGCCGTCGTTACAAACATCGACAAGGAGCACATGGAATCGTACAAGGGCATGGATGACGTAGTTCAATGCTTTACCGATTTCGTCAACAAGGTGCCGTTCTACGGAGCCGCGATCATCTGTCTCGACGACCCGAATGTTCAGTTGATCATTCCGAAGATCAAACGCCGCCGCGTGACCTACGGGATGACGGCCCAGGCTGATATTTCCGCGCACGATATCCGATACAACGAGACCTTCGGCTCGACATTCTCGGTCTGGAAGGGAGCGGAGGTCCTTGGCGAGATAGATCTGCCCGTTCCCGGCAAGCACAACATCTACAATGCACTAGCCGCGACCGCCGTCGCACTCGAACTAGAAGTTCCATTCGACAAGATCGCGGGTGCATTTAAGATCTTTAAAAATGCGAACCGACGTTTTCAATTTAAAGGCGAAGCGAACGGAATTATGGTCGTTGATGATTACGGCCACCACCCAACCGAAATTCTCGCGACGCTTTCCGCCGCTAAAAACAGCTCGGGCGGACGGCGGACGGTCGTCGTCTTCCAGCCCCATCGGTACACGCGGACACAGGAACTGATGGACGAGTTCGCACTTGCGTTCAATAACGCCGATGTTCTTTATGTCCTCGACATCTACGCCGCAAGCGAATCGCCGATCGAGGGGATCACGGCCGAGATCTTGACCGAGAACATAAAGCGATACGGCCACAAGAATGCGACCTTTATCGGCGACATCGACACGGCGGCACAGCGGGTGGCGAAAGACCTGTTTTCCGGCGATCTTGTCCTCACGCTTGGAGCGGGAAGCGTCACACGCCTGTCAGAGGAAATTTTGGAAGTTCTTGGAGGTAAGGAAAACAATTAATTTCTATGGCGTCCACGAAAATTAAAAAGCAAAGCAAAAAACCGGCCGCGACGAAACGCAAGAAGCAGCGCGTTGCGGCAAGCGGACTAGGCCGGGCGGACCGGATCCGAACCTATGTGCTGCCTGCGATCCTGATCGTGGTGATCCTTGGCTGCATCGGATTTCTGAGTGTGATGGGATATCGGACCGTCGCCGCGTCGGAGTTTTTTGACGTGAAACGCGTCGATGTTCGCGGCGTTAGCCGTGCGTCTAAAGATGAGATCGAAAAGATCGTAACGAGCCAAACACAGCATTCGGGTGTCTGGAATGCTGATCTGATCGACCTCAAGGCAAAGATCGAGAAACTTACGTTCGTCAAATCAGCCGCGGTATCACGCGTCCTCCCGAACGGTATCCGCGTCGGCATCGTAGAGCGTCAGCCGCAGGCGATCGTGAGTCTTTCATCCGGTGATTTTCTTATTGACGAGAACGGCGAGATCATCACCGCAGCCAAAAAAGGCGAAGATCAAGCTCCCGTCGTTATCCGAGGATGGGACGAAGCCAAGACTGAAAAAGCATTAAAGGATAACCAGCAGCGGATCAAGCTGTACCAAAAAATGATGGTCGATTGGGACCAGTTTCAGCTCGCGAAGCGCGTAAAGGAAGTGAATCTCTCCGACATGCAGGAGCCGAAGGCAATCATCGAAGATTCGGGTGCAAATATTTCCGTGGCTCTCGCGAAGGACAATTTTGCCAAGAGCCTGAAAGCGGCCATTGAGGCCGTCGCGGGCAAGGGACAAAAAATAAAAGCGGTCGATGCAGCGGGTGTTTATCCGGTGATCGAGTATATCGGTAATTAACTAAGTCATGAGTCGTGAAATACATGCAGTAGGTTTGGACGTCGGTACGAGCAAGGTTCGATGCGTGATCGGCGAACCCGCGGACGACGGCAAGATGAACATAGTCGGCGTAGGCGAGGCGGACTGCCGCGGACTGCGGCGGGGCATCGTTACCGGTGCCGAATCCGTTGCCGATGCGATTCGAAAAGCCGCAGGCGAGGCTGAGCGGGTTAGCGGGTTGGATCTCAATTCGGCTGTCGTAAATCTCTCGGGCGAGCATTTTCGCGGAGAGAACAAGAGTGGAGTTGTGGCGGTTGCCGGCGTCGGACGCGAGATATCCGAGGACGATGTTTCCCGTGCGGTCGAATCTGCAAGTGCGATGCAGCTTCCTCCGGGCTGGGAGATCGTCAATCGCCTGCCTCAGGAATTCATAATCGACGGCCAGGACGGAATCACGGAACCCGTCGGAATGACCGGAGCCCGGCTCG
>JBDTXM010000070.1:0-15076 GCA_040006215.1 Acidobacteriota bacterium
AAAGCTAGTTCGGCTTTTCATCCAAAGCATCAAAGGCTTCTTCGAGTTGTTCGGCGGTGGTGGTCATGCCGTAGCGTTTCATTTTTGCGTGGAGTGTCGTCGGCTTGATTCCGAGCAGGGCCGCGGCACGGCGTTGGCGGCCGCCCGTGCGGGTAAGGGCACATCTGATCAGATCGATCTCGAACCGTTCGACCTCCATTGATAGGTCAACGTTTGTGTGAGAAACGATCTCGCGGTCGCGTTCGAGCGAGGCGACCTCGGACAGGATCGAGTTTGCGAGTACCTTTAGTGCCTCTAGCTTGTTGTTCATGACTGCGGGCGCATCCACCCTAGCGGATGAGACGGCGTCGTGCATTCGATTCTTATTACTTGAATATAAAAAAAGCGGCCTGTTGATCTCCATTCGTTCTTAACCTCCGACTACTTTGGATCGCCGGGAGCAGTGTCCGTGGCATGTTTCTAGCGTAGGCAAAACGCTGTACGAAAATCTTCAATTTGGGATAAATCCACCTAAATTTTGCGATTGAGAAATCTCAATTTTCGCATTGAGGCAATATTTTCACTGCTTTCTGAACCTTTCGGACCCAACCTTCCGTATTGCAGAACAAGTTAAAAATTCGGGAGGAGCTATGAAAATATCGATCTTTTTAATTGTCATCATACTGGCCGCCGGCGATGCTGCAGCTCAGACGGCCAACCCCAGCCCAGACTCGCCAGTTCTGGCCGAAGCAAAAGCGGCGATCACAAAAGGAAATGCCCAATGGAGCGAAGGGTGGGCCAAGGGTGACGCTGCGTTGGTCGCGGCGATCTTTACCGACGATGGCGTCCAGCTGTCGGGAAACGGAACGCTGATCAAAGGGCGGCAGCAGATCATGCAACGCCAAAAGGCAGCAATGCTAGGCGCCGATCCCGGCGTAAAAGTTACGGCGATCACGACAAAGGTCTGGGTCGACGGCGATACGGCGTACGAAACCGGCAAATACAAATACGAGTACACGGTCAAAGGGAAACCTGGTACCGACGAAGGCAAATACGTCACGATCTGGAAAAAACAAAAGGATGGCTCATGGAAACTTACGTTGGACATGGGCGTTCCGAATGACTGAAATAGATGTCTCCCACTACATTTCCTTCGAATTCTTTATCCGTTCAAAAAGTTGAACGTTTTGATTTCCCGATCTTGTCTCCCCTACCTCTCAAAATCCGAAATTTCCAATTTTGAAACATTTCGTCCGTGAAAATCTTTGTTTTCGTTTTCCGATCAAGGGTTGATCTTGTCAATCGCTTCCTTTATTGAACGCGGCGAGTGGCTGCGCGTTCTTTCAACGGCACGGTCATTGCCATTGCAATGGTGTCGAGCGGCGAGATAAGTCGCATGCGTTCAATAAATTGGACACTTACATGGATCGCCAAAAAGCGCGATCACGGACCTTCCGCATCGCTCGAATTAACTACGAAAAAGAACTAACCGGCAGTATTAAATGCCGATGTGAAAGGAGACCGAGATATATGAAAAAATTTATCCCAATCGCGCTATTCCTCCTGTTTGGATCGATATTCGCGTCGAGCCTCATGGGACAGGTCACAGGCGGTGCGGTGACGGGAAGCGTTGTCGATAGCAACGGCGCAGTCATACCGAACGCGACCGTTAGACTTGCCGATAAGGTTCGCGGACAGGTGCTGACCTCACAAACAACCAGTGCAGGTTCGTATCTTTTCCCGAACGTGCCAGTCGGAAGTTACACGTTAACGATCGAGCAAAGCGGCTTTGCAACGGCGACCAAAGAGATCACCGTTTCGCTTAACCAAACTACGACTCTCGATGCATCACTTCAGCCCGCCGGAAGCACAAACGTCGTGGACGTAACCAGCGGCGGAGAGGCGATCGTCCAGACTGACACTTCGCAGATCGGCAAGAGTTTCGAGCTACGCAAGGTCGAAGACCTGCCGATACTCGGAAACGTTAACAACTTGGCTGTGTTAGCGCCCAACGTCGCACCGCAGGCGAACGGAACGGCGGGATCGGGTGCTGTTATCGGAGGCATTCGGCCCCGCGGCAATACATTCAGCGTCGACGGCGTCGACAATAACGACGCCTCGGTCACGGGGCCGTCGGCAGCGGTGATCCAGGACGCGGTTGAAGAATTTACACTGTTACAGAATAATTTCAACGCGGAATTCGGTGCGGGAGCCGGCGGACAGTTCAATACGATCACGAAATCCGGAACGAATCAATTTCACGGCCGTGCTTACACCTACATTAACAGTCAGCAATTCAATGCTCATACGACCGGAGAGGACGGCCGTCAAAAGGATTTCTTCAAGCAGGCGAAATACGGCGGTACATTCGGCGGCCCGATCTTAAAGAATAAGCTGTTCTTTTTCGGCGCGTACGAAAGGCTGTTTTTGGTCCAGCCGGGAGCGGTCGACCAATATACAGCTCCGACGGCAGCGGGTCTCGATCAGATCGCGGCGATCCCCGGTGCGAGCCCGTTCGTCGTAAACCTGCTTAGAAACAATCTGACGCTTGCCCCCAGTGCATCACAGACCCAGACAGTTCTTGGTGTACCCGGCATCCAGTTTGGCCAGGTCGTCCTTGCGATACCGGGAAATCAGGCAGGGCATTCTTTTCAGATAAACATCGATCACACGCCGACCGATCGCGATCAGCTTCGCTATCGATTCGGATACGATCGGCAGCGAGTGCTCGGGCCTGGCGGCGGTGGATTGAAATTCAATAATACAATCGCTTTCGACAGCCGATTGTTTTCGGCGAACTGGGTTCACACATTTAACTCGAACGTGATCAACGACCTGCGTTTATCCTACAAAAGTGCGATCGACTCGAGGCCGCTGGTCGATCCGACCGTGACCGATTTCCCGAATATTACGGTGGATTCATTAAATCTCGCACTTGGGCCCAACGGAGTTCTCCCGCAGGGAACACCGGACGATTACAACTATCAGGTCTATGACGCAGTAACCGTCGTTCACGGTCAGCACACCTTCAAGGTGGGTGGGGAAATGCGAAGGCTGATCTTCACCAGCTCGTTTCTTCCGCGAGCTCGCGGCGATTACGAATACAGTACATTGGACAATCTGCTTCGTGATATCAAACCCGACGTCACGGACATTCGCGGGATCGGCTCGCCGAATTTCGTCGGCAACCGTTTCCAATGGTTCTGGTTCGCTCAGGACGATTGGAAGGTTCGCCCGAATTTGACTCTTAACCTCGGGCTTCGATATGAATTCGCGAATCTTCCGCGCGATGCGGCAAGCCAGGAACTGAACAGTATTGCGTCCGTTCCGGGTGTGATCGACATCCATCGTCCAAAGACCGACACGAATAACTATGCACCGAGAATTGGATTCGCATGGTCGCCGACCTCGAAGAACGGCGTTGGCAAATTCTTTTTCGGAAAACAGGGCGAAAGCTCGATCAGGGCTAACTTTGCGATGGCGTATTTTGTTAATTTCCAGAACCTGCTGTTGCTGAACCTTCCGCCGCAGTTCGCTCAGGAAAATAACGGCGGCGGACCGAACACGCAGTTCCTCCAGAGCGGCGGCATCCCAAATGTGCTGCTTCCGGCCAACACTCCGGCCTTAGCCCGCAATGCGACAAGCTCGATCATTGTCGATCAGGTAACGCCTTATTCACTCTCGTGGTCGCTGTCGTATCAGCGTCAACTCTCGGCTGACATGGGAATCGAATTCCGTTACCTAAGCACTCGCGGTTATAAGTTGCCGTTCCAAAAGCAGCTTAACGCTCCTACCGTTTCGGCTAGCGATCAGATCTTGCCGACCCTTTATGCAAGGCCTTCGGCAGGCCAGTTGACGGGACTGCCGACATTTCTCGATGTCGTTAACCGGCCTTCGGTCGGCGTCGGAGCATTGCAGGATGTCGGGTTTGGCCCAGATGTGGTCGTAACATCGTTCCCGGCTGAGAGCAGATCGTGGTATGACGGCGCTTCCGTCACGCTTACACGCCGATTTAGCCGGACGCTCGGGTTCTCCGCGTCCTACACCTTTAGCAAGACTATCGATACGGCAACAAACGAACTGAACACCAGTGCGTTGAATCCCCGCCGGGCTCAGGACGGGTTCAATCTTGCCGACGAGAAAGGATTGTCAGTACTGGACGTTCCACATCGTTTTGTAATGTCGTTCAACTACGATCTGGACTTTTTTCGAAAGGTGGAGAATCCGGTTGTTCGAAAAGCGCTGGATGGTTGGCAGCTGAATGGCGTCTTTCAAGCACAGTCCGGCCAGCCCGTCACGATACGTTCGGGCGTGGATAGCAATATCAACTTTGACGTTGCCGGCGACCGCGCGCTCTTTAATTCGGCGGGAAGTGCAGGAACATCCAGCCGTGTTTGCCCGCTCGACGCAAACGGAAATTTCCTCGCCCCCGGCGGCTTCTTCGGTCCGGGTACCGTGACCACGGATATAAATCAGTGTGCTCTCGGAGCCTATGGACCAACGAATGCCGTGGCCTATCTCGTCGTTGATCCTTCAGCCCAGTTCGTTCAACGAGGATTTCTTGCCGCAGGTGTGACCGCAGGAAGAAACACGTTCCGAACGAAGGGCTTTAATTCGACGGACGTCGTGATCGTCAAGAATACGAAGTTCGGCCCCGATGATCGCTTCAATCTGCAGATCGGCGCCGAGATCTTCGATCTATTCAACCAGCGTCCGAAGACCGTTTTCGGCGTCGGAGCGCAGACGGCAGCATTCGGAATTGCCGGAAACGCGAACTTTAACGACTATTCGGTCGGCAACTTCACGGGCCGTTTTGTCACAATGCGAGCGAAATTTATTTTCTGATCCTGACCTTTCGCTCATTTCCCGTGCCGCCGGAGCTCAACGGCGGCACGGCATTTTTATAATTGTCGGTGAATTGTCATTGACCAAATAACAGTAAGCAGCCGTTACGATTGTCATAAGAAGCCGCCTCGCGGTGTTTCTTTTCCGTGGTCCTTTACTCACAAGTAATTTCCGCCGCCTTGCAACAAACCGAGGTGGGCGCACATCAAACTGTTTTACTTTGACGGTGAAAACTGGAAATGCTTTTGAAAAATCTTCTCGTGAAATTCTGTCCTACGAATTTGACGACCTGACCCTTGACGTAAAAAAAGAGGAGCTTTTGAGAAAGGGAGTTCCTGTTTCGATCACTCGCAAGGCTTTTCAGATCTTGTCCCTCCTCGTCCAAAATAGTGGACAAACGGTCGAAAAAGAGGACATCTACCAGGAACTCTGGGCCGACAGTTTTGTCGAAGACGCCAACCTCACCCAACACATTTATATCCTGCGCAAGACCTTGGGCTCGCGGCCCGGCGGCGATCAATACATTGAAACGGTCGCCAAAGCCGGTTACCGGTTTAACGCAGACGTTAGCCAGGTTTTTGCCCGTCCGGAAAGGTTCAGTACGAACGGCTCCGCGGATCAAGCGCGATCTTCAGAAAGCGAAATTCGATCGCATGCCAGGCTTACGCTTCTGCGAAACGAGAAGGAGGAATTTGAATCTCCTGATGCTAAACCTGCTACGAACAGTTTCAGCAAGCGAAGACAGATTTTGACGGCACTGGCCGCGCTCGGCCTGATCGCAGTTGCGGGAGCGATCCTGATCGCCACTCTTCGCGGGCCATCGGCTGCCCCATCCGCCTCAGGCACTCAAAGATCGATCGCCGTCCTGCCGTTCAAGACGATCGGTGAAGAGACCGCCAACGAAAAACTGGGCCTAGGGATGGCGGATGCGGTGATCACGCGGATCGGCGGCCTAAAGACCATTCCGGTACGTCCGACAAGCTCGATCTTTCGTTACACAGATGGCCCGGCTGAAAGCTCGATCGAGGCCGGACGTCAGATGGGCGTCGATCAAGTACTTGAAGGAACTGTCCAGCGTGACAGCGATCGTGTCCGGGTGTCGGTTAAATTGCTTTCGGTCGCCGACGGAAGCACCGTCTGGGCGGAAAATTTTGACGAGCGGTTTACCGATATATTTAAGATGCAGGATTCTATCTCCGCAAAGGTCGTCAGGGCGTTGAGCCTAAATCTCACACAAGACCAGGAAAAGTCGCTCGCACTTCGTTCTACTAACAGCACCGAGGCCTACGAGGCTTATCAGAAAGGCATCTATTTTGGAAATCTTCGGACGAGCGATGACCTTCAGAAGGCGGTCGAATATTTTCAGCAGGCAGTCAAAGCTGATCCGAGCTACGGCCGGGCGTACGCCATGCTTTCGGATAGTTTCAACATGCTCGCTTACTATCGATTTGCCGACCCGCGCGAGATGCGGAAACGAGCATCCGAGGCGGCAGAGAAGGCCGTTTCGCTCGATGACAATGTACCGGAAACCTTCATCGCTTTAGCTTACCTAAAACTTAACGAGGAAGGCGGCATAAAACAGTCGAAGGCTTATCTTGAACAGGCAATTGAGATCGCCCCTTTTAATTCCACTGCTCACGTACGCTACGGATGGGTGCTATTAAATTTCGGGCATCTTGATTCGGCGGTCGAGCAAATGCGCCTCGCTCAGGAGTATGATCCGCTCTCGGCGATAAGCAATGGGGCCCTTTGCGATGTACTGGCGTTTCAAGGCAAATCTGACGAGGCGGTCGGATACTGTGAAAAATCGCTGGCCGCAGCCCCTGAACTCGAGGCGGCTCAGTTGGCTCTTGCCGAAAAATATTTTGTTATCGGGCGGAAGGATGAAGCGATAGCCCTGGCCCAAAGAGCGATAGCGGCTGCCGAAGGAAACGGCAGGCTTTCGGACTTAGGTTCGCTGGGTTATTTTTATGCAAAGTCGGGTGATTCTGTACGAGCCGAAGCAATCGCTGCCGAGCTGAACGCGAATGCGGCCCGCTATCCGGCATTGCTTAATGATCTGACCGTTATTAGTTACGCTCGCGGCGATCGGGACGAGGGTTTTGCTTACTTCCAGCAGCTGTATCAACGGCGGGCCTTTGCACCGTTTCGACTGTCGTACGACCCGATTTGGGCGGATGTTCGGGCTGACGAGCGGGTGATCAAGGTCGTCGGGAAACTTCCGCTAGCGATGGAATCTGATTGAGGTACGGCCACATCAGATAGTTTGATTTAGTCTGGCAACCTCTAGAAGTGGCAGCGCATCAATCCTAATAGTAGAAAGGATAGACAGCATTCAAGATTTGGGCGCAAAGATGCCTTTCTCATTCCTCCTGTTTGCTTCAACGCCCGCCGGGTACTAGACTTGGCGGGCATTTTTAGTTGTTTTGGACAGCCTCCTACGGCCTTCGCTGATTTTGGCGGATCTTTTCAGCCGAGGCTTCAAGCTGCTGGGCACGTGGAAGGGCTTCCGAAGCCTTGGCTACCTGCGGGTCTTCTTCCGTTAGGATCTGGTTGGCCGCTACACTTCCAAAAGCGGACATCGCGAGATCGTACCGGAGTCGGGTGCGGATAAATGCCTTTTGATCGTTCAAAAATTGATCGGCAAAGGAGATGTCTTTGTCAGCCGAGGCATACCGGACGAAGGTATCGATCAGCCCTTCCGGCACTGCGATCTCGCCTCCCGCCACGCGTCGGCCGGATTTAGCGGCCGGTGTAACGCTGTATTTCTCGAAACCTTTTACCTTTCCATGAATAAGGTCGCGTGAAAAGAAAAACAGTGGGTCTAACAAAGCGGACTGCTGCTGCGTCAAGCCGGAACCGGCGATCCGTTCGTCGGGCATGATCCCGTCGCCACCGTAAACCTTTCTATTAGTTGTGGTATGTGCCTCAAATTTTGCCTTTTCCTGTTCTGGCAGGTCGGTTCGGCTCTTGAAATAATCGTAAAGGCCAAGGTGCGAATAATCCCTCTGGATCGAACGGCCCGACGGAGTATAGTATCTCGCCGCCGTAAGCGTCAGGCCCGATCCGAAGGGCAGGTTGATCACATTCTGGACAAGGCCTTTGCCAAACGTCTTTTCACCGACAACGAGAGCACGATCGTAATCCTGCAAGGCGGCCGTGACGATCTCGGAAGCTGAAGCGGTATTTTCATTCACCACAACCACGAGCGGAACATTATCGACGACCCTATTTGCCGACTTCCAAACACGGCTGTCGATCCGGTACCGTCCTCGCTGTGAAAGAATAACCGACCCCACCGGCAGGAATTGTTCAGCTGTCTTTACCGCCTGTTCGACAATACCGCCGGGATTTTCTCGGAGATCCAAGATCAGAGAGGTCATTCCCTGGCGGTGGAGGTCCTTCAACGCCTCGGCGAGCTCGCCCGCAGTCGTATAATTAAAGCCTTCGGACATATCGACGTAGCCGATGCCGGGCCTGAGCATGTAGTAATCGGGAATCGAAGGCTGTGGAACGACGCCGCGTTTCAATTCAACAGTTTCGACGGCACCTGTATCAGCCCGCTCAACTTTTACGCGGACAGTGCTTCCGTCTTTTCCCCTCACTTCGTCACGGACATAGATCGAATCCTTGCCGTTCGAAGGCTTATCATTGACCGCGACGATGCGATCGCCGTAACGGAGATGAGCTCGTTCGGCGGGCGAACCGGGATATGTCGCGATAACGTAGGTATCACGCTGGCCGTTTCGTTCGTAATTTACGATAGTTGCTCCGATGCCGGAATACTCGCTCTGCTGCTCCTCGAGCAGGGATGCGTATTCAGCCGAGTCAAAGTAATTTGAGTGCGGATCGAGCGAATGGAGTGAGCTGGCGATGGCGGATTTTACCAGCGAGCTTGGGTCGGTCGAACCTCCGCCGTAGTTTTTCTTGATGATGGCGAGGGCTTCGACCACGTCGGAAATGATCTTTTCCCGTTCACTATCGACGATCGGCTCGCGAACGTTCGGCGAGGAGCCCGATGCCGAAAATTGGCTGCCAGGCCGTAACTTGAACGGTTCGGTCGGCGGCAGTTGCGAGATCGGTGGGGCGGTTCGCTCCTGCGGGCGCACGACGCCTAATCCGAGAACAAAGATCAATCCAAATAGACCTAATATCTTCGCCATATCAATGAATCCGAGCGCAAATGGACTACTGCTTTTCCGAAGTAAGGATGGTCGTTTTGCGAGATAGTACACGGTTTTACGGTGCCTTCGCAAGCCGAACCGTCCCTATCGACGGTATTCGAAACTATTATTTGCAGTGAGCAAAGTTCTAATCTGGTTCGATTTCCAGTTTTGATTCACTTTCGGCGCAAAAGGTTGATTAAATTACGGCTTTCGGGTAAGAATTTATAACTATGCCGGAACAGGACAACAGCCAATTTGGCGACAAATTCCGCCAGATGATCGAAACCATCGACGTGGCGAACCTCTTGACCGAACCGCTGACGGATTCGATCAACAGCCTACTATCTACGTCTGCCACCGAGATAGCATCGCGAGAGGCTTCAGTCCTAGTGCGGGATGGCGATCAGGGGGATCTGCGGTTTCTGACGGCGATCGGTCAGGTGGCTGACATGCTGTACGGTGTCAAAGTGCCTGCCGGAAAGGGAATCGCGGGTTTTGTATTTTCTTCGGGCCAGCCGATGGCGGTGGGTAATGTCGGGGAGGAGTCGAGCTTTTATGCGGAGATCGACAAAAAGACGGGATATTCTACGCAGACGATCCTCGCAACACCCTTGCGGCACGCGGGCGAGGTAATCGGCGTCCTCGAATATGTCAACCGGCCGGGCGAGCCGCCGTATGCTTCATTTACGCCCGACGAAATGGACAAGGCAGCGTTTTATGCTGATGCTATCGCTTCGCTGGTAAATGCCTACGAAGCCGCGAAACTGCTTCGCGAACTCGGTGACAAGGTCCTCAAGGACGACCAGAATATGGGGCTGACTGAACTTAGGGAATGGCTCCACGACCTGCGAAATTCCACCGAACACCGGGAGATGATGGATCTCGGGATCCTGATGCGCGAGATCGCCGGCCGCGGGCCTGGCGAACGCGAAATGTGCAAAGAGCTTCTAGAAGCAATCCTAAAATTTTCCGACAGAAACAGGGAAACCAGTTTCCTGAGCATGTAGGTGCCGCTTTATCCAGGCACTTTTCTGGAGCAATATGTCGATCGTTGACGAAGCCCCCTTTTTTCCAGCTATGTCGAGCTATTTTCGGCCCGATAACTGGCGCTCGGCTTCCGGTAATGGCGTCACTGTCGCCATCATCGACAGCGGGATCGATGGGAACCATCCCGAACTTGAATCCAAAGTGATCGAATCGGTCGAGGCTCGGGTCGAGAATAAAAAGGTACTCTTCGAACCGTCGGATTCGGGCGATTCGGCTGGTCATGGCACTGCTTGCGCCGGGATCGTTTCAAGGATCGCGCCGGACGCGGTTTTCACGAGCATCAAGGTCCTCGGAGCGGGCGGCCTGGGTGATGGGCAAGCGTTTCTGGCGGGCCTTGAATACGCGATTAAGAAAAAGCACAGGCTGATAAACCTGAGCCTCGGGACCACCAAGCCGCAATTCTTCGCCCCGCTTCACGATCTGCTCGATCGTGCATATCAGGCAGGATGTATCGTCGTAGCCGCCGCCAATAATCTGCCGCAGCCTAGCTTTCCGTCTGTTTTTTCCTCATCCCTGATCTCGGTGATCAAGAGCGTCGATACCGATCCGTTCAATTTCGGGTTTCATTACGGTCAGGTGATAGAGCTGACGGCGCCCGGCGTCAATGTCCAGACCACCTGGCTAAACGGCGGTTACCGGAGCCTGACCGGCAATAGCTTCGCCTGCCCCCATATTGTGGGCGTGATCGCCCTTCTGCTCGAACGCTATCCCGATTTCACCCCATTTCAAGTCAAATCCGCCCTTTACGCCATCGCTCGCGAAAATCAGGAACGAAAGAAATTATCAGAAAGCTAAATAATGGTCCAGCCGTAAATCGGAGCGCCACGTTCTCTTTTATCCAGGAAGACGTGAATATACAGGAAACGAACCTTCACACGATATAGATTCTTATCCTAAAAGTCATGTTTCACAAATTGTGGTACGTGCCACACTTTGCACAGCGGTTTTGATCGGACGATCCTGCAAATCGAGAGTTTTCGCACTTGAAGGCGTGTTTCACGGTTTCAGCAGATTTTGTAAGGTTCCGGACCTGTCCCGCTTTTGACCCTGACCTTCTGAACCCTAATAACTTATCCCGCAAGGTAGGGGAGTAAATAGATTCGTAAACTATTGATAATATATGGGTTACGTCATTTCAAGCGACTTTTGTCCCGTGTCCCGCTAATTTTTATTCTGATCTTGAGTGCACTGTTTTCATGCACAAGTCACAGGCTTTAGCTGAGCCCTCCATAATCGCCCATCGCCGGAAGCGTCGCGATCGATATTTGATCAATCCGAAGCGTTTTATATTTAGGGGCCGGTCTGTGCTCAGGAATTTAAAGATGAGCCCGCAAAATATACCAAAAAATGGAAACGGCCGGGTCAGGCGGGAGGATAGTGGCCGATTTTGCATTTTGTTGGTCAAAATGTTCTCATATTTTTATATCTATTCGGTTATTCCCGGTTGGTGCTGCTGACGAATTTATGTCCGAAACCTTTAAATTACCTCCTCTCGAGATCGAAGAATATAAGCTGGAAAACGGCCTAAGGGTTGTGCTCAATCGTGATGAAGCTATCCCGGTTGTCGCTATCGCGGTCTATTACAATGTCGGTTCGCGAAACGAGCGCGAGGGGCGGACGGGTTTCGCCCATTTATTCGAGCACATGATGTTTCAAGGCTCTGAGAACGTCCCGAAGGCCGGGCATTTTCAGCACATCATGAAGGCCGGCGGTACGATGAACGGCACGACCTCGAGCGAGCGCACCAATTACTACGAAACGCTGCCTGCGAATCAGCTTCCTCTCGGACTTTGGCTCGAATCGGACCGGATGCGGAGCCTCGCGGTCACGCAGGAGAATCTCGACAATCAACGCGAGGCCGTGAAGGAAGAAAAGCGGTTGCGGTACGACAATCAGCCGTACGGACAGATCTTCGACCTGATAAACGAGATGATCTATAAGAACTTCGCGAATGCACATTCGACGATCGGTTCGATGGAACATCTCGATGACGCTTCGGTCGAAGACGTGCAGGAGTTTTTCCGGATCTACTACGCCCCAAACAACGCGGTGCTTGTTTTGTCGGGTTCGTTCGAAACTGAAACTGCGAAGGAATTGGTCGAAAAGTATTTTGGTGATATCCCATCGCAGCCGCTGCCGCCCGCACTTGATGTCTCGGAACCAGCCGAGGTCGGATCAAATTATAAAGAGTGGGAAGATAAGCTCGCTCCATTTCCGGCGTTCCTGATCGGCTGGAAAATACCGCCGCGTCGCTCATCGGAATTCAACGCGCTCTATCTGGCCGGCAAAACGTTGTACGACGGCGACAGCTCGCGGCTTTATCAAAAACTGGTCAAGGGCGAGGAATCCGTCATCCAGTTGTTCGGCTTTACCGACGAGAGGCGCGGTCCGTCGAGCATTTTCGTCGGGGCGATTCCAAAACCAGAAAAAGATCTGAGCAAGATCCGCGATACGATCATGCACGAGATTCAGGACCTCGCCGCAAACGGCCCGACGGCGGACGAGATGCAGAAGATGCACAACCAGCTCATCAACGATTCGGTCCGAATGCGACAGTCGTCGATGAGCAGGGCACAGCATATTGCTGAGTTTGCGCTCTACGACGGCGATCCGACGATTGTAAATACGGAGCTTGACGAGCTACTGCAGATTTCTCCTGACCAGATCCGCAGTGCTGTCGATCATTATTTGAATACCGAAAACCGGGCGCTTCTCGATGTCGTGCCCGCAGGGAAGGGGTAGAAGAATCAAACAGGATGCACAGTATGAAAAGGATATAAGAGGATCGCGTTTTACTCGGTTCGTATCCTTAATATCCTGTTGATGCTGTTAGAAATTTCCCTCAAGTAATTTTTTATGACCACAGATCTTCGAAAAACGGCTCCCGAGCCGCTCGCTCCGGCCGGTTTTAATATTGCAAATTCGTACAAGACCTCGCTCAAGAACGGCCTGAAGGTCGTCATTTTTGAGGATCAGCGTCTGCCGCTTGTCAGCTATCGTCTCGCGTTTCTATCGGGCGATGCGCATGAGCCGAGCGACCGGATAGGGATCACTTCGGCCGTTGCCGCGATGCTTAGCGAAGGAACCGAAGAACACTCGAGCAGGGAACTCGCCGAAAAGATCGAACGGCTCGGGGCAAGCATCTCGGCAAGTTCGTCGGATGATTTCACGGTCGTCGCCGCTTCGGCTTTGTCGATCTACGGAACCGACATTCTCGACCTCCTGCAGGAGATGGTGCTGCGCCCGAGTTTTCCCGAAGAGGAACTTGACCTCTATCGACGAAATACCATCGAGAACCTCAAATTTCAACGCTCGCAGCCCGGATTTCTCGCCAACGAACAAACGGCAAGGCTCCTCTATGGCGAGCATCCGTATTCGGTGGTCAGTCCTTCGGCATCCGATATCGAAGGTCTGACACGCGAACAACTGATCGATTTTCATCGCAGGTCCTTTATTCCGAATAACGCGATTCTGATAGTTGTTGGCGATGTAGAGCGTGAGGAATTGCTTAAAGACATCGGAACCCGCTTCGGCGATTGGGAGAAAGGCGAGGCCGCAACTCCTTCTTTCCCAGCACTTCCGTCGAGGGACAAACGCACTCTTACCTTCGTCGATCGCCCGGGCTCTGCCCAATCGAATATCGTCCTCTCGAACATAGCAATCGACCGCCACAGTCCGGATTATTTTCCGTTTCTCGTAATGAATCAGGTGCTCGGAGCCGGTGCGTCTTCGCGGGTCTTTATGAATCTTCGCGAGGAGAAGGGTTACACATACGGAGCCTACACGCGCTTCGACGCAAAGGCACTGGCCGGAGATTTCGAGGCGACCGCCGAAGTTCGAACTGCGGTCACCGGCGATTCGCTAAAAGAGTTTTTTTACGAGCTGAACAGGATCCGCGATGAAAAAATTTCTGACCAGGAACTTGCCGACGCCAAGAATTTTCTCACCGGCGTGTTCCCGATCCGAGCGGAAACGCAGGAAGGATTGACCGGCTTGATCGTCAGCCAAAATCTTCATGGCTTGCCGGACGATTATCTTCAAACCTACCGAGATCATGTCACTGCGGTCACAGTCGATGAGGTCGAACGTGTAGCTAACAAATATATTACGCCTGAGAAAATGGCCCTCGTGATCGTAGGCGATACCGAAGAGATGCTGACGCAGGTAAATGAGTACGCGAATGAGATAGAGGTCTTCGATACCGAGGGCAATGTCAAGGATCTTGGCAGCTTCGGACAGAACTCTTCGGGCGAAACGGCTAACGCAGCGGGTGACTGGGAACTTTCCGTCGATTTTCAGGGGCAATCGGTGCCCGTCTCATTGACGTTGACTCAAGAAGGAACTGTCTTAAAAGGAAAACTCGAAACTATGCTCGGGGTCGGCGAGATCGACGCCGGAACTATCGCCGGAAACAAATTGACGGCTTCGGCCCGGACCGAGATCCAGGGCGAAACCGTCGAACTTTCGATCACCGGCAAGATCGAGGGCGATAAAATGTCTGGAACACTGTCAGCCCCGATCGTCCCCGATCCGTTATCATTTACCGGCACACGCGCCGTGTCTCACGCGGGCGGCGCAAATTGAATTATCGCAAATGGTGCGCCTGACGGATCCGAGACCATTGCCATCCGTCCCACGCCAGGTGCGTCGAAGGGCGGAACTTTTACGCTCCCGCCGTTCGCCTTGATCTTCGCGGTCGTCTCGTCGGCATTTGCGACGGCGATGTAGGTGCTCCAGTGAGACGGAGGCGGTTCGGGTCCCCACTTTTCATCGATCTCCATCATCCCGCCATACGAGACGCCATCCCGCTGAATTTCTTTATAATCCATGCCTGTGACTTTTGACTGCTCAAGAGTCCAGCCGAAAAGTTTTGCGTAAAATTCGATCGCGGCAGCGAGGTCCTTGGTAGCAAGTTCGCGCCAGCAGATCTCGCCTGGTTTTGGTATATCAAATTGAGCCATTTCGTCCTCCTTACATGTTCGGTTTGAACGTCGCGATCATCGCTCCGGTCGGGTCCTGAATTATTGCCATGCGTCCCA
>JBDTXM010000071.1:0-14949 GCA_040006215.1 Acidobacteriota bacterium
TGATCAATATGTCGAGAAGGAACGCAGGAAGAGGGATAAGCAGAACAAGAAGGATGACCACCGCTGCAAGCGGTACGGTCAAATGCGAGTATTTGCTGACTCGGGTTAGAAGCTTATTTACCGGCGAATTATTCATCAGGAGATGGTTACTTGGACGGCCTACACCGTGTCATCGACCCGAATAGCAAATTTAATGCCGGAAACCGACCTCGTTTTAGAGTTTGGTCTGGAAGTGCCGATAAGGCTGTGCCCGTAATGAGGTCGAATCACCCGCAGATCCTCCAAAGGCGGGGAGTTCACTTCCTTTTAGGGCGAATGACCTTCCGGATGATACGGCCGATCCGATGAAACGGCATGAATCAGTAACAAATTGATTCTTTGGCTACCTGCTGGCAACCTTCACGACTTCTTCGGCTCTTCGCTCGGCAACGGCACTTGTCAGGGCCTGGAGATCTCTCGCACACAGTGATTGTCGAAACACACAAGAGAACACTTGACGTGGAAAGCACGGAAGGAAAAGGCACAAGCTTCGATATTTGCTTTCCCGTGGATGAGGCGGCTAAACACCGATCTGATTTTAGTTACTTCTGAACGGCGGTTGAAAATTCCTGCAAGTCACCGACATTGACGTCCGAAACGGCCCAAAACGACATTCCTGTTTTGCTCCAATGAATGACATTGTAACCCTGCCGGTCGAGCACTCTATTCTGCGAGTCGGGATCTTGAGTCGGGTAAACAAATAAATTGATCACGTGTTTGCGGCGTTGATAGATGAGCGCCGCGACCGGATGGCCGTCTATGTAGTCAAGACGCCCGCCCGTCAGGGGAAAACCCTGAGCGGCGAGGTCGTTTACGGGCGGTGCAAAATCGAGCTTGCCGTCAAACCAAGGCTTGACCGTGTGTTGGTCCGTCGATGGCACATCCATAAGGTGACCGTCCGTCATCATTGAGCGGATATGTGCCGAAACCATCGCTGTCGCTAACATGTCCTCGCCCGTTCCCGTTGGTCTCACAAGGGTCAACGCGACGATCGAAACCCCGACCAGCAGCAAGACCGAGACAAAGACCGGCATCCACCTCCAGTTCCAAAACGAACTCAGCGGCGGTTCAGGTTCAGCTTCTTTAAGTGAAGATCGCAGTCGCGTCCCAAGATCTCCTGGGGCCTTGAAATAGAACGAATCATCGGTCATCGCAGAACGCATCGCCAAAATATTTTCGTGCGCTCGGCAGCAATGCGGACACTCCTTTATATGCTGTTCGATCTGGAGATGGTTGACCAGGTCAAGCTCGCTATCGGAGTAGCTGTTCAATAATTCCTTGCTCTCTTCACATTTCATTTTGCACGTCCGCTGCTTTCAAGCGCTCTTAAGGCAATTTGTAATTTCCCTCTGGCTCGCGCCAGACGCGACATTACCGTGCCTAACGGCAGGTCGGAGATGCCTGCGATCTCTTTGTACGAGAGCCCTTCCAGATCGCGCAGAATTATCATCTCGCGAAATTCGGCCGGCAGTTGTTCCATTTGCTCTCTCACCTTCTGCTTGTCAATATCGCGGATCAGGATCGTTTCAGGGTTCTCCGTTTCCACGTCATGCAGCCCCTCGTCAAATTCCGAGACTATCTCACGCGGCCGGTTTTTTTGGATCCAGGTGTAACACGTGTTCCGAACAATTTTCAGTACCCATGACCGGCCGTCTCCTCCGCGATAATTTCCATAAAATTTGAATGCCCTCATATATGCTTCCTGCACCACATCATCTGCGTCGGCCGGATCACGCGTCAACCATCGCGCCAGATTGTATGCGGCGTCCAAGTGCGGAAGAAACGTTTCTTCAAAATCAGAGCTTTTCTTTTCGTTTCGAAATAATGCCACGTCTCGTTTAAGAAAGACTCACTTTAATCTAAAGGACTGCTAATTCGGCGCTTTTATTCCCGCAAAAAAATTTATTTTTAAACGGGAATTTTTCATGCGCTCCAGCGGTCTTTACACCTGAACGCACAAATAAAAAGCGTTTGGATAACAGAATACCTCAGGTCGCCGCCATTGAGTCGATCGGTTTCGCTTGCACTTTTATTGTAACTGACACGGTCGGGGAAACGCATAAGCGAGTTAAAACAATGGCGGCGATAGGTGGCGATTTTGGCAATTGATCTGAGGGAGGTTTAGAAACATAAATGAAAATGCGATCAAACATAAAAGCAATTATAGGAATAGGTATCTTCGTGCTCACGGTGAGCATTTTATTCACAGGATGCCAGTCAGGGGCAACAAAAACAAACGATACAGATGGGAAAATGGCCAACGGCCACGGTGACTCAGGAATGCACGATATGCCAGGTCCGCCGCCGCAGGCGAACGTGGACGCCACGGCGAAAAACGAGGTTGAGATAACTATCGAAAATTTCGCTTTTTCGCCCTCAGACATTGCCATCGCGGTGGGCACAAAGGTCACATGGATCAACAAAGACGAGGCACCGCACACGGCCACCAGCACGAGCCCCGAAAAGAAATTCAATTCGGGCGGAATGGATACAGACGATAAGTTTTCATTCACATTTAACGAGAAAGGCGACTTTCCATATTTCTGTGCCCTTCATCCCCAGATGAAGGCAAACATTAAGGTCAAATAGTCCAAGGCAGAAAAAATTTATTCAGAGCAATAACTACAAATATGAAATTCTTAAGAAATCATTATGAAAACGAAGTTTCCGAGGTTAGCAAAGAAGGACGCGGCAATTGGGGCCGTCGGGACTTCCTCAAATGCGTGGGAGCGTGGGGCGGAACCGGACTTGTTCTTTCGATGGCGGGCGGTCTCTTAACTTCTTGCAAGATGGAAGACACTTCGCCAGGTGTGCTGTCTTTTATGCAGATAAGCGATACGCACATCGGCTTTGGTAAGGAACCCAATCCGAAAGTCACGGACACACTGCAAGCGCTCGTCGACAAGATAAACGCGATGCCGCAGCGGCCGCCTTTTGTGCTCCACACAGGCGATCTAACACATCTCTCAAAACCCGAAGAGTTCGATACCCTCGAGCAGATCCTCAAAGGCTTAAAGACGGACCAGGTGTTTTACGTGCCTGGCGAACACGACACGTTTTCCGATCAGGGCGCCGAATATTTGAAACGCTTTGGCAAGGGAACACAGGGTCAGGGTTGGCAAAGCTTCGATCACACCGGAACGCACTATATAGGGCTGAACAACGTCGTGGCTGCGAACTCACCCACGCCCGGTACGTTCAAGAACGGCGGAAACGAGGGACTTGGAGCCTTGGGCAAAGAACAACTCGATTGGCTTCAGAAGGACGTTGCTGGTTTGAGCGCGAGCACACCGATCGTGGTCTTTACTCACGTTCCGCTTTGGGCTGTCTATCCACAGTGGGGTTGGGGGACGGAGGACTCCGAACAGGCACTATCTATTCTGAAGAAATTCGGCTCTGTCACTGTGCTCAACGGGCATATTCATCAGGTAATGCAAAAGGTCGAGGGCAACGTTACTTTCCACACCGCGCGTTCCACAGCCTATCCGCAACCGTCTCCGGGTTCCGCGCCTTCGCCGGGGCCGATGAAGGATGTGCCTGCCGGACAACTTGGGAAAATGATCGGCGTTACTCAAGTGCGGTATGTCGAAAAGGACAAGTCCCTAGCCATCATCGACAACGCACTCGCATAAACGAGAGAGGAGACAACAAAAATGTACTTACAAACACCTCTTGTTTCATGGAACCACATTCATCCGGTACTGGTTCATTTTACGACCGCGCTGCTTCCGGTCTCGTTTTTTAGCGACGCGGTCGGCAAATTCACCGACAGGTATTCTTTTACTCCGGCAGCATGGTGGATGCTGCTTTACGGTGCGATCGCGACGCCGCTTACGGCGCTTGCGGGCTGGCTTTGGGCTAGCGATATCGAAAAGATGACCGGCCACAGTCACAACGCTACACTCGCAACACATCAGTGGTTGGGTATGGGCCTGGTCGTTGGCTTTACGACGCTTGCTATTTGGCGCGGCCGCATCTTCATGTTTGCCAGGAAGCCTGGAATCGTTTATTTTGCTGCGGCTGCTATGATCGTGGCAGCATTGATGTATCAAGGTTATCTCGGCGGCAAGATGACGCTTGGCTGAAATTTGCGGACGGAAAGAGCGGCGGCGACGGTTATGATAGAATCTGACCTCGAACAGGAGGCCAGGGAAATGCTAGCTGATTGTCAGATCGCCGCTTTTGTCGCAACCGCCGACGCCGAACGCTCTCGAGATTTTTACGAAAATACGCTCGGGCTTAAACTCGTTTCGGACGAGGAGTACGCGATCGTATTTGACGCGAACGGTATCACGCTTCGCATCCAGAAGGTTCGTGACGTCGAACCGCGCCTTTACACCACGCTCGGATGGCATGTTAACGACATTGACGCAACAGTAGAGGAATTGTCAGGCCGGGGCGTCACTTTCGAGATCTACGACGGATTCGGACAGACGGCTCAGGGGATCATGAGCTTTCCAGGCGGATCCAGGGTCGCGTGGTTCAAGGATCCCGATGGAAATCTACTTTCCCTCGACCAATATTGATCGTAGCCGGTCCTGATATCTTTGCACTTCTTTACATTTCCAACGCCCCTTTTACCTCTTGAATTTGAAACTTTTTGCCGAGGGTTTGGTATCATAACCGAAATCTTTCATTCAAGATTCAATTCGCTATCAGGAGAAAAAACACCATGTTACGACGCAAGGTTTTGGGCGTAGTACTGCTTTACGCTCTTCTGTTTCCCGTTTTGGCTGCTGCGCAAGGGCCTTCGGCAACGTCTGCTCCGGGCCCCCCGGTTTATACGGCACCAAAAGAGGTGATCGACAGGATAAGAGATGAGGGCCTGAACC
This sequence comes from Acidobacteriota bacterium, assembly GCA_040006215.1. Classification (GTDB taxonomy): domain Bacteria; phylum Acidobacteriota; class Blastocatellia; order Pyrinomonadales; family Pyrinomonadaceae; genus OLB17. The sequence continues at coordinate 4,872 of JBDTXM010000071.1, forward strand.
GTTCACAGGTTATGCAAACCCTCAGCTATCTCACCGACGTCATCGGCCAGCGGCTTACCGCTTCGCCCAGTCTGCTTCGCGCTAATCAGTGGACGCGCGACACAATGACCAAATGGGGACTGCAAAATGCGCACCTCGAAGCTTGGGGTCCATTCGGACGCGGTTGGGTGTTGAAGAGTTTTGCGGCACAGGTCTCCGAACCGTACGCAATTCCCCTGATCGCTTATCCCAAGGCATGGGCTCCGGGCACCAAGGGCGTAATTAACGCAGATGTCGTTTATTTTGACGCAAAAGACGATGCTTCTCTTGATAAGTTCAAAGGCCAACTGAAAGGCAAGATCGTTCTGTTGTCCGACGTTCGTCCGCTCAAGGCCGATTTTACCGGCATAGGTAAACGTGATACTGAGGAAGATCTAACGAAACTCGCGGCCGCACCCGATCCCGTGACTCAGCCGCGGCCAAATTTTGGCGGAGGCGGGCCGGATGCTCAGGCACGCCGGGCGGCTCAGCTTTTCGCGGCCAAAAAACTTCTATTTGCGACGAACGAAGGTGCGGCGATGCTTGTCGATAACAGCCGCGGCGGATTTGGCGGAACGGTCTTTGTCCAACAAGCTGCGGTGGCGCAGGATCTTCCGGCGACTCCTCCGGATCCGAACGCACGACGCTTAACGCCGTATATGAAAGAGGCCGAATCGCGAATCCTTCCGCAAATGACGGTCGCGACTGAACATTACAATCGAATGATCCGCATGATCCAACTGGGTGAAAAGGTGAAAATGACGGTCAATGTCGATGCTCAATACATCGATGGCGACGGTATGGTAAATAACACCATTGCGGAAATTCCCGGAACCGATCCGACGTTAAAGGACCAGGTCGTAATGCTCGGAGGGCACATGGATTCCTGGCACGGTGGAACTGGTGCGACGGACAACGGGGCGGGTGTCGCGGTCGCGATGGAAGCGGCCCGGATCATTCAGTCGGCCGGCCTTAAACCGAGACGCACGATCCGCGTGGCTCTCTGGTCGGGTGAAGAAGAAGGGCTCTTGGGTTCGCGTGCCTATGTCAAGCAGCATTTTGGCGAGATGAAGGGTGCTCCTGGTTTCGGTCCGCCCGACCCCAACGCTCCCAAGCCTGAGCTCATAAAAGGCCCCGAGTATGAAAAGCTGTCCGCTTATTTCAATCTCGACAACGGAACGGGACGGGTGCGCGGTGTCTACATGCAGGGTAACGGCGCCGTCCGTCCATACTTCGAAGCTTGGCTAGCACCGTTCGCGGACCTGGACGCCAAGACGTTGACGATGTCGAACACCGGCGGTACTGACCATCTCTCGTTCGATGCGATCGGGCTTCCCGGTTTTCAGTTCATTCAGGATGAGATCGAATACGACACCCTTACTCATCACTCGAATCAGGATGTCTTTGATCGGATCCAGGCCGATGATATGAAACAGGCCGCGACCGTTATGGCAGCCTTCGTTTATCAAACAGCAATGATGGACGAAATGATGCCGAGAAAAACCGCGAGGTAATTCTGGTTAAAAACTAAGGTGGCCGGTCATTTGATCGGCCATTTTTACTTTACGACCCCGTTCATCTGTTCCGCATAGCTTTCGGATAGTCCGAGTTTAGCGAGCCATGTCACCTGCTCGCGCATAAGTTGAGGCAGGTGGACAACATCCGACAGAGCGTAATCAACCAGCTCGTCCGTCCAGATGCCATCCCAGTTTCGGTTAAACTTCGCCCGCTGCGATTTGTCGAGATCGACTGCGAAATAGCGATAGAGGGTTTCGGCGAGCGAAGCCGATTGTTTCGCTCCCTTAGTTAAAACCTTTTCCGCGATCATCGTGTCGAACACATTATTTACAGCGTGACCGGCGCTGTAAAGAAACTCCAGATCGAACTTGGCGTTGTGAAATATCTTGACCGAATTTGGATCGGCGAGTATCTCGACAAATCGACCTATTGCGACACCTTCGCTCAACGGCACGAGCACGTTGAATTTTCCGTCTGAAAATTGGATGGAAAATAATCTGCTGCTACGGGGATTGAAGCCCGACGTTTCGGTGTCGCAGCCGAGAACTTCGGCCTTGGACAATCGCTGGACGGCGAGGCCAATTTCATCCAATGTTCGAGCGATCAAAATTTCCACTACGATGTATTTTCAGCAAAGGCCCTAAATAACGCAACGACGCTTCCGATTAAACTTGCGGCACGAAATGTATTAAGCTAATCGGCAAGTTTATGGCTGAAAATCTCTCTGAAACCGAAGTTCGCGTTCTTGGCTGTCTGGTTGAAAAGCAGTTGACCACTCCTGAATACTATCCGCTCACGCTAAACGCTCTTGTATCTGCCTGCAATCAAAAGAGCAATCGCGATCCCGTCGTGTCGTACGATGACACCGTCGCCACCGAAGCTCTAGATTCGCTGCGGGACAAAAACCTTGTTTATGTTTTCTACGGCAGCACGAGTCGCGTCGTTAAGTATAAGCATATGCTTCCGAGCGTTTACAGCCTTGACCCGGGGGAAACCGCAGTGGTCACGGTGTTGATGCTTCGCGGCCCGCAAACCGCCGGCGAGATACGAGGGAGAAGCGATCGGCTTTACGATTTTGAGGGCGTGGGCCAGGTGCAGCAGACGCTGGATGAGCTTGCCTCGCGGGCGGAATCGCTGGTGGTTAAGCTCGAACGACAGCCGGGGCAAAAAGACGCCCGTTATGCGCATCTACTCTCGGGCCCTGTCGATGCGGCGAGCATAAATCTGCCTCGGGATCGCGCTGCCGGCACAGGTGTTTTAAATGAGCGGGTCGAAAAATTGGAACAGGAACTGGGGCGGGTAAGCACCGAGCTTGGGACTCTGCGCGAAACGGTCGAAGAGTTTCGAAAACAATTCGAATAAATTCAGTTTCCTTCGAGATGTTTTTCCAGGACTTGCTTTAACTGCGGCGGATCGACGGGCTTGTACAAAACTCCCATGCAGCCGGCTTTCATTACTTGCGAACGGACGTCGTGATAGGCGGTAACGGCGACGATGGGAATGTCGGCGAGGCTCTCCATTCCGTTGATCAGCTCTGCGGCTGAGAGACCGTCCATTAGCGGCAGCCCGATATCCATAAGGATGAGGTCCGGATGATATTGAGCGGCTTTTTCGATGGCTTCGTAGGGCCCCGACGCTTCAAGCACATAGTAGCCGTAGTGCTCTATCATCAGGCGCATCATCTCACGCGTGTCTTCGTAGTCTTCGACAACCAACACCCTTTTTGCCATTTACAACCCCAAGCGCCCGTCAAGTGATCGAAAAAACCAGTTTAACGGCTTTGTTCGTTGATTGCAAAATTCGAGCTTAAAAGATCCGACATGCGTTTCGGTGAAAACTTTATTTGCATGGAGGTGGCTTTTATCACCTTTGACGCAGCGATAAATGGGTGTCTAATAGCGACCGGAAGCAACTATTATTACCGGAGGCCTCAAATTATGACCATAGAAACCGTCAGGCATTTTTTTGCATGGTGCGCAGTTATCAATTACGCACTGCTCATTTTTTGGTGTATTTTGACACTATGGGTCCCAGCGTGGCGCGGTTTGGTTACAAGAATGTTCGGCATTGATGCCGAACGGTTTAACCCGATACAACCTGGCCGGCATCGTATTTTACAAACTTTGTATCATCTTGCTGAGTCTGGTACCGTATCTCGGCCTCCGGATCATCTCTTAGCGATCTGAAAATGCCGTAACCCGTTGTCCCGTTTCGACCTCTGTTTAGGCCTGGCCCGCGGGGAAGGACCTCTTATTTCGCAAACCATTGAAGCCCCTCGGCTACGGGACGCGTGACCTGCCTCGTCCAGCTATCCGCCCTTCTTATTTTGTCCCATGTCCCACTGTCCCAATGTCCACCCGCACGTTAAGCCGTTTCTAACGCGAAGCCGTTGGATGCTGATTTTCAAAGATCAATGCACGCTGGAGCCGAATTGCCGCGAACAACTGCTGATGGATATTCTAATACCTATGTTGTAATGTGAGTTTCCCAAATAAAGCCGAGAGTTGGCTTGTGCCAAAAGAAAAAAGACCGTCGTGATGACGGCCTTTTCTCGGAGTATGGGGTGCCGGGAGACTTATTTTCCGGCACGGCGGACGCCGATCTTCATTTGGACCAGATCCTCGACCGTGACATTGGGGTCGTCGGCCTTGGCCTTACGGATAAAGTCGGTGTCGATGTTGAAGATTCGGAACTTAACGACCTCTTCGGACGACAGGCCGCTGAAACCTTCTGCTTTTAAATCATTCAAAAATTCGGGAGTTATCTTAAAGATACGGAATTTGACCAGATCTTCGAAGCTTTCCTTGTCGAAGCCCGCCTCGTGCATTTGGCGAACGTAGTCTGCGTCGATCTTGAAAATGCGGGCCTTGACCAGATCTTCCATTTTAAGGTCGGGAAATCCGGTTGCCTTCATTTCGGCCATAAACTGGGAATCGACATGAAAGATCGCGGCCTTGAAGAGGTCTTCGACATCGAGCGGGCCGAAATTGGCAGACAGAAGGTCGTCAGCTAGCTTGGTCGTAACGTTGATCGTGGCGGCGGCGAACAGCCGGTCATAGATATCGTCGTCGTGTTTCGTTGCGGACTTTTCGAAATCGAAGCCGCGGCTTTTCATCGCGTCGATAAAGCTTCGGTTAGGCGTGAATGTGAAAGTTCCAGAACCTTTCCCATCTGCGAATGTGCCCTGGCAGTCGATGGTGCCGGCCTCGCGCACGAGGCGGAAATTGACCTTGCCGTTCGCGGCCTGTTCGCGGGTCAGGCCTTCAAAGTCGGAATAGTCGTAGTTCGAGCCGTTTTGATTATGACCGCCGCGGGCGGTGCGGCGTTCGAATGAAACATATAGCTTTCCGTCTTTTTCTCGGGTCGAATCGGCGCGCCAGTCGCCCGTGACGGCGGTTTGAGCGACTATAACGTATGAACCGACAACAATTACTATGAAACAAAAGCTGACCAGTCCGCCAAGGACCGTATAAATAGATTTCCGCATGCAAGCCTCCCAGACTTTGAATTATTTGTGCGCAAGAATTGCGTTAGCAGAGTGAAAACACCGGCGGACGGTAGTTTGTGACAGGAAAGAGCAAAAGTTTCCCGCAAAGTCCCAAAGGAGCAAAGAAGAGGAGGACGCGTCCTTTGGAAGGCTGCGTTTCTGCGGGAAATACTTCTCGGAGATCACGAGCAGAGCTTTACGAACGCATCGTCGATGAATTTGAACCGCCGCTCCTGATCGTCGCGTACGGCTCCGTATTTTTCGTAGAATTTTATCGCGGGTGCATTCCAGTCGAGCACGACAAAATCGATCCGCTCGCAGCCCTGCGATCGAGCGAGTTTTGCGATCTCGGCCAGCATTGCGGCCCCAAGGCCAGAGCCGCGATGATCAGGCGTAATGTAGATGTCTTCGAGGTACATACCCTTTTGCCCGCGAAAGCTCGCAAAATTTGGGTACATGAGCGAATACGCTGCAGGCGCGAGGCCGCGGTAGGCAACCAGGCAATGGACAAATGCGTCGGTCCCGAACAAGGCGTCGCTCAGTTTCTGTTCGGTTATCTCAAGATAATCGGTCAGCTTCTCAAACTCAGCAAACTCGCGCAGAAGGCCAACAATGCTCGAGACGTCGTCGGGAAGTGCTTTTCGGATCTGAAAGTTCATAATGAAAAAACCGTGCCCGAATTATATCAGGCACGGCTTTATTCACAATTAACAGCTACTTTATTGGCCTTTTTTCTTCGGAATAGCTCCGCCTTTTTGCGGCGTTACGTTCTGCTCTTTCTTAAGAGTGTCGATCAACGCAACGGCGTCGGGTTTGAGCTTATGAGTATCCGGGGCGGCAGCGACGAACTTCTGCAGGTAATTTACGCCTTCCTGAAACTTGCTCTTGTCATTGTTCAAATAGCCGAGATTTATAAGGTTAAGGCCGGCGCCGGCGAGTGCGTCAACGTTGTCGGGCGAATCCTGCAGGACCGCCAAATAAGCATCAAGCGCAGCTTGGGTTTCGCCGGCTTCCTGCATGATATCGCCGAGAATAAGGCGTGCGTTAAGCTTCTTTACCGGGTCCGTCTCGATGGCAACATAATCGGCAAACGCTGGCCCGGCTTCCTTAGCTTTGGAAACATCGGCTCTCGTTTTGACCATCAACCGGAAGACCTCGACATAATTTGCGAGCAAATTGCGTTTTGCCGTCTCGGCGGTTTTCTGAGCGGCTGCGTCCGCACCCGCGGGATGATCTTTCAGGATCGTTAGCCCGCGGTTGACCGCGGTGATCGCGTCCCCGAAATCGGCCTTCGCTTTTTCCATCAGCGCCGCCTTGGCATCGGCCTCGACGCTTACAGATTGTTTGTAGGAATCGAATCCGCGATCTTTGAGAGCGACGGCTTTGTAATTGAGCAGTATCGGGGCGCTTCCTTCAAAATCAGGGTCGGCGTTGATGCCCTCGTCAAATTTCGCGATCGCTCCGTTGTAGTCCTTTACTTTATAGAGCTTGTCGCCTTCTTGAAACGCGGCGTTGACGACCTTGTTGGAATTTTCAGCCTTATTCTTAGCTGCTACCGCTTTGTCGTATTCGGCCTGCTGCTTTTTCTGCTCTTCGGTCAGCTTGGCAGTAGTCTGGCCGGACGAGGTGTTTGTTGATGGAGTCTTCAGTGCCGCCCGAACTTCTTCTTCGGTCCAGGTCTTTCCGTCGCCTTCGCCGACCTCGAAGGATATATTCTCCATTCCGGCTTTGATGTTGGACCGGAGGTCGGGGCTGATGCCCGGGCCGCTGATAACGAGGGCATACTGCTGGCCTAAGATAAAGCCGACAAAGCTAAACTCGCCCTTCTTATTTGTTTTTGCAGAGGGCATTTTGCCCTTATCGATGTCCGTTCGATAGGCGTCAACCGTCACCCCAGCCGCGGGAACGAAAGTCCCGTCCTGCTTTTTGATCTTTACCGAACCATTTACTGGGCCCGTCTGGCCGAAAGAAATCACAGCGAACGAGCTAACCGCGAGTGCTAAGAATATTGTCTTGAAAATTGATCTATGGAACATAGGATCCTCCGAATTAGGCGAGAAACGCTTTTCTAAGATGCGAGACTTAAATAAAGAGTTTGTCGGTTTTTAGTTATTGTAACGCAAATTGCCGCCAAAGTTGAAGTGGACCAGGTTATCGATATTTGGGTAAATCGCTGCCCGATTCGAAATCATCCGGCCGCGTGATATTGTTACATTTTCGCCAAAAACATCGATGACAGAGAGAATATTCAATTTTTCGGCAGGTCCGGCTGTCATGCCGGTCGAGGTACTGGAACAGGCAAGAGATGAGTTGCTTTCGCTGGGCGGCTCGGGTATTAGCGTGATGGAAATGAGCCACCGCTCGGCGCGTTTTGAGGCAGTCCTGCGTGGCGCGGAAAAGGGGATACGCGATCTGCTTGCAATACCGGCGAATTACCGCATTCTGTTCCTACAAGGCGGAGCATCACTGCAATTTTCGATGGTGCCGATGAATTTCCTGAGACGCGATCAAACGGCCGATCACATCGTGACGGGCTTCTGGGGCAAAAAAGCTGTTCCCGAGGCCGAACGATTTGGGAAGGTAAACGTCATTTACACGTCAGAAGCAGACCGGTTCTCGACCGTACCCTCGCAGGAGGAGCTTCGTTTCAGCCAGGACGCTGCGTATATTCACTACACGTCAAACGAGACGATCGATGGCGTCGAGTTCAATTACGAACTTGACGGCGGGAAGACGCCGGTCGTGTGCGATGCGTCGTCAAATATTCTGTCGAAACCGATAGACCCGGAAAAATACGATCTGATCTACGCCGGTGCGCAGAAAAACATCGGCCCGAGCGGCGTCACACTTCTGATAGTGCGTGACGACATGCTGAAGCTCGTGCCGCACACTTTGCCGTCCATGCTCGACTATCGCCACATCGCCGCGAACGGATCGATGGCCAACACGCCGAACACCTGGGGCATTTATTTGATCGGACTGGTCTGTGAATGGCTGAAAAATCAGGGCGGCGTCGCGGCGATGGCAACGCGGAATATCGAAAAGGCTCGGATTCTATACGACGCGATCGATTCCAGCGATGGTTATTTCACGGGCTTCGCATCGCGAGAAGCGCGTTCGATGATGAACGTCACATTTCGGCTGCCGTCGGCGGACCTCGATGAGAGATTTGCCGTCGAAGCCGCTGCGGCCGGGCTGGACGGCCTAAAGGGTCACCGCCAGGTCGGCGGAATACGGGCCTCGATCTACAACGCTTTTCCGCGGACAGGTGTTGAGGCGCTCGTCGAATTTATGAAGGATTTTGCTCAGAACAACGACTAGATCGCGTTGAGAATATTCAGTAGTTCGCCTTCTTCAATCTCACATACAGTTCTCAGATCAAGTACAACCCGTCCTTCCGCGATACGTGCGATCACTGCCGGTGTAGAATTTCGCAGCGCATATTCGAGGCGCTCAGCCGATCGATCCGAATGCGAGATCGCCAGCAGAACTGTCGCAGGCTGGACGTCCGGAGCTGCCCCGCCGCCGATCACTGAATGGCCGTCGATGATCTCGACGGACAGTTCTACATTCGTAAGCCTTTCGACGAATTTCGCGGTCCGTGCGGCAAGGTCGTTTCTGGTCAGCGACAGCATTCGCTGGACTGGAATTTCCTGCGTCGAAGTTCCTTTTCGATATGCTTCGAGCGTCGCCTCGAGAGCGGCGTAGGCGATCTTGTCCACGCGCAGCACGCGATAGAGCGGATGTTTTCGAATTTGATCGATCAATTCCGATCTTCCGACGATCATTCCCGCCTGCGGCCCGCCGAGCAATTTGTCTCCACTAAAGGCAACGAGATCGGCACCGGCCCGGATCGAATCGGCAATTATCGGCTCATCGGTTATTCCGTATTCGCTAAGATCGGTCAGGGCTCCTGAACCAGCGTCCTCGAAAAAAATAAGGCCCTTTTCGTGGGCCAGACCAGCGAGTTCGCTCACACTTGGAGCCGAGGAAAAGCCGGTGATCCGGTAATTGGAGGGATGAACTTTCAGAAGGAGACAGGTCTTTTCATTTATAGCTTTTTCGTGATCGGCGAGGCTCGTTCGGTTGGTCGTTCCCACCTCGCGAAGCGTCGCACCAGACCGAACTAGGACATCCGGAATGCGAAAATCGCCGCCTATCTCGACCAGCTCGCCCCGCGAGATCACAACCTCACCACCGGCGGCGAAAACGGTTAATACAAGAAAAGCGGCGGCCGCGCAGTTGTTAACTATCACAGCGGCCTCGGCCCCCGTGAGTTCGCAGATAAGTGATTCGGCGCGTTCGCCGCGTTTTCCACGCTTACCGGCGGCGACATCATATTCGACACTCGAATAGCCAGCGGCATCAACGATCGCTCGGCGAGCATTCGCGGACAAAGGAGCCCGGCCGAGGTTCGTATGAACAACAACACCGGTCGCATTTATCACACGCTGGATGCGCGGCATGCGATCATTTTGATATTCGTCAAGAAGTTTGCTCTCGGAAATTTCGATAAGACTTTGCTGCCCACCCGAACCAGAGCCGGCCTCGCGGACCTCTGCCCGAACGCCTTCGATGGCTCTGCGTGCCAAAACGGTCGCGAAGCGGGTGCCGACATCGGCGGCTATCGACCCGGCGGTAACAGTACGTAGCAGCTCATCGACTGATGGAAGATCACGCAGTAACCCCGACGCCGAAGAAGTAGCTTGATCCTTCATAGGTGCATTGTAACCGAGAATCGACTTATTGGAATGGATGGCAGATTGACCGTATACTAATAGTAGGGATTTCCCTCCCTGCAACCCTGCTCAACAAAGGAAAACCCGCAAATGGCGATCAACTCGAGGAATCTTTACCGTAAAACCCAGGTCAAACAGGAACAGGCCGCTGAGACCGATCAGCAGCTCGGACGGCTCGATGACGACATTCGAAAGCTAAAGATCGACTTCGATATTTACCTGAATGGAGCAACAAAACGTCCGCCGCTCGAAGCACGTGCGCGCCTCGAGGCCCAGATCAAGAGAGTTTCCGATAGTCGAGCTCTTTCCTACGCCC